>CBFGXU010000009.1:0-33415 GCA_965652935.1 uncultured Nitrosomonas sp.
CCGTCAGACGCTGGAATTTCGTACGCAAAAACGGCATGTGGGCGATCAATGACCGCTTTGTTGACGTGAACTCTGCACGTGCTCGCATGGCGATAGGCAGCTCAGAAATATGGGAATTAAACAATCCATCCGGCGGTTGGAGTCATCCTGTCCATATTCACTTCGAAGAAGGCATCATCCTGAACAAATTCGTGGATGGCGTTGAAGTGCCCGTGCCCGCACACGAAAGAGCGCGCAAGGATGTTTTCGTGCTGGGACCAAACACACGCCTGAGAGTATTCCTGCGTTTCCGGGATTTCAAAGGCAAGTATGTGATGCACTGCCACAATATGATCCACGAAGACCACGCCATGATGCTGCGTTGGGACATTGTATAGAAAAGGAGCAAATCATGAACGAAGAAAAAACGATTTCTCGTAGAGAAATACTGGCAGGCATGGGTGTTGCCACACTCGGATTAATTGGCTTGAATGCGGGGTGGCAGGCACTCAGCCAAAAGATATCCCATACCACCAACTGGGACAACAGGGATACCATGAGCGCCACCCCGTTCCCTAACGTAGCGCTCTATACGCATGAAGGGGAAGTGGTTAGATTTTATGACGATTTGATTCGCGATAAAGTTGTCGTCATTAATATGATGTATGCTCAATGTGCTGGTATTTGCCCGCGAGCGACAGCCAACCTCCTGCATGTGCAAGACATGCTGGCTGAGCGCATCGGGCGCGAGGTCTTTATGTATTCAATTACCTTGCAGCCCGAACAGGACTCTCCTACGGACCTCAAGCAATACACCGAGCGCTACGGTATCAAACCAGGCTGGAAGTTTCTAACCGGTGCACTGGAAGATATTGAATTAGTCCGTTTCCGGCTTGGTTTCTTTGATCGTGAGATCGACCTTGACAAGGTAAAAGAAAATCACACCGGCATGGTTCGCATCGGCAACGACGCACTGAATCGCTGGAGCATGGCACCGGCTTTGTCCAAGCCGCAGCAGATCATGGCTACCATTAATCATCTCGATCCAAAGGCTGTATATACCAGGCATATTTAGATCGCCTGCACTAAGATTCATGCGATAATTTGATCAATTCATCCGGTGGCTGGAGCCATCCATATCCATTTGGAAGTAGGAATCATCCTCACCAAGTTTCTGAATGGAAACGAAGTACCCGTATCGGTGCATGAGAGAGGACGCAAGGGTGTCCTCGTACTGGGGCCGAATACACGCATGAGAATATTGATTCGATTCCGGAATTTCGTTGGGAAAATGGAAGCTATTGCCAAGGCAACAGCTTCTTACTTACGCTGACTCTAAATTCAAATCTGGCAGTGTTGTCATATATTGCTGCAAATTGCGTTCAGTGATGCGCAATTTATTTAATAGAGCAGTCAATTGAGAATAAAACTGTTCACTTGCGATCAATTGCTGCCACTCGTCGCCATCCGGATCATCTTCATCGAGATTACGCCAGAAAAGCTTACAAAAAGTACTGAAAGCAATTGGTTGGCCGGTGAGTAATGCCTTTTTGATTTTATGATTGATCCAGCGATGCCGCCTCTTGATTAAATCCTCGGCGCCTTCATAGACAACAACTGACAGATAAGAATATAAATCTGCTATGCAGCGAATACTTTCCAATTCTGGCAATAGTCGCTGATTGATGGCGTTTGCAATCAGTTTTTGTAAAGCATCCGTTGAAACTTTAAGGCTAACCCCCGTTTGCAGCGTATAAATTTTATCGAGGTACATGACAGGTAAACCTGGAATAAATGAATTATTCGATTTAAAATTTTGATTAAGGTTCATTTTTACTGAAACCGTTCTCTGCAAGCAAGGACAGAAAATAAGCGCAATCTTATCCCGCAATGTGCCATTAACAGTATCATCTTTCCCGATCTCTCGCCGAATATACAATCACATTATTCAGAGAAATATTTTTCAGAAAAATATTTTACGCTTTAAGAAAGTAAGAATTAGACCGGAAACAGATTAGAATTTTATGTGTAAGAAAATGCTATGGAGTTGACTATGAAAGCGGTATATTTTGAAAAAGGCGGAGCAGTCAGTGTCTTGCAATACGGTGATATCAAGGCTCCCGGGCAATGTGGTGATCATCAGGTTCTGGTGCGTATCAAGGCCATCGGTATCAACCCGATTGATATCAAGCTTCGAACTGCGCCCGAGCGTTTCCCGGTTTCCTTTCCTGTGATACCGGGATGTGATGGTGCCGGCATCATAGAAGCGGTTGGCCGTCATGTGCAGAATTTCAAACCTGGAGATGAAGTATATTTTTCCCAACCAGGCTTTAATAAGCGTCAAGGTACTTACGCTGAATTTGTGCTGGTAGACGAAAACTTGCTGGCATTAAAACCGCAGTCCTTATCATTTGAACAGGCGGCTGCGGCGCCTCTGGTTCTTATCACTGCATGGGAAGCCTTACACGATCGGGCACGTATATCCCACGATCAAACGATATTGATCCACGCAGGAGCCGGAGGTGTAGGTCATGCAGCCATTCAATTGGCAAAACTGGCTGGCGCAAAAGTAATCACAACGGTGAGCAATGAAGAAAAGGCAAATTTTGTCAAACGCTTGGGTGCAGATAAAATCATCAATTACCAGACGCAGGATGTCACTGCAGAAGTGTCCCAATGGACGGGTAGAGGTGTGGATATTGTCTTCGACACGGTCGGTGCGGATGTGTTACAAAGCTGTTTCAGCTGTGTTAAACCTTACGGTGACGTAGTGACGATTCTGCAGCCTTTGCCTGACACTCACTGGAGTGAGGCACGGATACGGAATGTGCGGTTTAGCCTTGAAATGATGTTGACACCTGTTCTGATGGAATTGGAAGAGGCAAAATTACACCAAGCTGAAATATTGAGGCGATGCGCCGCATTATTCGATGAAAACGAACTGATCATCGAAATTGCGCGCACTTATGATTTGGCAGAAGCTGCAGCAGCACAAAGTTTTCTTGAACAAGATCATCCGATAGGAAAAGTCGTTCTCACACCACGCTGATAATTGTGCAGCGAGAACATACTTAAACGATAACCAGTTGTTTATAAGCAGGTAGAAAATGAGCTCAGATTATATTCTTTGGCTTGACCAGTTACGCGCGACGGATGTGGATCGCGTCGGCGGTAAAAATGCATCCTTAGGTGAAATGATCAGTCAATTATCTGCAGCCGGTGTCAGTGTGCCCAATGGATTCGCCACGACAGCCCATGCATTTCGTGATTTTCTCGCACTGAATGGTTTGGATCAGCGGATCGCACATGCCCTCTCGATACTGGATGTCAAAGATATTGCAGCACTTGCCCGAACCAGCCATGAAATTCGCAACTGGATGATGGAAGCACCACTACCTGCTCGTTTGCAAGATGAAATCCTCCACGCCTATGAAAAAATGCAGCTGAATGCCGGTAATCGCAACATTTCCGTCGCGGTACGGTCATCTGCCACCGCAGAAGATCTTGCCGATGCATCATTTGCCGGGCAGCAGGAAACCTTACTGAATATTTGTGGAGCGGATAATTTATTAACCGCCGTCAAACGTGTCTTTGCCTCTCTGTATGGCGATCGCGCCATCGCTTACCGGGTGCATAAAGGTTTTGCGCATGCTGATGTAGCTTTATCTGTCGGGATTCAGCATATGGTCCGCAGTGATGTCGGTGCTTCCGGTGTCATTTTCACGCTGGACACGGAATCCGGCTTTGATCAGGTGGTGCTGATCACAGCTTCTTATGGATTGGGTGAAGCAATCGTACAAGGCATCGTCAACCCGGATGAATTCTATGTTTATAAGCCTTCACTGATCCAGGGAAAATTCGCCATCATCAAACGCAATCTGGGTTCCAAGCGCGTGCAAATCCAGTATGCGCAAAATCCCGATGCGCATCAAACAGTAGAAACCAGCGCTGTACCGCTGTCTCAGCAACGTCGCTTTGCCATCAACGATGAGGAAATTGAGGAACTGGCGCACCAGGCACTCATCATTGAACGACATTATCAGAAACCGATGGATATTGAGTGGGGGAAAGATGGTATCAACGGCAAGCTGTATATCCTACAAGCCCGTCCGGAAACCGTGCAATCGCTCATCGATACCAAACTGCTGAAAAGCTATCAGTTGAAAAACAAATCGAAAGTTCTCGTATCTGGCCGCGCAATCGGGCAAAAAATCGGCAGTGGCCCAGCCCGGCTGATTCTCAGTGCTCAGGAAATGTCCAAGTTACAAGATGGTGATGTTCTGGTCACTGACATGACCGATCCCGATTGGGAGCCGGTCATGAAACGGGCAGCCGCGATTGTAACTAATCGCGGCGGCCGCACTTGCCACGCAGCCATTGTTGCCCGTGAACTGGGTATTCCTGCCGTGGTCGGCTGCAATGACGCCACTGAGGTATTGATGGAAGGTCAAATGGTCACCGCATCCTGCGCAGAGGGTGATGAAGGTTACGTTTTTGATGGTGCGCTGGATATTGAAATCACTGAGCTTGCACTCGAGTCGATGCCATCCCCACCGGTCAAAATTGCGATGAATATCGGTAATCCAGATCTGGCATTTGATCTGCAGAAACTGCCCAATCACGGCGTGGGACTGGCGCGACTGGAATTTATCATTACCCGAATGATTGGCATACATCCCAAAGCAATTCTCAATTATTCCCAACTTCCCAATGAACTGAAACAAACCATCATGGAAAAATGCGCTGGATATCCTAATCCGGTGCAGTTTTATGTCGCCAAGCTCAGCGAAGGCATCGCCACTATCGCCGCCGCGTTTTCACCCAAACCGGTCATTGTACGTCTGTCAGATTTTAAATCGAACGAATACGCCAATCTGATCGGTGGTTCACATTATGAGCCCAAAGAGGAAAATCCGATGCTTGGTTTTCGGGGTGCATCTCGCTATATTTCTAAAAATTTTCGGGATTGTTTCGAACTGGAATGTCAGGCGCTCAAAAAAATACGCAATGAAATGGCCCTGACTAACGTGGAAATCATGATTCCCTTCGTCAGAACCTTGACAGAAGCCCGGCAGATTGTCGACCTGCTAGCTGCAAACGGCCTCAAACGGGGTGAAAATGGCTTGCGCCTGATTATGATGTGCGAAATTCCTGCCAACGCGCTGCTGGCAGAGCAATTTCTACAGTATTTTGATGGTTTCTCCATCGGCTCCAATGATCTCACTCAGCTTACTTTGGGCATTGATCGTGACTCCAGCCTAGTGGCTGAGGCATTTGATGAACGCAATCCTGCCGTCAAAACCTTATTACGTCAGGCCATAGATGCTTGCTTACAGGCTAATAAATACATCGGCATCTGCGGACAAGGTCCCTCTGACCATCCTGATCTTGCCAACTGGCTAGTAAATGCAGGTATTCAGACTCTGTCACTCAATCCGGATAGTGTTGTGCGAACTTGGTTGCATTTGGCAGAGCAATTAAAAGTAAATAAAACTGAAGGTAAAATTACTTGATCCATTCGTATCAGCTTGCCGATGAAAGTTTTATCGGATCCAGGTGCCGATCTTGAAAACTGATTATTTATCAAGGCCTGGCGATCGATCCTGATCACGGTGAGTTTTACAGATTGATGCTGCTAGAGAACAAATGGAGGAGGAAATATACCATTTAATCAATTTATTCTTCTGACGTGATCCAACAAAATATAGCTGACAAATTTTTAGATGAAGGGAAATCATATTTTTATTAAAGAACTCGCTTCCAAATTCCAAGTGTAAAATTTCAGAAATGGAATTTCTTAATCTATCCCTTGCCTGATCTAACTACATCTTAAAACATAATGATTCAATACCTTAATACTAGATTAGCGATTATTACTTCCCTTCTCATCATAATCATTGTGGGCTTAATTAAAAGCTCTACTGTTTTAGGAGGGGATCAATCCTTATTCGTAGTGATTGCTCAAATGTTGGATTCGGGCAAGATCTTATACAAAGATCTTTTTGACTATAAACAACCCGGTATTTATTTATTTTATTTAATAGCAGGCAAAACTTTTGGCTGGGGCGATATCAATATCCATCTGTTCGAATTGGGATATTGGGTACTTTTTTCCCTTATCCTGTTCTCTTTGATAAAAAAATATTCACTGTTTCATGCTGAATATTTTAATGCGCTTCTGCCCCTGTTCATTGTTGCAGTGTATTACTGCAATGCACAACCCCTGCATTTAACTCAATTAGAAGCACTGATTAATTTTCCTCTATTTCTTATTGTCTGGCTATTAGATAGAGCCTATAAAACGGAAGATAGATTGTTTGTTACTTATCTGGCCATTGGTGTCCTCATAGGCATCGTTTTATTATGCAAATTAGTTTTCAGCCCGATAATTTTTTTCTTTCTTCTGATTCATTTTATATTCATCCTAAAAAGCAAAAGCCTGAAATATATCATTAAGCCCATACTCCCATTAATCTTGGGATTTATCATACCGGTATCCATATTTTTATCTTATATTTTTATTCATCAGATCGAAGGTCTGGTTCTCAATATTTATTTCAAAATACCAGCGAGCGTTATCGGCCTGGAAGATCAAGTCGTTGTGGATAGATTATATTCATCAGTCAAATGGTTTATCAAAAGAATGATGGTGTTTCTATTACTCGCCGCAATTGGTGTTTTTCTTATTCCCAAAAGAGAATCTCATTTTTTCAGTTTAATCATATCGTGGGGTGTCATCGGATTTTTCGTGATACTCATGCAAAAAACCTCATGGTGGTCCTACCACTTTCAATTACTGTATGTCCCAATTGGCATCTTTGCTGCACTCGGTCTGGATTTCATCTTGTATCATTGGCTGCTGAGAATGCAACTAAAAACACAACTGATAAAAGTTTTCTTGATCGTTTTAATCCTGCCATTGGTTTTTTATCATCAATTAAATACACTTCGGCAGGGAATTGCTTCAAAAAATTTTACCAAATTGAATAATTATGATTATGCTAAGAATGATTCAGAAAATATAGCTAAGGTTATTAAACCAGAAGATACGATTTTTATATGCGGAAACCCGAGAATGTATCTGCTTACAGCCCATTTGCCTGAATTAAGCACGAATGGTTGGATATTGGAATATTATTTGGATTTTCAATGGGAAGATTTTTATTCTGAATTTAGAGACAAACCTCCCACTTATCTCTTTGTAAAAAATGACTATGACACGCTCATTGAATTAAAGAGTAAAAAGCTTTGGGAACTAATAATCAATGAATATGCTGAATATGAGGCTGTAGAAAACGGAAGATGGTATAAAAGAATTTAATTCTGGCATGCTTAATATTTCGTTTAGAAAAACTCTACCGGGAAACAATGCTCTATTTACCAGCGAAAAAAACTATCGCCATCGGCATAGTATCAGTCAAGCTGCAGGCGATGGGTTTGTATCTGATGTGCAGCCAGCGATGCTGACAAATCTCCATTCACGAGGCTGGCATTGGCAATATCGGTTTCGATATGGGTCGTCCTTTTTGCCGACAAAATATCAGAGTCAAGCGACAATACGTAGTTCTTCGTCGCATTGGCTTGATTCCAGACCCGTGCTACAACACCTTGCTTTATCCCGTCTTCAGCCGGCTTCAGAGCCCAGAGCAGAACATCCGGATCAGAAATCGTCAAGAACGAGTATTGATTCTCGCTGTAAGATGGATTGGTTCCCGTCACCTTACCTGTTATCAGCGGATTTTGATGTTCGAGTGAGAATTTCATCGCCGATGTCTGGTTGAATTGATCGTGTGTCTGCAGGGCAAATCTTTGCAGAAACCACGCATCACCGCCCTGATCCGGAATTCCCAAGTTAGGACCGTCAACCTGTCCACCCGCCAGAATATTGAGTTGTGGCGTGCTGGTATCAAGCACAGTGTAAGTGCTGTCACCTAGCTTCATATAATAGGCATCCGCATTGGAAAGGGTCACGCCGACACCGCCGCCGGATACGTCAGCAAAATGGTTGATCGTCAACCAGTCATAACGTGCATTTCTCGGCGAATAATGTCCGCCGTCCGCCAGAAGCCTGGCGCGGATCACCGCCCCGACTTCCTCATGCCAAACACTGGGTGAATCAACGTTAAAGGAATAACCCCACGTCAACACTTCACCGAAATTCTGCTTGATGTTGTTTTGAATCTCGATGCGATTGGTATTACGGATGAAGATAATGTGCGTCGTATGCAAATGCGGACTCGCAGAAATCACCCGCAGCGTAACACTGACCGGGCCGATACTTTCGATTGCTAAACTTCCACCACGTCCACCAAAATCATTGACCCATCGATCATTAATCTTGCGCACAAACTCACGGTTGCCGCGTTTTTTATCAATCAGACTTGTGATCGCGCCTGTATTGGCAACTGTCATGCGGTAAAAATCGTTTTCGATGACATTGCCGATGAGGGTTGCCGCATTCGAAAAAGCAGTGCCTGCGCCGCTTCTGATTTCAAATACTTTGTAACCAACCGAAGGGACATTGCTCGCCAGAATTCTCAGGCGAGTCCTTCCAGCCACGGTCACATACTGTGAAGGCACCTGCTCTCCGGTCGATACATCCACCACGTGAACCAGGTTCTTATCGCTGACTGGAAAATCAGCATAATCAGTCCGTGCCCAGCTCAAGCTGTTAAAAACATAAAACCGCGGATTCGAGCCATTGCGGGGTATCAATGTGCCAAGCTGATTTTTCGCATCGCGGTACAGACGGTTGACGTAGGAAGTAATCTCGCCTGCGATTTTCCGCTGCCAGTCCGCTCTGGCAGTACGAGAAACTGGGCCGTCTGCCGTCCAGTTATGTTCAAAATACAGACCAAAATTGAGCATCGCCTTGTCTCGCGCTGCAATCCGGCTGTCCATGAAGGCGGGGTTCTTCAGGGAAACGAGCGTGGCAAGCGCATCAGCACCGCGAAGCTTCTCCACAGCGCGTTTAACGCGCGCTGAAACCTCAGACATCGAAGCCGAATAGAGTTCCCATTCGTTACCATAGCTGGCTGCAAAGGTTTCCAGATCCGCGCCGTGATTGGTCTCAAAATCCTTAAAAAAGTCCAGCTGGTTGGATACAATGACCTGGCGGTTCGCATTGGTCAGTTGTTTTGCGGCGGTGATAAATTCATTGTCGGTCGTTTTAAAATCGTCCTCTCCCTTGCCAAAAATCCCGATGATTGGAAAAGGATAGCGCGATGTGAATGAAGGGTTATGATCGACAAAATTGACTGTCGTGAAAGGATCACGCCCTTCGGCATATCCCCCGATGGAGGTATTATCGTCAGTAGCATCAAGCAGCAGCGAATTCCATTTCATCAGCACACGGCTGCCGTCGCGCCCGCCGACATAATAGATTTCGCGCTCGCGGTTACTTAAGTGCGGCACATGCGAAGAGCATCCGCACACGCCCTTCCACGAGTATTTAGCTCCCGAACCCGCCCAAAGTGAGGATAAGCCATACGGCAACGTCTGGTTTTCCATCGCAATCGCAATCGGAAAATCAACATCGTATCTGCGCTGAATCAAGCCTGGGTAATACATGCCGCGCAACACCGCTTCAGCCGGAGTTCCGCCGTTTGACAGTACCAGCGCATTGAGCGGCATGCTGAAATGACCGCCCTTGATCCGATCAATCAATCTCTGGAACTGTGCAGCTGAACGGTTTTTTTGATATACCCACATCCAGAAACTGCCGTCAGCATTCCAGCGTGCCTGATAAGGTGGCTCGTTTGCCTCGGTGGCTTCCATCTGGTCGAGATAGTAGTCGGTCATCGTCAGAAAAGCATCCTCATATTCCGCTTCATCCGCCGTCCACATGTAGTCAGTGTGATCATCAGGCGCTAGATAGATCCTCTTCTGCGCTAAACCTTCCTGCGCAGTGAACATGATTAATAAAAAAATTAAACCCATTGAAATAAGACCTTTCATACAAGTCCTTGTAAGATATAGAAAAAAACGCTAATTTCATCAAGAATGAATGTACCGAAAGTTAGATTAGGTGTCAAAACCAGATCGTGTATTTGTTTCGAACGCTCTCAATCTATGCTACCGCAAACTTAATTGCATCAACTCATTGTTGTGACGTTAATTACCTGTGGATCATCGGCAAATTCAAGCAGCAGCCGTCGTACGCGATCCTGCCACGCGCTGGCAAAAGCAATTTGCTGAGAAGCATCAGCACGATCCTGCAGAATAGCCATTAAACGCTCTCCCTGCGCGGGATCAGCGGGTAGCAAAGAAACATCGAGTGTCACTGCCACACTAGCATTGTTATCGAGACGCTTGAAAATGATCGCATCGCCTTCGCGGCGGTCTGCAAAACTGAGCAATCCGTTGCGTCTGAAGCGTCCACGCATGCCCTGAAACCCATTGGCCGCGGCAGCACCCGTCAGGAGCGTCAATACTTGCGCCACCACACCAGTAGTACCGTCATCTTCCGGTGCGGGCATATGTACGGCAATGTTGCCACGCTCGGCAGGTCTGTCCGGATAAAGCGCGGCCAGCGCAGCCCGTCCGATCAGAAATGCGCCGGCTACGGTAGGACAAGAATGTCCGGCCAGGCGCACGGCGTCCAGATAGTGATAGTCGATTAGCCCATCCGGGGCGGCACCCAGCATGGCGGCAAAGGGATCATAAGTATGCACGATTGGCGCCTGTTCATAAAAGTCAGGGAAATTCAACTTCATTACCTCCTCTCTGAATGGATTGGATTAAGTATATCTGCAGCAGCAATCTACGGGTGTGATTGCAACTGTGGGAAAAGCACGCGCTCTTCATAACGCACATGCGCAGCGAGAAGATCAGCAAATCGGCGCAGGCGTGCAGCAGGCTCGAGCAAGCAAGGTCCGCAAGCAAGTAGGCGCAACTCAGCATGTTCAGCGAGAATACGCGCCACTGACTCAGGATCGAGCGCCTCTGCCGCAAGACGCATTAATTGCTCCTCCTGCGCAAAGTGAGCAGCTAACACCATACGCCAATGCGCTTCGATACGCGCCAGTGCCGCAGAACAGGCAGCGTTGTCTTTGTCATCTGCAGCTTGTCGGGCGGCGCGCGCCATCACGAGTGAGGTATGATGTTCACGAGATAAGGGGAGTAAAGCGCCAGTCCGTGGCATTTTTTTAAAGGGACAATTTAGGAGCCATATTGATTTATTGGATCGGGTAAGCGAAAACAACGCATATTCAGCATATTCCCTCCGCATAACATTTTGCTGAATCAGGATAATGCTTTCAACCCCAAAATCATAAGGGTCGATTGGTCGATCGGAATTTCAACCCGCTAGTTTCAATCATTCATCAATAAAGAATAACCAGGGATGATGATTATACGCTTTTTCATCCTTTACTAGCTCGCCTTACTATAGCTCCAATACAACATAAACCCGGTAAACACCATGCCTCCGAACAGATTGCCAGCGATTACCGGAAGTCCATTCCATAACCACCAGTCAGCCAATGTGATATCTGCGCCCAGCCACATGCCAGCAGGAATCACAAACATATTGACGATGGCATGCTCATAGCCGAGGCCAAAAAACGTCATGATTGGCAGCCACATGGCAGCAATCTTGCCAATGGTTGTGGTGGAAGTAAATGCCATTACGGCACCTAAGGTCACCATCCAGTTACATAGCAACGCACTGGTAAAGGCGGTGATTGTGCCGTCCAGACCGAGCTTTGCATATTCGAGTGTTTTGGTCTCTGCAATAAGGATAGTTCTTTGCAGCGCAGGCATAGTGACCGGGTCGATCGATCCCATTTTGGTTGCAACGACACAATACAAATACGCATAGGTGACACTGCCGATTAAGTTGCCAAGCAGTACCCAACTCCAATTCTTCAACAAATAATTAAATGGAATTCTTTGGTCCTTAACCGCGATCGGAATCAGCGCGAAATTACCAGTGGCGAGTTCCAGCCCGAGCAGAATGATCATGACAAAGCCCACTGGAAACACAAACGCACCCACTATGCCCCAGCCCGTTTGGGTCGCCGCCAGAATCGCCAGCGTGGTGGCATAACCCAGAAAAGCGCCTGATAGGAAACCGCGGATCAGCAATTGTCTGACCGGCAGCCCCGCCTTCTTGGCGCCCGCCTGCAACATGTTTTCGACGATTTCTTCAGGTCTGACATACGCCATGCTAAGCACTCCTCCAATGACAAGTTAGAGGCTGTGATTTTAGCGCATAATCAAATTGTTTTTTCAAGGCAAAAAAATTTGCAGAAGATCGTTGAGAAAGCGCCTGCCTAGTACTGTGGGCTTGATGCGGTAATGATCGTGCACGAGTAAGCCGCGTTGCTCGGCCTCATCCAATTGTTTCTGAATAGCAGCGATGGGCATGCCCGTGCGCTCCTGAAACAGGAAAACGTCAAATCCTCCGCTAAGCCGCAATGCATTCATCATGAATTCAAATCCCCGATCCTCAGCAGCCAATTCATGCTTCGTCTGGATCAATGATTCACCTGCCTGGGCTTTGGCCAAGTATTCTTTCGGCTGCTTATAGCGCATCTGCCGCACGATTTTATCGGCAAAACTGATTTTACTGTGTGCGCCTGCACCGATGCCGATATAATCTCCAAACAACCAGTAATTCATGTTATGGCGCGATTCCTTACCTGCCCGTGCAAACGCTGAAGTTTCGTAATTCTGATAGTGATGGCTCGCAGTGGTTTGCTCAATCAAATCTTGCATCGCCGCCGCCTGTTCATCGTCAGGCAGCTTCGGTGGAAAGCGATGAAACAACGTATTGGGCTCCAGCGTCAAATGATAGGCCGAAATATGCGTAGCCCCAGAAATGCATGCGGTTTCAATATCTGCCTGCGCCTCTGCCAGTGTTTGTCCTGGCAATGCATACATCAGATCAAGGTTGATATTGTCGAAATTTTTCAGCGCGATTTCCACCGCACGATGCGCTTCCTGATCATCGTGCACCCGCCCTAAGGCCTGCAGATGCTGCGGGTTAAAACTCTGTATACCAATCGACAGGCGATTAACGCCTGCTTTACGAAAATCGGCAAATTTCTGCGTCTCAAAGGTGCCGGGATTGGCCTCCAAGGTCACTTCGGCAAAGTGTTCCAGTGGCAGCAGGGTCCGTACCGCGGTCAATATCGTATCAATTGCTTGGGCGCTGAATAAGCTCGGCGTGCCACCACCAAAAAATACGCTGCAAAGTCGCCGTCCCCAAATATCTGCCAAAGCAGATTCGAGATCCTGTATCAGCGCCGCAACATAAGCTTCCTCAGGTACCCGGCTATTCCCGTCGCGTAGTTGGTGTGAATTGAAATCGCAATAAGGACATTTCTTAAGGCACCAGGGAATATGAACATACAGACTCAATGGCGGCAGCGCTTTGAGTTGGGGTGATTGCGAATCAAGGATCGATGCTGGTGAAATGCTCGTATTCACAAGATTGATTATTTGATTATCCAATTTTGCGTAGCGTCAATAACGGCGGGCTTGACAGCGCTGAACGCGTGCCCAGCAAGCCAGCCACCGAAACCCCGATCACACCGATAGAGATACCGACCAACCAGATCCAAGGATTAAAGGTATAGTCAAGGTGCAGGACATGCTTCCCAATGAGGTAACCCAGCACGGTAGCGCCGGCAGACGCAAACAAGCCGGCCAGCCCACCCAATATCGCAAATTCAGCCGCCCAGGCACGTGAGAGCTGCTCACGTCTGGCACCCAGCGCTCTGAAAATGGCCGCTTCATAAATGCGTTCATCTTGCGTAGCCGCAATCGCTGCATACAACACGGCAAAACCAGCCAGTACCGTAAACAGAAAAACAAACTCAATGGCTTGGGAAACTTGCCGAATCATTTGCTGCACCTGACCGATAACTATTGCCACATCAACCACCAGAATATTCGGAAAGGCCCTGACCAGATCATGAACCATGCTGATCTCTGTAGGTGGCACATAAAAACTGGTGATATAGCTAACCGGATAATTCTCCAGCACGCCCGGTGGCACCACAACAAAAAAATTAACGCGGAAGGTATCCCAATCCACTTTTCGCACACTGGTGATTCTGGCGGAAAAATGGCTGCCTGCAATGTCATAAGTCAGCTCATCACCTAACTTGACACCAATTGTTTTGGCAATGCCCTCTTCAATCGACAAAACAGCTTCACCAGTATCCTTATTCCACCAGGAACCCTGAACAATCTGGTTATCCAGTGATAACTGACTCGCCCACGACAAATTGAATTCACGTCGGATATGCCTTTCTGCATGAGGATCATCCGCATAATCTTCCGGCGATACGTTTTTACCATTAATTTTGATCAGCCGGCCCCTGACCATCGGATATATAGGAGGATGTTCAATGGCATATTGCCGAAAAAACTCTTCCAATGGTTGCAATTGGTCTGCCTGAATATTCACCAGAAAATGATTCGGTGCATTCGGCGGTAAGCTGGCATGCCAATCATCAATCAGATCATCCTGGATCAGTGTCAGCACCAACAATGCCATCAAACCCAATCCCAGCGCCACCGCTTGCAAAACACTTGAAATCGCGCGACGATAAATATTAGCCAAGCCATAGCGCCACACACCGCCGGCTTGATGACGCAGGCCCGACAATACTTTGATCAGCAACCAGCCCAGGCAACCAAAAACAACAATAGCCGATATAAATCCAGCCACGATATAGAAGCCCAGTTTCAGGTCTTGCGCTTTCCAGATAAATAAGAGCGACAAGGCGGCCAATCCCAATAAATAACCCGCCACGCTATGGGCATTCGATAAACCAATATCTCTGCGCAGCACGCGTAATGCCGGAACGCTACGTAAATTCAGCACCGGCGGCAGTGCAAAACCCAATAACAATACCAAGCCAACCAGCAAACCATGCACTGCCGGCCAACCATTAGGCCATGGCAATGCAGTTTCAACGATACCTGTCAGCCAGTGTGCAAGAATTTCTTGAGCAGCAAAGCCGATCAAACAACCAATACTGCTGGCGATAACACCCAACGCAATAAAATAATATACATATAAATACAACAATTGCTTCTGGCTGGCTCCAAGGCTTCGCATGACTGCGCATCCATCTAAGTGACGTTGCGTAAACCGGCGTACAGCCAGCGCAATCGCCGCCGCTGCCAGGACAACACTGGCCAGAGCTGCCAGACTCAGAAACTTTTCGGCACGCTCCAATGCTGCTTTAATTTCAGGACGGGCATCCCGAATACCTTCGATTCTCTGTGCTTTCGTAAGCTGGCTTTGCGCCCAATCGCGAAATTGCTGTACTTTTTTTACTTCACCCGCCACCAACAAATGATAGGAAACCCGGCTGCCCTGCTGTATTAAACCGGTGTTGGGCAAATCAGCCGCATTCATCATGACGCGCGGCCCCATATTAATAAATCCCACTGAATGATCCGGTTCGCGCACGACAAGCTCGGTCACGATCAATTGGGCGGTGCCGACATCAACCACATCACCCCCCTTTAAATCAAGCCGCATCATGACCTTTTCATCCACCCACAGCGTACCTGGTTGTGGAATTCGGCTTGCCACCTGAATTTCTGGTTGCGCTGTCCCAGTTTCGGATGATCTGCTAGCCAGAAGCACGCGCCCACGCAATGGATAGCCTTCCGTCACCGCTTTGATTTCTACAAGTAAATTGCTGTCACCATTCGAAACCATGCTAGGAAATTTGGTCACCGTTGAAACAGTCAATCCAAGTCGACTAGCCTCATCCGCATAATGTTCCGGTAAAGGCTGACTGGAAATAACCAGTAGATCTGCGCCAAGCAATTGATTGCTTTCACGGGCAAGCGCCATTTCTACACGATCAGCAAAAAATCCCACTGTGGTCAATCCGCTGATTGCGATGATCAAGGCTAATATCAAAACATTGAGTTCCCCTGCACGCCAATCACGACGTAGCATGCGAAACGAAAGTTTAAAATGATTCATGAAAAAAATGCTACCTTCCTGAAGGTGTTTATTTATTAACAAAAATATTAATTGCGTTCAATTTTATTGTTTCTATTGGATAACCATAACCTATTCCTATTGCGCAAGCTGGCCATTTACTAACCGGATTTGACGTGAACACCGCCGTGACAACGCTTCATCATGGGTAACCAAAACCAATGTCGTACCGTGTTCACGATTGAGCTCAAACATGAGGTCAATAATTTGGATGCCAGTCGCCGAATCAAGATTGCCCGTAGGCTCATCGGCCAGCAATAATTTTGGATCAGTCGCAAAAGCCCGCGCAATCGCAACCCGCTGCTGCTCACCACCAGATAATTGTTTAGGATAATGGTGCAAGCGCATCCCTAATCCAACACGATCCAATAATCTGCGCGCTGCCGCTTCGGCATTGCTGACAGCAGTAAGTTCAAGTGGTAGCATGACATTTTCAAGGGCTGTGAGTGCTGGAAGTAATTGAAACGACTGAAAGACAAAACCCAAAATCTTGCTTCGCAAAGTAGCCCGACTATCTTCATCCAGCATGAAAATATCAATATTATCCAGATGAACTTTCCCTGAAGTCGGCAGATCCAATCCGGCAAGCAATCCGAGTAAAGTAGATTTACCTGAACCGGATGCGCCTATAATTGCAACTGCTTCACCTGCATTTACTTGTAAGTTAATATCATGCAATATGGTTAACTGCTTATCACCCGTAGCAACTTGCTTGGTAAGCGCATGGGTCCAGAGAATGGGTCGTTTAACAAGATTATCTGACATGAAAAAAAAATTCCTTATTATTCTGATTTTCCTTTTTGCTTTCATTGCTCCCGTTGCAGCAACGCCATCAAAAACAGTGATGGTCTTTGGCGATAGCCTATCTGTCGGCTATGGCATACCAACGGAAGCTGGCTGGGTTGCATTACTCACGCAGCGGCTACAGTCTAAATTTACTGGTTATCAAATCATAAACGCAAGTATCAGTGGCGAAACAACGCTTGGCGGCCGCAACCGCATTGAACAGGCGCTTAAAACACATCGCCCTGAAATTGTTATTCTTGAGCTTGGTGCTAACGATGGCTTGCGCGGCGCACCGATAAAAACAATCTATGAGAATTTGGAAGCAATCATTAAAACATGCCAACAAAATAATGCATTGGTTTTACTGGCTGGGATGCGACTACCTCCTAATTATGGCGCTTCCTACACACAAAAATTTGAAGCCATCTTTGCGCAATTAGCTGAAGCTTATCAACTCAAATTAATACCCTTTCTCCTGGCAGGTTTTGGTGACAAGCACGAGTTTTTTCAAACCGACGGAATACACCCTAATGAAGTTGCGCAGAAAAAAATTGTAGAAAATGTTTGGGAAGTTTTGCAAACTATGGTCAAAAATGAACAAGTTGCCGCCAATCCGAAGACTCAATTGTAGCATTATATCACTTCACCCTGAATGAAAAACCCGCCCCGCAAGGGACGAAAAATCCGTACGAATTGAATAAGGATTAGTCCAAAATCAGAATCAGGTACCGAGTAATTTGCCCGCTTCCTCTATAAATTTCTGCAGGTCTTCGGGCAAAGGCGATTGCAATTTAATGCGCTCTCCCGAAATTGGATGGGTGATTTGCATCGTATGGGCATGTAGAAACATCCGCGTCAGATTAAGATCTTTCGCAAGTTGCCTATTCATTTCAAAATTACCATATTTATCATCCCCAAGAATAGGAAAGCCCAGATGGGCAAGATGAACGCGAATCTGATGTGTGCGCCCCGTTTTTAATTCAGCATCTAATAAACTGAAATTCTTCCATGATTTTTGCAGTCTGAATATCGTATGGGCCAACATTGGCTTGTTATCTTTATGCTTGTCGGTCGATATTGCAACCCGCCGTTCACCCGCTGCAGTAACATACTTATTTAAAGCCAGCGTCACATGCTGCTTGGCATTCCGCCATTCCCCCTTGACCATCACTAAATAATGTTTTTCCGTTAAACCCTCCCGAATTTGCCGGTGTAAATCAACCAGAGCACTCCGTTTCTTGGCGAGCAATAATACGCCAGATGTTTCTCTATCCAGTCGGTGCACCAATTCAAGAAATTTCCAGGATGGATTTTGTGCACGTAACTGTTCGATGACACCAAAGCTGATCCCGCTTCCGCCATGAACAGCCATGCCGGAAGGTTTATCTATCCCTAATAGTGCATCATCTTCAAATATTTTTTTAAAAGTGAAAAAATTTGATGAAGGCAAGGGAAGTTTCTGAAAAAAATCTCTTTCTGAAAGTTTAATCGGGGGAATGCGTATGATATCCCCTATTTCCAAACGATAACTGGCATTAATCCGCTTGCTATTGACCCGTATCTGTCCACTTCTTAGTAACTGATAGATATGACTTTTTGGTATATTTTTGTAACGCTTAAACAAGAAATTATCAATCCGTTGATCATTTTCCTCATCATTAATGCGTAATTTTTCTACGGATAGAATAGACACATCCGTCTTTTTCAAGTATTTAATTTTATTTATAATCCTCTCATTGCTTTAAAAAACCCTTTAGAAAACAACCGGACTTACCCTTATCACAAAATTATCAATAAAAATGGGCGTGATGCAAAGTTCATTTGGAACTTTATGTAAAATCTGGTACCTTAAACATGGTTAATAAAATTTAACAGGAAGCAAATTAAAATTTTTATTAGCTGATGATTAAGAAAAAATTATTTTAAAAAATAAATAGCAAAGTCAACAACATATATCTAATAAAAAGAACTATATAATTGATAAATAAATATTATAATAAAATTATTGAACCAAAACCTCGTCATTACAATCACGCTTACCAGAAAAATCTATCCAACAGTTTTGTTGATAGTCTTATAAATAAAACACGTAAGGTTTGTAAATGAAACGAATGTTATTTAATGCAACACAACCGGAAGAGTTGCGAGTTGCCATTGTCAACGGTCAAACACTTGTTGATCTTGACATAGAATCGGTTAGCAAAGAACAACGTAAAAGCAATATTTATAAAGCCGTTATCACCCGAATAGAACCTAGCCTGGAAGCTGCATTTGTAGATTATGGCTGCGAACGCCACGGCTTCTTGCCCTTTAAAGAAATAGCTCCGTCATGTTTTAATCAAAGTGCTGACTCAGCCAACAGCCGCATTCAAGATCTCTTACATGAAGGTCAAGAACTGATTGTACAAGTTGATAAGGATGAACGGGGAACAAAGGGTGCCGCCCTAACGACTTACATTTCACTGGCTGGTCGATATCTGGTTTTGATACCCAATAATCCAAACAGCGGTGGCGTATCCCGTCGAATAACCGGTGAAGAGCGTAATGATTTGCGAGAAATCATCGCAAAACTTGAAGTACCTGAAGGGATGAGTATTATTATCAGAACCGCTGGAATTGGTCGGAGCCTGGAGGAACTGCAATGGGACTTGAATTATTTGACGCAACTGTGGTATGCCATTGAAGAGGCTGCTAATAATCAGGATGGGGTTTTTCTAATCTATCAAGAAAGCAGTTTAGTAATCCGTGCTATCCGTGATTATTTTAATCAAGAAATCGGTGAGATTCTGATTGATAGCCGTGATATCTATGAACAGGCCAGTCAGTTTATGGCGCATGTAATGCCTGCCAATGTCGATCGCCTTAAGTTTTATCATGATGATGTGCCATTATTTTCACGCTTTCAAATTGAGCATCAGATAGAAACGGCTTATTCAAGACACGTTTCACTTCCCTCAGGCGGTGCAATTGTAATTGATCATACAGAAGCTTTAGTATCAATCGATGTGAATTCAGCACGAGCCATTCGAGGATTAGACATCGAGCATACTGCGCTAAATACCAATCTGGAAGCAGCAGATGAAATAGCACGTCAATTGAGACTACGCGACTTAGGTGGATTGATTGTCATTGATTTCATCGATATGGATGTAGCGCGCAATCAAAGAGAAGTCGAAGCCAGACTAAACGAAGCATTACGTCAAGACCGTGCACGCATTCAGGTAGGAAAAATTTCGCGCTTCGGTCTATTAGAACTGTCACGTCAACGATTGCGTCCTTCGCTGGGCGAAAGCAACTATATTCCATGCACGCGTTGCAATGGCACAGGATTTATTCGAGGAACTGATTCCTCAGCACTGCATGTGTTAAGAATCATCCAAGAAGAAGCCATGAAAGAAAATACCAGTGCCTTGCATGTCCAGCTTCCAGTCGACGTAGCTACTTACTTGCTCAATGAAAAGCGTGCGGAAATTTATGATATTGAAGCGCGGCAAAGAATAAATATCGTCCTGATACCTAATGTCCATGTAGAGACCCCTAATTACACCATCACGCGCTTGCGTCATGAAGACATCAAGTCGAATGAAACACTAGCCAGCTATAAAATGGTGGAAAAAACTGCTGAAGATAACACCTTGTTATCGGTTGATCAAAAAATTAAACCTGTTCGCCCTCAAGCTGCAGTTCAAGGTATAAGGTCTGCTCAACCTGCACCTGTCCGTGAAGACAAATCACGAGATTCATCTCTTTTAGATAAATTCTTCAGCTGGTTTAAACCCGCTCATACAGAAGAGACAAAAACTGATCTGGAAGCCACCAAGCAATCCATTGATAAACCCAAAGCAACACAAGATAATGGACGTTTACGCAGCCGCCGTGCACGAGGTCGGAATGAGCGTGCAAAACAAACCAAACAAGGTGACTTAATAGATTCAGGTCATAATAGCTCTACCTCGGAACAATCACCTCAAAACAAAGGAATAACAGAGCAAAAAGAGACAAAAAAAGAGACAAAAAATAAATATGCTCAGCAATTAGATTCAAGCCACATTGAAACCGTGCTGACCGATAATTTGCCGGCAATAGAAAAAGAAAGCGCTGAGAGCTCACCAAAAACAGAGGGTCGTAGGCGCTTACGTCGACACCGTAGCAATAAAAACCGCGCTCAGTCGACTCGCGATAAAAATTCTGCCGAGAATCAGGATTTAGTATTTGAGCAAGGTAGTAGCACTGATTATCATGAAAGTGATTCTCCGCATGTGTTATTGGATACTGAAAAGCCGGTAGCTCATCTGTCGATAAAAGCTGATGGTATGCCTGAACAAATAGCTATTAGTAGTGATCTGCCAGAAGTCACAGCCGAGAAATATCAGCATGGAAAGGTAGCTGCCAAAGCACCTGTGAATGAGCATTTAAAAACAATTAGCATTGACATACCAGATGCTGTTGTCTCTGCGCCCCAATTATCGGAACCCAATCTTACTAAGGAATTTCCAGATTTTAAAAAAAGCGGACTTGTTATGATTGAAACTCCGCCAGAAAAAGTTGAAGTAATTGCGGAGGAAGTCATCATTCCCAAACGTCACAGAAGAAAAATTAAGGACGTGATCGCTACCGAAACGGGCCCCTTGATGCAAATCGAAACACGTAAATAGCAATATCCCTTCGAATCATTTCGGATAGAAAATCAGGCGCATTTACTCAGTGCGCCTGCTCCCAGCTATTTCCAACGCCAATCTCTATCAATAGCGGCACATCAAGCGGCAAAACATGACTCATATGTTCAGGCAAGGTTTCTTTCATTAATGCGACTTCATCATCGGGCACCTCCAGAACCAATTCATCATGCACCTGCATAATCAGTTTACTGCGCAGCTGTTCCTGGTGCAGCCAGTTGTGAACAGCGAGCATCGCCAGCTTAATAATATCAGCAGCAGTTCCCTGCATCGGCGCGTTGATGGCAGCCCGCTCCGCGCCTTGGCGGCGATTTCCATTGACATGATTAATCTCGGATAACCAAAGTCTTCGCCCCAACACAGTTTCGACATAACCGAGTTTTCTGGCTTTCTCACGGGTATGCTGCATATACCTTTCTACCCCTGGGTAACGCGCGAAATACCGCTCCATATAAGCACGGGCAGCGCTACGTTCAATGCCTAACTGCGCCGCCAGGCCAAACTCGGACATCCCATATATCAAACCAAAATTAATCACTTTAGCGTAGCGTCGCTGTTCCTGATCCACTTGATCCGGTGAAATTCCAAATACTTCCGCAGCAGTTGCTCTATGAATATCCTCACCCGCTGCAAAAGCTTTCAGAAGACCTTCATCCTGGGAAATATGCGCCATGATCCGTAATTCAATTTGTGAATAATCTGCTGAAACAATTTGGTGACCTGGCGGTGCAATAAACGCTTCCCGGATTCTGCGGCCTTCACTGGTACGAACTGGAATATTTTGCAAATTTGGATCTGAACTGGCTAAACGCCCTGTCACAGCAACGGCTTGTGCATAATTAGTATGTATGCGACCCGTATTTCGATTCATCATCTGCGGTAATTTATCGGTATAGGTCGACTTTAATTTGGCAAGACTACGATAATCAAGCAATAATTTTGGTAACGGATAATCCAGCGCAAGTTGCTGTAATACATCTTCATCAGTGGAAGGGCCACCGGTAGGCGTTTTTTTGATGACAGGTAGCTTGAGCCGATTAAACAGAATCTCCTGTATCTGTTTGGGTGAGTTCAGGTTAAAAGGTTGCCCGGCTATCGCATAAGCCTGCTGTTCCAGCGCGTGTAATTTCCCCCCAAGTTCATGGCTCTGTTTTTGTAAAAGCTTATAATCCAGTAAGACACCGTTACGCTCAATCTCAAACAACACGCCTAAAACAGGCATTTCTATCTCTTTATAGATATAATTCAGCCGGGCGTCACTTTGAATGCCAGGATATAAAGTCTGATGCACGCGTAAAGTGATATCCGCATCTTCCGCCGCATACTGAGTAGCTGTCTCAATCGCCACTTCATCAAAACCGATTCGATAAGCACCTTTTCCTGTCACATCGTCATAACTGATTGTTTTAATACCCAGATGGCGCATCGCCAGACTATCCATATTGTGCGGGCGATGGGATTCCAGAACGTAGGATTGAAGCAGCGTATCGTGTTCAATACCGTTTAGTTGGATGCCATGGTTGGCAAAAACATGTTTATCGTATTTTAAATTCTGGCCCAGCTTGGGTTTTGCAGCATCTTCCAGCCACGGCTTCAACCTATTTAATACCATATCCATGGAAAGCTGCTGTGGTGCACCGGCGTAATTGTGCATCAGCGGAAGATAAGCTGCATGATGACTCTCAATACAAAAGGAAATACCCACCAGCTTTGCCTGCATGGGATTCAGGCTGGTTGTTTCGCTGTCAACTGATACTAGTTGTGCGGCATCCAGCTTGATTAGCCAATCATTCAATTCTGTTTCTGTAAAAATAGTTTGATAAGTTCCTGAATGGGTTAGAACTACATCAGTACCTTTGTTATTCGCCGACATGATCTGATTTTCATTCGAGGTAATCAATTCGGATTGACCCGCAGTCATCTGGTGGCGCAATTCTCGCAACGCTGCCTTCATGTCCAGTTGTTCGTAAAGTAAGATAAGTTGTCTGGTATCCTGCGGTTGAGGCGCGAGATCAGTTATCTGGATGGGTAAATTCACATTGCATTTAATCGCAATCAGTTGACGTGCTGTCTCGAACCAATCCACTGCTTTACGCAAATTTTCACCAACGACTCCTTTAATTTCATGAACATGCGTCATGATATTATCCAAGGACCCATACTGAGTGAGCAGCTTCACAGCGGTCTTTGGCCCTATTTTCTGCACACCTGGAACATTGTCAGACGCATCACCAACCAGCATCAGATAATCCAGCATGCGCGCTGGCGGAACACCGAACTTGGCCAGCACATTCGCCTCATCCAATACTTCATTACTCATCGTATTTATGAGTGTTATTTCGGGGTTAACCAGCTGCGCCATATCCTTATCACCCGTTGAAATGATGCAACGCATATTTTTTTCAGCCGCCTGTTTTGCCAAAGTACCGATCACATCATCGGCTTCCACACCATCAATAATTAGCATCGGCCAGCCCATTGCACGGATACAAGCTTGCAATGGCTCAATTTGAACAGCCAAATCATGAGGCATCGATGGTCTATGCGCTTTATAGTCAGCATATAATTCATTCCGGAAAGTTTTACCTTTTGCATCAAACACACACGCGCTATAATCCGCATGATAATCTTTGTGCAAGCGGCGCAGCATATTGAGCACACCATGAATTGCACCTGTCGGTTCATTTTTTTGATTACGCAAATCAGGCAATGCATGAAATGCGCGATATAAGTAGGATGAACCATCCACCAACAACAATGTTTTCATTTATAAAAATATTCCTATGAGCCTACAAGATAAACCGGCCACTCCCTTGGCTGGGGATAAACCCTGGTCAGCAAAAGAATCATGGCGCTTATTTGGAATTATGGCAGAGTTTGTTGAAGGAACGGAACGTCTTGATACCATTCAACCTGCCGTCAGTATTTTTGGCAGTGCACGCACCACTCCTGATAATCCGCATTATCAATTAGCCGAGGAAATTGCCAAACAACTTTCAGATGCTGGTTTTGCCGTGATCTCCGGCGGCGGTCCGGGCATTATGGAAGCTGCCAATAAAGGTGCTTATTTCGGGAAATCGCCCAGTATCGGCTTGAATATTCAATTGCCGCACGAACAGCATCGCAATGCTTATCAGGACATCAGTCAAACTTTCCGGCATTTTTTTGCTCGTAAGTACATGTTTATCAAATTTGCGACCGCCTACGTAGTCCTACCGGGGGGCTTTGGAACATTGGACGAATTAATGGAGGCATTGACTTTGGTGCAGACCGGGAAGACCCGCAAAATGCCCATTATTTTAGTTTATTCAGAATTCTGGCATGGGTTGCTTGACTGGTTTCAGAAAACATTAATCACCCAAGGTTTCATTTCAGCTGAAGACATGAATCTGATCCAGGTAATTGATGAACCTGGTCAAGTAGTCAATGCAATTTTCCAATATTATGAAACCAGTGGCTTTGAGCCAACTGCTGCAGAAAGAGAAATTCAGCTCAATCTTTAACCGCCATCAACGATTTTAGGTAGAATACTACATAATCATGACCCAGCGGGAATTATCATGTATCGACTTATTTTTATACTGTTGTTAAGTTCTACAATACCTGTCATGGCACAATCCGAGCAGCCCAAACAATCAAAAAAGCCCTCGCAGCCGGATAATTTAATACCATTACCTGAAGTTCCTGAATTGCCTCCTTTATCCGAACCGGCACCCCCTCTACCTGATATTGAGCCCGATTCTGAACTGGAAACGCACGTTACCATTATTAAGCGCGGAGAAGATACCATTGAAGAGCATCGTGTAAATGGCGAACTTATCATGATCAAGGTCATTCCTCGTATCGGTCCGCCCTATTATCTAAAGAAGAATACTGCTAGGGATTATCACAGTCATCCAGGTGAAGCAGGTATTGATGTTAGCCCACCCATGTGGCAATTATTAAAATTTTAATAAAAGGTGAAAAAAATAGTCCCAGGTTCATCAGTTCTCACTCTTTTTCCGCTTTTTATGCTACTCACCCATGTCTGTTTTTACCCCAGTTACCGATAGTCAGCTTACAGTTTGGCTTAAAAATTATGCACTTGGTCAACTTATCCAGCTACAGGGTATTTCCTCGGGTATTGAAAATACCAACTATTTTGTCACCACTACCGAAGGCAAATTTGTATTGACACTGTTTGAAAAGCTGACCTGCCACGAGTTGCCTTATTATCTGAATCTGATGGCACATTTGTCACGCCATGATATCCCCTGCCCTGCACCGATCCCCAGGCTGGATCACAAATTAATGGGCGAACTGAATGGCAAGCCAGCCACTATCGTTACCTGTTTACCCGGACACTCAATCAAATACCCAACTGCGGCACAATGTGCGGAGGTTGGCAAGGTATTGGCAGAAATGCATTTGGCAGGAAATTCCTATCCGGATAAAATGGTTAATCCACGCGGGATAAAATGGTGGCAGGAGAAAGTGTCTGAACTCACACCCTTCTTGTCAGCTGAAGAAGAAGATTTACTTCGGACTGAACTGGATTTCCAGTTATCGCAACAAGTCATGGCTTTACCCAGCGGTGTGATTCATGCTGATTTATTCCGTGACAATATTTTGTTTACTGATCAAAAAATTAGCGGTGTCATTGATTTTTATTTTGCCTGCAACGATACTTTTCTGTACGACTTGGCAATTACCGTTAATGACTGGTGCATGACTGGAGATAAAACTTTGAATGAAACATGTACACTCTCATTAATTGAAGCTTATCACGAGATTCGACCACTATCTGCTATTGAACATAATGCCTGGCCTATTATGCTACGAGCAGGTACCTTGCGCTTCTGGATTTCTCGGCTTTATGACTATCATTTACCGCGCCCTGGAGAATTGACGCATGCCAAAGATCCGGCACATTTCAGGGATATATTGAAAAAATATAGAAAAAATTCAGAAAAATTGCACCGGCTCTGGATATAAGCCATTCAAAACCATTTACTGAATTTAACTGGAGAAAAACATCGATGGAAATTCATCAGGTTAACGGAAAGCAGGGATTGCAGTGGATCTTAAGCGGTTTCTACCTGTTCCGCAAAGCGCCACTGGCTTGGGTGTTTGTTTGCTTCACATTGATGTTGATCGCCATGGCGATGTCGTTATTACCGCTGATTGGAAAATTTATCTTTACTTTAATTTCACCGGTATTTCTGGCTGGAATCATGCAGGGCTGTAAAGACATGGAACAAGGCAAGCCCCTCGAAATTAGCCATTTATTTTTGGCATTTAAAGCCAATACAGTACCCTTAATTACCATCGGCGGTATTTATCTGATCGGGCAGATTTTAATTATCGGTTTGGTCATGCTGATCGGGGGCTCTCAGATGACCGACATGATGCTGTACGGAAAAAGAGTCGATGAAAGTGAGCTGATGGGCGTAATGAGCAGCTTTCTGACCTCTTCACTGATTGCATTGACGCTTTCTATCCCATTGATAATGGCTTCCTGGTTTTCGCCCCTATTAGTGGTATTTCATAATGTGCCCCCGATTATTGCCATGCAAAGGAGTTTCTTTGCTTGTCTGAAAAATTTCATCCCGTTCCAGCTCTATGGTATTACGCTCATTGTGCTGACCATCCTTTGTCTGATGCCGTATGGAGTCGGACTTGTGATCCTGATTCCAACAATTTTTGCTTCAATTTATGTCAGCTATAAAGATATTTTTCTTGCCGAACCGCTCCGGTTCAGAAATAGCGAACCCGAACCCGATTATCAGAAAGCCAACTGGAGCAGTACTCATGAGGAACCGGCACAGCATGAAAATGAAACAAAATCGGAAACAATTGCTGCAACCAAGCAAAAAGATACTGGCGAACTGGTTCAATGTGCGCAATGTCATTTACATATTCCCCGTAATGAGGCAATTGAAGATAAAGAGCAGTTTTTTTGCAGCGAGAAACACCGCCAGCAGTATCACGCTAAGAAAGATTCGACCCACTCCGAATGATTCAAGCGAGATCAACCGGCGATTCGAGTCAGTTTTGCATATTCAATCAATAGCCACTTCGTTCCCGCCTGGGCGAAATTGACTTGAACTCGCGCTTCACTGCCGCTACCTTCATAATTGATAATCACGCCTGCACCAAACTTGGCATGTGACACATTTTGCCCGATTCTCCATTCTTCACCGGGAGATGTTGTCTGATTGAAGGACGTAGTTCTTGAGAAACCAGCTGTGATCTGACGATCGGAATTGTAATCATAGGCGCCCTGATTCATTCTAGGTATCGATTGCAACCACTTTATACAGCTCTGCGGGATTTCATCAAGAAAACGCGATGCGATGTGATAACGCGTTTGTCCATGCAGCATGCGGCTTTGCGCAAAACTTAAATATAGCCGGCGGCGGGCGCGTGTCATGGCTACATACATCAAGCGCCTTTCTTCAGCAATGCCATTAATCTCGTTCAAGCTATTTTCATGCGGAAAAAGTCCTTCTTCCAGTCCGCTCAGAAAAACGCTGTGAAATTCCAATCCTTTGGCTGCATGTACTGTCATTAATTGCAAGGCGTCCTGACCGCCACCCGCCTGATGCTCACCGGCCTCCAACGAAGCATGTGCGAGAAATTCTGTCAGACTGTCATTTTCAGCTTCATGGATAAAGCTGGTTGCCGCGTTAATCAGTTCATTTAAATTTTCCAGCCTATCTGCCCCTTCACGTTCTTTGGCATAGTGGATTGGTAACTCGCTGTGCGTCAGCATGTACTCCACGATCTGAGGCAGCGGCAGTGTGCTGCAGCTATGGCGCAGCGTCACGATCAAATGCACGAATTTTGCAATGCCTTTTAAAGATTCTGACGATTTTTGCAATATTGCTGCTTCACCCCCACATTTCTGCAATGCGGCAGTCCACAAGCTACTCCCTTGTACTCTGGCATCCTCCTGTAATTGTTCCAAACTGCGTACACCAATACCGCGTGCGGGGAAATTGATAACGCGTAGCAGTGCACTGTCGTCTTCTGGATTAGCAATCAGCCGCAAATAAGCCAAGGCATGCTTGATTTCTTGTCGATCAAAAAAACGCATGCCGCCATACACACGATACGGTATTGCAGCATTAAACAAGCTGTGCTCAAGTACTCTGGATTGCGCATTGGAGCGGTAGAGTAATGCAATTTCTGACAAGGCAATACCTTCAGCATGCAAGGTTCTAACTTCATCAACGACAAATGCGGCTTCATCAAAATCATTCGGTGCGTTGTAAACACGCAACGGCTCTCCTTTTCCTTCGGCAGTCCAGAGATTCTTTCCCAAGCGCTCACGATTGTTTTCAATCAATGCATTGGCGGCATCCAGTATATGGCCATGCGAGCGGTAATTCTGCTCCAGTTTGATAACTTTGCTGATGCCAAAATCATGCTCGAAATCTCTCATGTTTCCGGTATAGGCACCCCGAAAGGCGTAAATACTCTGATCATCATCACCGACCGCAAAAACTGCCGAGCTGTTTTTATGTCCTACTCCGGCCAACAATTTGAGCCATTGATATTGCAACGGATTGGTATCCTGAAATTCATCCACCAGAATATGGCCAAAACGCTCCCGATAGTGCTGGCACAGAATTTCATTCCGATTCAGCAATTCATAGCTGCGCAGTAGCAACTCCGCAAAATCAACTACGCCCTCTTTATGACACTGCTGCTCATAAGCCTGATAAAACTCAAGCATACGACGTGAAAAAGCATCCTCGACTGTAACATAAGCAGCCCGCAAGCCGGCTTCCTTGGCATTATTGATAAACCATTGTACTTGGCGAG
Organism: uncultured Nitrosomonas sp.; assembly: GCA_965652935.1. Classification (GTDB taxonomy): domain Bacteria; phylum Pseudomonadota; class Gammaproteobacteria; order Burkholderiales; family Nitrosomonadaceae; genus Nitrosomonas. The sequence goes on from CBFGXU010000009.1 coordinate 29,230, forward strand.
GTGGAAATTTCTTCTCATCAGCCGACAGGCTCTTCAGAATACGCTTAATGAAGGCTAATTGATCTGTAGAATCCAGAATCTGAAATGTCTTTAACAAGCCTGCATCTTGATGATGCGCCCGCAGCATGCGATGGCATAATCCATGAAATGTTCCAATCCACATACCGCGCACATTAATTGGCAACATGGCGGTAATGCGAGTCAGCATTTCCTTAGCGGCCTTGTTGGTAAAGGTGACGGCCAGGATCCCCTGCGGACTAGCCTGCCCTGATTGGATCAGGTAAGCGATTCGCGTCGTCAACACGCGCGTTTTCCCACTCCCAGCACCAGCCAGCACTAATACTGACTGGTGTGGCAATATAATAGCCTCAAGTTGTTGTGGATTCAGATCAGATAGCAGGGAAGTCATATCACCAATACGAGTGTGGGCTGACGGTAGCAGCGAGCAGTGAAATCGAACAAATTGACAGGGTAAATTAGAAACAATTAGAACTTATTCAGAAATAGTAGGGTTTGAGCTAAACTTGTTGATTAATTCTGAATCAGATAAAAGAATAAAATTTTATCGTGATTCATGAATTAACCGAAAACCAATCAAAGAAATACTACGCTTTCCGCTTAGCGACAATTTCCAGAATCAATGGCTTTAGTATAATCTCGATAGCCATGCCCATTTTTCCACCCGGAATCACGATAGTATTGGGGCGAGACATGAATGAATCATGCAGCATGTTCAGTAAGAAAGGGAAATCCACCTTTTCAGGATTTCTGAAACGAATCACTACTAGACTTTCATCCAGTGTTGGAATTTCACGTGCTATAAACGGATTGGAAGTATCGACTGTTGGTACACGTTGAAAGTTGATATGAGTACGCGAAAATTGCGGTGTAATGTAATGCACATAGTCATGCATACGCCGCAAAATGGTATGTGTTACTGCTTCTGCTGAATAACCGCGCGCATTGGTATCACGAAATATTTTCTGAATCCACTCCAGATTAACGATCGGCACCACACCAACCAGTAAATCGACATACTTCGCTACATCAACCGTATCAGTTTTTACTCCACCATGGAGCCCTTCATAAAACAATAAATCAGAACCAGCCTGAATAGGCGACCATGGGGTAAATGTACCCGCTTTTTGTTTCCAAGGCTCTGCCTCTTCATCGTTATGCAAATATAGTCGTGTCTGGCCACTGCCAGTTTCGCCATATTCTCTAAATAAGGCTTCCAGTTTGTCAAATTCGTTAGCTTCCGGGCCAAAATGACTGATTGCCCGCCCGCCATTTTTTTCTGATTCTGCTACAGCTTGCTTCATCGCTTCACGATCATAACGATGAAAGCTATCCCCCTCTACGATAACCGCTTTCAGCTTTTCACGACGAAAAATATGTTCAAAGCTGGTTTTCACCGTTGAGGTACCTGCACCAGAAGATCCGGTAACGGCTATAACCGGGTGTTTTTGCGACATTCTAATTTTCTCCTCAAATAAAATATAACTATTAAGATTCTGTAATCATATGATACCTTCTTTCCATCTATCTTTGGCAGTGACAATTCATTGTTATCGGGCATCACTGTTCAGATTCAAAGCAATACTACTGCGGGCTTTTCTATTGGAACTTATAAAATTTAAACCATGTCAGATTGATAGCTTAAAGAACATGAGTATTGTATACCAAGACTATGTTCAAGTCGTTTTCCGTATAAGTTAGTCATGGAAGGCAAAAGCAAAAAACTTTCTCTCATTGTTACTTGTTGATTCAAGGTTGAGTTCGCATGAAAGATTTTAAATGGTTATTGATTATGGTTTCCTTTCTGGCATTGATGCTGAATAATTCAGTCTTGGCTGAAGGAGACGGTGGAGATGGCGGCGGAGATAGCGGTGGAGACATGGATGGTGGTAATCACCATGACGACGATGACCATCACCACCATCATCATCATGATCATGATCATTTCTTTGTTGGGATTGGTGGCTATTACGATCCGTGGTTTTGGGGTGGTTATTATGGTCCTAGGTGGGGAGGTTATTATGGTCCCGGAGTTTGGGGTCCTTATGGCTATGCAGATCCTTTTTTTAGGCCTTATTATACATACCCACCATCTGTCATTACAGTTCCCTCTCGCCCCCCTGTTTACATACAACAGCAAGAACCCAAACCTGCTGAATCAAAAACCAGCTACTGGTATTATTGCCAAACCCCACAAGGATATTATCCGTATGTCAAAAAGTGCCCCGGCGGTTGGTTACAAGTTGCCCCTCAGCCTTATGCACAATAACAAGCGAGAATACCATGAAAGCAATTAGACAAATATTAATACCCTCAGCAGTTTGCATATTGACAGCATGTGTCAACTTACCGAGCGGACCCAGTGTAATGATATTGCCTGGTTCCGGCAAAAGTTTTGACCAGTTCCGGGTTGATGAATCCGAATGCCGGCAATATGCATACGAACAAGTAGGCGGAACAACACCCCGGCAAGCATTACAAAGAAGTGGTATAGAAAGCGCCGCAATTGGAGCCGGGCTAGGGGCCCTTGCAGGCACAGCGCTCAGCGGTGGCAGCGGTGCTGGTGCTGCCATCGGTGCCGGAGCAGGCCTGTTAGGCGGTGGGTTAATCGGATCAGGCAGTGCCAGCACTTCCGCATATGCCAATCAACAACGCTACGATAACAGTTATATTCAATGCATGTATGCCAAAGGTCACCGTGTACCGATATCCGGCAGAATCACGGATGATGCACCCGCCACCAGCAGTCGCCGCTTCACATCTCCATCCCCTGATTTCACTCCACCTCCCCCACCACCCGGTAATCCGCCACCACCACCTTTGCAATAATTTTTTTTTGGTTTTGCTATGCATTGTGGTACACAACTAATGACAGATAATGTCTGCTGGGTGCATGGATATGAACAGGCTCTAAATTGCTAAGATGTAAAATTATTGTACATACCGAGTCATTATCAATAAATAGATAATGACTCAGCATTATATTAGGCTAAAATACGTAACTTATTACAACTGAAATTTAAATTTTCTGCAAACTGCAACTGGACTTTAAGATAAGAACATAGGAGTAAAAACTATGCATCCAATTGTACCCATTCTTATGACACTTGGTGCCATTCTGTTTCTGGTAGGAATAATTGTCTATGCCCGGCTTGGAATGCAACGAGTCAACATAGTAAAACTGCGCGGGAAAAAATATAAACTTTGGCATTTCGTAATTGCAACAGTGGGTTCGGGTATCGCACTAATTATGTTGTCGGTTTTGATACCGAAATATTTACCTTACCAACCTGAGTCTTCTCCTCAATCACTACAACCAATAATCTCCGGTAACCTGAAATACGAATTAGATTCCATTTTATCCAGCTTGGATATTAAGGATGATGCTATGATAAATAATATTGATCGATTCCAGGCAGAATATCAGGATGCATTAGAAAGGGGCGACAAAAACACCATGGATCTACTCGTCCTGGAAATAACCTACAGAATCAAAACTGAACTGCAAACCCGGAAATATCCAGAACATCTGATCGAAGGTGAAGTCGATAAAATTGTGGGTATTCTGAAACAAACTGCCAAACGAGAAAGCAGTAAATAAGATCATTCAATATTTATACAAATTATTCTATTAATCACTTAAGGATTCACTATGCGGAAAACGATTCAAGGCTTATTTATAATATCCCTTTTATTTCTAACAACCTCCAATTCAGCATTTGCAGATCAATATCCGGACAAGGTTGTTGATAAGCTGGGAACTGGCCTTGCTAATGCTGTTACAGGTGTCGTTGAAATACCCAAAACGATAACTATCGTCGGTAATAGAGACGGCGTCGTCCACGGAATGACTGTCGGATTCATCACTGGCATCGCCTATGCCGTTGGGCGTTCTTTATGCGGCGCTTTTGATATTGCAACCTTCCTTATACCTACTACGCCTATCGTCAAGCCAGCCTTTATTTGGGATAATTTTAGCCGTGAGACAACTTTTGTTGAAGCCCACATGCGCTAATAAGTTAATTATTTCTGTTATTTGCATTTATTACTGTATAGCCTCTGCAATAACAGAGATAAAACTTATTCGGGTGACTTTTAAATCAGATGGACTAGTCTCTTAATTCTCTTCTCTGCTTATTCTCGCTATTTCGCTTAAATAACATACAGC
>CBFGXU010000010.1:0-32635 GCA_965652935.1 uncultured Nitrosomonas sp.
ACTGGATTTCCATTTTTCCCTTTTTTAACAGCTTCATCTAAGGATTTAATGCTTTCATCAAGGTGTTTAAGGTCAACTTCCGGATCTTCTTTATCTTTTGCGCCATTTATATAAATTTTAGCCATTTCTGCATGCTCAGCAACAACATGCCCATTAGTTGCTGCAATTGCAGATTCGATATGTTGAATTGCTTGCTCTAAATGATTAGTTTTTGCAAATACGATAAAAGATAAGGAAGCCATGCTTAAGATGTATATAAATAAGTTAATTATTTTCATAGGTATTTATTAAATAAATTTAATTTAAACAATATCCAAGATATTGAATTATATTTTCCATTTAGAAACATATATGCATAATCAATATCGATCTGTACGATAGCAAGCACAACGATTTAACGTAGGAGTAAAGTACCTTTGCGGTTTGGACTGAGTTATTGTCAAATGTGGTGTTCAGAGACTTCATCAAGCCGCATTCTGATTTATTGTTGCTGCCTCGACACCATCAATAAATTTGACTTCCGCAATGACTTTGGCGAGGTAGTCGAATTCACGTTGCCGCCACCAGGTGTTCTGCGCACATTCGACTAACTTAAACATCATATGCAACATGCCGTTGCGGGCAGACAGCCTTTTGATCGCTTGCTCTGGTGGCGTATGGTGCCAAAGGTCGATTCGATCGGATTCGGGGTTCTCAGGCTCTGCCAATGCTGGGGCGGAAAATCATAAAAATGCTAACAGCTCATCCAATACGAGTCTGGATCTGATAACTCAATAACGTTACTCTTACTCATAGCGGTGTATTCCTCATGGGGGTTATATTGTCTGACAACAACTAATCAACCAGATACACCGCTATTTTTCAATCCTTCAAACACCAGATTCAGTTATAACTCATAAAAAAGCAATAGTTTGATTTTTAGTTGAGGCGATACGGACCGGATAGGGTAATTGTCGCCTAATAAAGTACTATAATTTAAATAAACCATTATTATATAATGGTTTATTACGTTAAGTTCCGTACTGATAGATTATTTTTATATTAATAGTATGAGGTTGAGCTATGAACTGTAGCTTGAATATATTGATTAATTCTTAAGTTCAACCATAGAGAAAAAACAATGAATACAAATCAAGTTAAAGGTCGTGTGAAAGAAGTTAAAGGTAAAGTCAAAAAAATTGCCGGGAAAAAACCGTAATGATAAGGAGATGGAACTTAAAGGGAAAAGCCCAGGATAAGACTCAAGCAAAAATGGGTGATGCCAAAATGGATGTAAAAAATACACGACACTAAAAAACACAGCTTATTATGATAAAAAACGGTTGACTTCTATCTACCGTTTCAAGTTTTTCAGAGTTACATGTATTTATGACCTCGTTTTAAAACCGCGCCGCAGATTACTGTAAATATCCCTACAAGCACATGCTTTCCAGTTCCTGAAATATTTCCATGAATATTACTTAAAACACAGGTACAATTTTATGAATCTTTTTACCCAAGACGATGTTTTTTTTGAACATTTTGGCTCAACTGAAGGAATAAGGACAAATAATAATTTTACGTGTAAATTATCACATATTACTGAATCAGAGCTTAAAGAAGCGATAATTAATGAAAAATGTGTTTGTATTGATGCCGTTAAAATCTACATTCATTCTGGAATTAATTATTCGACAAGATATTCTGCCAGAGTTACTCTTATTAATAAGCCCAGTGCATACTTATTAGCCTCTAATTATCACAACATATTATTTTATAAAGATATGGATAAGATGCGGAACGCCCTGCGCACTTACGGTTATTGCTCACAGAAACGGGATTTGAACATCATCCCTTGCATTTTAAAAGTCTAGTTTACTTTCATAATGCGACTGACCGGCGCGTGGGACATGCCGCTTTAAAGTGATATTCTCCGAACCGCCTCTTTGCACAGATGGATTGATGCAACAATTTTTAGCTTATGGTAAATTTGAACGGTATAGGAAAAGGATTTTGAGTAATAACTGAATCTGGTTTTTGGGGATTGAAAAATAGCGGTGTATCTGGTTGATTAGTTGTTGCTAGACACTATAACCAAACCATGAGGAATACACCGCTATGAGTAAGAGTAACGTTATTGAGTTATCAGATCCAGACTCGTATTGAATGCGGTGCCTAAATCGTTTCAGCCCAAGGTGAAACAAGCCTTGCACGAAATCTGGCAGGCCCAGACCCGGGAGCAGGCTCACCGTGCCTTTGACATGTATTGGACGACAATTAACCTGTCCGGTCCGCATTGACTCATCAGAAAAGATACTAATTTAAGATCATTGCCTCATCTAAAATCGTACCACCTTCTATGAATAAAGAAGGGATTTTGGATGATCATAAAAATGATGAGTTTGACTGCACGCAAAGAATTACTGGCAAGAATCCGGCAGAAATACCAAGATCCGAGCCAGATGGATAAGGGGAAGATATTGAATGGATTTGTCGGCGCCACGAATTATGGCCGTAAACATGCTATTCAACTGTTAAACGAACCCGCTAAGATCGTATCAAGGAACTCAAGTATGATTTAGGCGGTAGAAAGCTTTAATCTCAGAAATTTCCGGGCAACTGAAGCGACTTTGATGACAGTGATGCTGGTTTACAATTTGATGAGTTTGTTTCGTCAGACGATATTGAGAAGCGATGCAGTTTCAGACAAAGCCGATATGCAGCACACACTCAAAACCCTGCGCTATAAGCTCTTTGCCAAGGCTGGATACATTACTCGTGAGGACCGAAAAAGATTATTCACCTAGCCGTTGCGATCCAACAAGGTGAATGGATTGATGGTCTTTGGAATAAATCTAAAACATTCGATCTTCCCACTAAATTTATACCCATTTTTTTACCTTTTAATTGCTAATGGAAAACCTGGGTTTAACCCAAGAATATGAAGATGACGTAGTGCTTTATAGTTTAACCTTTCTCTTTGTTAGCAAAGAAGTGACGATTAGGATCTGCCCCATCGTGACAGACGGCGCTGTTCAAAAGTCTCTTAGTTGATACATGCAGAATAGGCCCGGGGGCAAGTCGAATCCAAGCCACCGGCTTCGCCCGTCTGACTAAGTCCATTCAACATCTCCAGTACTTTGGGGAAATAACCTGGAGCCCGTGTCCAGAAAATATAATTGGCCTTTAATCTATCACGTGCAAATGAATACAATTCGGCGATGGTCGGTGTCCTGCCTTTCTTATCATGACGGGTATTTTCGTAGTTAGTTTGCATTACTGAAGGCGTTAAAGGCACCCATCCAGAAAGTTCGGGATAATGATGATAAACACCCTTCGCAGAATTTGGCTTTGCCTCCCTGACGTTTAGTCCTGGGTCATCAATAAAAATATCTGGGCCGCCCAATCCAGTTCCCATTTCTTTTAACTTACTTATAAATGATCTGAGCATAGGGCGTGGGTAATTGGTGAATTGGAAGGTCATTGTATTAGGAAAGGATTTACGCAGCTGCTGATTGATACTAAGCAGATTATTGTAATAATTATCCAGCTGGTTTCTGGATATTTCTATCAATGGCTCCCCAAATGCTGTTTCTGTCAGACCGATACCTTCAAAATAAGGGTGGGAATTGAAGCGCTCCCCCAACGCACGGACGAGTGCGACCAAGCGATCATGTACCAGCGGATTCCACAATTTGAGATTGTATCCTTTGATAGTTTTTTTTCCGAAGCCACTAAAAGGAAATATCCCGTCCTCATATTTTTTTTCTTTTAGATAATCGGGTACTAATGGCTCTGAAGGATTGAATGATTTCATTTGCAGCATAATGATAAGCCGTTTTTTTTGTTCGGTCAGTTGCGCGAGATGCTGTTCAATGGATGTAAAGTTATATACGCCTTCTTCGGGTTCCAGTTCTGCCCAATCGTAGCGAATTTGTAGACCGCGCAATGCCGGGGTCTTCTTGAGCTCTCTGTAGACTTGCGCCATATACTTAGGATTATTCTTACCCTGACCCATCAGTGTATAGTAATGTCCCGGGTGCCATTTGACGCCGGTAGTAATAGGCGAAGTAGCATTGGTCGCGGCATATGCAGTTCCCAAAGATGCCCAAATCGTGCCTAAGACAAACAGCAATGTGATCAATAGGCCATGCATTTGGCTGGCTGCAAGAAGAATGTTAACTCTTGTTTCTCGGATAATATGAGTTCTCATATCAAAGCTCCCCTTTTAAGCTAAGTGGTGCACTTTTGCTTTGTAGAATTATTAATGTGCCAAATTTCTGAAGAGGTTCGTCTCTTCTTGTCTCTTGAAAGGATTCCGGTAGAAAAATTAACTTGATGATATCGATTGGAGAAAAAACAAATATTATAGTAGGCAGAATAGAGACAGAAGGCAAAAAATATGAGTCTAACCCAGTGAGATAAGTTCCATTTATTCGGTTATATGGAGTGCCTGACTTACCTTTTTTCAAGCTAATTCTTCGCCCTTGGGGCTGAATTACCTATGATAACCGTTTTCTTTGAACCATTTGACCGCATCCTTGAGTGCTTCAATTGCAGGACGATATTGATAGCCTAATTCACGACTAGCCTTTGCACTGGAGAAAAACATCAACTTCTTGGCCATATAAATACTATCCAGGGTGGCACGTGGTTCAGTGTCGGTGAAGGATGCGATCTTCTCCATACACCATGCCATCGGGAGCATTAAATTGATGGGCATTTTGATGCGACTTGTCCGTGTTTCATTGATTTCATCAATGGCTTGAAGTATTTGCAATAACATCATGTTATCGCCACCCAATATGTATCGCTCACCTGGTTTTCCGTGATGGTATGCTAATAAATGTCCATGCGCAATATCATCTACATGAGCAATATTTAAGCCGGTATTGACGTAGGCAGGCATGCGTCCCCTTAAGGTATCGATTACAATGCGGCCGGTTGGCGTAGGGCGTATGTCTCCGGGGCCAATTGGTGTCGAGGGATTGACGATGATTAATGGCAAGTGGTGATCATCCGTTAATTTTTTTACTACTTGCTCGGCCTGATATTTTGAGCGCTTGTAACACCCGGCAATGGCTGTGAAATTGGTAGGTGTCTCTTCATTAGCGGGTGATCCATTTTGGTTTAAACCCAAAGTTGCTACACTGCTGGTATAAACAATACGTTTTACGCCTGCCTCTGCCGCAGCCATTATAAGTGCTTGGGTACCGTTCACGTTGATTTTATGCATTATTTCTGGATTGGGAACCCAGAGACGATAATCAGCAGCTACATGAAATAGATTATCGCAACCTTTAACCGCGTGTTTTAATGACTTATGGTCAAGTAAATCACCCTCAGTAATTTCAACAGGAAAATTTTCAAGGTTTTTTCGATTACTATCAGGTCTCGCCAATACCCGAACTTCATGATCAGCGGATAGCAAGCATCGCATAACAGCGGAACCTAGAAATCCTGTTGCACCAGTAACTAATGATTTCATATTGAATAAACCATGTTGTTGAGCTATTAAAATTACCTTAAAAATAACAATTCAAAGTATAAATTAACTATCAGTCTTTTATTTGATCGCTGAAGAAAAGCTCCTGATGCACTTCAACATCAGGAAGATTCCTGGATGTCAATTTGAAAAGTAAATCTAATGCCCAATCGTAACTAGCCAGTAAATTAGTCGTTACGATGGTTGCCTTAACGCTGCGCCGGCTAATTTTAACTTGCGTTCCATCTGAGAAATCCCGATGTCGATTAATTTTATTAAGCGTCAAGATGGCCATACCAATTGCCCATAAACAGAAACGACGAATACCTTTCTCTTGGGGCGGGATGAAACTGGTATAGATCAGTGCATTCTGTAAGTGACCTTTAGCGATTCCCATCAGCTCTACTAAGCCAGCTTGAAAGTTGGTATTGGTCATGCCTGGCTGTAAGTCACTAAGATTAAATCCATTCTTAAGAAAAATATCTTGAGGCAGCCAGCAAGCACCGCGTTTGCGGTCATCCCAGATATCTTTGAGGATATTCGTCATTTGCAACCCTTGACCAAAGGAGATGGAGAGTTTCATCAGTGTGGGCTTGTGAGCATTGATTTCCTGTGAATAATCACAAAATAATTCCGTTAACATTTCACCGACAACACCCGCTACGTAATAACAATACTGATTCATTGCTGGCAAATCTCTCAGTCCTTCCAGGGATTCTGTTTCCTGATAATCAGCCATACCTTGTCCCATAATTCGAACGCAGCGCTCCAGAGCATGTCGTTGCCTGGGATTGAAACTATGTGTGATGCGAATAACTGCGGGAGTATTTTTTATCAAATCATGTTCAGCTGGAATAGTATGATTAGAAAGGAGCGGATACAGTTTTTGTGCAAATTCTTCCGCTGCAGTATTACCGCATACTACTTCAGAAAACATTTGCGAGAGCTGTCGGGTCTGTTCAGAAGTTAACGCATTATCGTCTTCAATCGTATCAGTAATTCGGCATAGTAAATATGCATTGCCAATGACACGTCGTAAAGCTTCAGGCAATTGCGGAATAGTAAGTGCAAAAGTGCGTGATACACCTTGCAGGATATGGTCCTGATATTGCTCATCATCGATACGAGAAAGGCTTTTCATTGCAGATTCGTCATAAGTTAATATGGCATGTTACTACAATTGTGTGCATCTCAAATTATACGTGTCATTAAGAAGATAAAATATGCTCAGTAGCAATGAGCTCGTCAATGGTTTCACGCTGTCGGATGAGGTAAGCAGTGCTTTTATCCACCATTACTTCGGCAGCACGTGGTCGGGTGTTGTAATTTGAACTCATACTCATGCCGTAAGCACCGGCGGACATAATAGCCAATAAATCTCCATCAGCCAGACCAAGTCTGCGGTTATGACCCAGAAAATCACCCGTTTCACAAACGGGGCCTACAATTTGGTAATTTCTGATTTCTTTCTTATTTTTGGTCACCGGGAGAATTTCATGATAAGCGTTATAAAGTGAAGGACGCATCAGATCGTTCATCGCTGCGTCGACAATGGCAAAATTACGCGCTGGTGTATGTTTCAGGTACTCAATGCGTGTAAGTAGAATGCCTGAATTACCCACCAGTGAGCGTCCCGGTTCAATGAGGAGGCGTTGCTTAACTTGGTGCGTGCTGGCGCATAGCGTGAAAACATAATCCTTGATGGATGGTGGTGTTTCATTGGCATAACGAATTCCTAATCCACCGCCTAAATCCAGGTGCTCAATCTCCAGACCCTGTAATTGCAGTTTATCAAGCAAGCTGAGCATTTTGTTACTGGCCTGTATAAACGGTTCAAGCTCTGTCAGCTGGGAGCCAATGTGACAATCCAAGCCGGTAAAACGGATATGAGAATACAGATGCGCAGATTTGTAAATTCTTTCAGCTTCATCGGCCGGGATACCAAATTTATTTTCCTTAAGCCCGGTCGATATGTAGGGGTGAGTTTTGGCATCCACATCCGGATTAACGCGTAAGCTGACGGGTGCATTCTTGCCCATGTCCTTTGCGATTTGATTTAAAGCGATTAATTCTGCTTCAGATTCCACATTAAAACATAGAATATTGGCGTCCAGCGCCATACGCATTTCATTTCTACTTTTACCAACACCAGAAAAAACCGTTTTTCGTGGATCTCCACCTGCCTTAATGACCCGGAGCAGTTCACCTCCCGATACGATATCGAAACCGCTGCCAAGCTGTGCTAATAGATTCAGTATGGCAATGTTAGAGTTGGCTTTTACCGCATAACAGATTAAATGATTCCGTTTTGCAAAAGAAGAATCAAATTCCTGATAAGCCTTAGTTAATACAGCGCGTGAATAGACATAGCAGGGTGTACCGAATCGATCAGCAATCTTTGTTAAAGACACTGATTCTACAAAGAGTTCATTGTTATGATAGGCAAATTCTCGAAAACTGCTCATTTCTTTTCCGCTTCTTTGGATGATGCGCGGCTTGCTTCATCAGTTTGTGGCAGATAAAGCGGCCCTTTAAGGCCACAGGCGCTAAGCAGATACGTTAAAAGAAGAGTAGTAAAAAATAAACGCACAAGAGGATCTCCTGAACAATAATTCTCAGGATACTAACACAAGAGAATGATAAATTAATCCACTTTGTGATGAATCTTGATGGTAACTGGCAACATTAATGGGAAGGCAATTTAACAGCTATCCATTCAATCAATTCGCTAATTAATTGATTACTCGCAGTGCCTAGAGCAACTACTGCGCCTGCTGCATCAGCAGTAGGCGTTTGTACTTTAATTTTAAAATCTTTTTGAACTAATAAATGGCGTGAGTTACGCTCGATCAAACTGGCACGCAGGCCAATGGCAACTTGACTATTTTTTAGTGAGTCAAATAGCTGAATAAATTCATCTAATTCAATATGTAAAATATAGTCAGCTTTTGCTGTGCTACTGTTCTTGATGACTTGTGTATTGGTATGGGTAGCGACACGGTCTCGTATTTGTTGGGTAAATATGGCAGCAGGCGGCGCGATCCAACGGCTATTGGCATAAGTATATAACTGAGATGGGTTGTGATAAAGCAAGCGGTAATGAATTGCCTGGTTATCTAACCAAGAAGGTGCTGTGGCATCAGCTATCAAAATACTCTTGCTATGCTTAGAAGGCTGCTTATTTTGAGTATGTTCTGGCATGCCAAAATCATACACAGAAACTGAAGGAGGTGATTTATGTAAAGCTATGCAACCCGAAAGCAGGTAAGAAATTAAAATCAGAAATAAAGTTTTTATCATTGAATATTATTTGCGGGTGGTATGAAGCCTGTTTCTCCAGGACCAGGTAATGAAGGAGGGCGGCCGAAGAATAAGCTTTGCGGATTTTCTTCTAGTTGGTGGAGTACACGGTCTAGACTGCTTGAATTACGTGCAATACTGTTACTTACCCTATGCAATTCAGGAATAGTCGCTGCCAGTTCTTGCGTACTTTGTGCCAAACTATCAAAGATGCCTTCTTTTTGGTTAGCTTTTGCCACTGTATGTTTAATTTCACCCAAAAGCTCGTCAAGCCGTTTTACCAGCGTAGCAGACTCGATCGTCAGTTCAGTGAAAGACTCTAATACGGGTTGTAAATTTCCGGCAATACCATCAAAGTTTCGAGTTGCCTTTTCTATATTTTGCAGAATATGTGAAACATGGGCCTGATTCTGATCGTCCAGTAGTTGGTGCATTTTCAGTACCAGTTGATTGACATTGGTAAGTAAGTCCTGACCAGATCCGGTAACTTCATCAAGTAATGATCGCCGCATTGGAATTCGTGCATCATTAGGCAAAGGCTCTTTTCCAGTGCCTTCATCGTTTAATTCAATATAAGCTAATCCAGTAATGCCTTGATAGCCTAATTTTGCATAAACAGTGTTGCTTAAGACGACATTTTGATCAATTGAGATACGAATTAAAATTTGTTGTAGATTCTCAGGGTCAAATTCAATGCCTTCGACCTTGCCAATGTTAACGCCTCGATAGCGGACGGAAGATTGAGGATTAAGCCCGCTAACAGACTCTTTGGTAACCACGAAATATGAATTGCGTTGCATGGTATCACCACTGAAGCGCATCGCAACAAAAGCTATTGTGGTACTCAGCAGAATGACAAATATTCCCGCTACGAGGGCATGGGCGCGGTTTTCCATGTTTGCTCCGAATAATTTTTGGGTTCGAATTTGTGACGTATGTTTTTAAAGAAGCTACTAATAAAAGGATGCTGGAATCGGCATACTTCCACCAGTGTGCCTGTGATAAGCACATGTTGATCAGCTAAAACAGCAATACGATCGGATAATGCAACCAGTGTATCCAGATCATGGGTGACCATTACAATCGTGAGGTCCATTTCACTACGCAAGGTTAGAATCAGCTCTACGAAACTCTCGCTTAATTCAGGGTCCAGGCCAGCCGTTGGTTCGTCCAGAAATAATAGCTCTGGATCTAGTGCCAGAGCACGCGCTAATGCCACACGTTTGATCATTCCACCGGATAGGGTGGCTGGCATCTTATCTACATGCTCTGGCCCAATTGCCACCATATTCAGTTTCATCATTACTAAATCACGAATCATGCTTTCACTGAGCAGATGCAACTCCCGCAGTGGCAAAGCGACATTATCAAACACTGTCAATGCACTGAATAATGCACCTTGCTGAAAAAGCACACCCGAGCGATTATGGATATTTTTTCTCTGCCGGTTGAAGTCAGCATCATGATAAGCACCGCCAAAAATTCTAACGCTACCTTTAGTAGGCTCTTCCAGGCCCAGCATTTGGCGTAATAATGTCGTTTTCCCACTCCCAGAACCCCCGATCAGTGTCAATATTTCTCCATGGTAAATACATAAATTAATATCCCGATGGACGACTTGATCACCAAATTGAGTAGATAGTGCTTCAATTTCAATAATGCATTCAGGCTTATTCATTGACTTATTTAAGGCCTACATTGGAAAATAACACGGCGAAAATCGCATCAATAATAATCACCATCGTGATGGAAGTGACTACAGAAGAAGTGGTGCCTTCACCCAGACTTTCAGTGTTGGGTTTGATCCTCAGACCGAAATGGCAAGCAATAAGTGCTATCACCATGCCACACACAACCCCTTTTCCTAGTCCCAACCATAAGTTAGCTATGGGCACCGTATCGGGTAATTTTGTCAGGAAAAAATGATAATTCAATCCTAAATGTACTTCCGCTGCAACCATTCCGCCCAATAACGCCATTGCGCTGGTCCACATCACTAATAGCGGCATGGCAATTCCGAGACCTACGATCTTGGGTAATACCAGCCGTTGACTATGGGAAATGCCCATCACAGTCAAAGCATCCAGTTCCTGGGTTACGCGCATAACCCCCAATTGGGCGGTCATGGATGATCCAGAGCGCCCGGCGACTAGTATCGCGGCCAGCATTGGACCGAGTTCGCGGATGATACTCATCCCCAGTATGTTAACAATAAAAATATCTGCGCCAAATAATTGTAACTGTCGCGATGAAAGATAGCTGAGTACAATGCCAATCAAGAATCCAACCAAGGCTGTGATTCCGAGTGCTTGCGCACCAGTACGAAATAAATTGGCGGAGATTTCGCGCCAGGGAATATAAACAGGATGTCGGATCAGGTAAGCCACATCAAGCAGCAACTGACCGATTAGCGTAATAAGACCTACGGTATGTTGCCATAAAAGGAATATCAGTTCTCCTAGGCGCCTAATGGGCCAGAGGAAATCTCTATGCTGAGTTTCAAGCTGAAAGGAGGGGAGATGCTCTAATCGATCGAACATTTTTTCATGTTCCGGACGTAAGCGGAGTTGTCTGGGGCGTTTCGATTCCCAGACATGCCATAACAACATTACACCCGTTGTATCCATCTGTTGAATACCAGTTAAATCCCAATGTAAGTTGGGATCTTTGGCTTGCTGGGCAAGTTCTTTTGCTAAGGTTTTTAACACACGGCCTAACGCTGCCATGGTATAACTCCCTACCAGGGCTATGTGCTTGGTGCCATGGTCGTTACTCAGTTGATACCATTGCGACAGTGTTTTATGTATATGCATGCATCACTTATGCTCGGTAGAATATCTCTGAAATACTAGTATTTATTTTTAATCTAAAGGGATTAATTCTAACTCTACGCTACTAGAATATTTGAAATCTGTGTTAGGAATTATGTGAATTTATTTTGCACAGATAAAAGTTATTGTAGCTCTTTAATCAACTGTTGCATTTATTATTCTTCATGAAGATGGATAATTATTTTGCTTGAGCCATTTCAGCACGGGTTAAGGCCGGATTATTGGCAAAATAGTTTCTGATGCCTAAAAAGACAGCATCAGCCATTTTATTTTGATAATGATTGCTGCGTAATTTTTCTTCTTCTTTCGGATTGCTGAGGAAAGCTGTTTCAACGAGTATGGAAGGAATATCCGGTGATTTGAGAACTGCAAAACCTGCTTGCTCAACATTTCTTTTGTGTAAGTGATTGATATCACCCAGTTGTTTTAGAACATATTCAGCCAGTTTGACACTGTCATTGATCGTTGCATTTAATGAAAGATCCAGCAGTAATTCTTTGATATCTTTGGATTTTGATGTGATATCGATACCTCCCATCAAATCATTGTCAACACTGTTTTCCTTATTGGCAAGCCAACTGGCTGTGGTTGAAGTTGCACCATGCTCGGATAGTGTAAATACCGAGGAACCCTGTGCATGAGATTTTGGATTGGCGTCCGCATGGATTGATACAAACAGATCAGCATTGGCACGGCGTGCATTCATGCGACGCTGTGGTAGTGAAATATAATAATCACCATCACGCGTTAAAATAGCCCGCATATGGGGTTCCTTGTCGATTCTTTCTTTAAGTTTTCTGGCAATTGCCAGGGTAACGTCTTTTTCGTGGGTACCTTGGGAACCGATTGCACCGGGATCTTTGCCGCCATGGCCGGGGTCAATGGCAACAATGATCTTTCTTGGAGCCGCTATAGGTTTACGGTTATGGGCAGTTGGTGGATTAGTGGATTGCTTAGATTGATTGGCTTGAGGTTTCGGGGACGGCCGATTGAGGGGAGTATGAAGCGCTTTTGAATGACTGCTATCCAGTATCAGTGTGGCGACCAATTCATCGAGAATATCTGTTTCAAAATCAGCATCCATGCGAGCATCAGGCTTGACATTCAAATCAGCTTTGGCTGCTTTGTCCGAGTGATAAATATCCAAGACTAATCGATGTCCCACATTATCTTTGGGTGCAACTACAAATGTGCGGGGCACTACGTTTGCCTTCAGGTCGAATACCAGCCGGATAACATCGGGTTTGAATTGCCCGATGCGGATTTTCTGTACAAGAGGGTCGATCGCGTCAACTTTTTGAGGAAGTGCCGCAAGTGCCGGAGAAAGCTTAATATTGTTCAAATCTACAATAACCCGCTGTGGATTGCTGAGCATACTTAATTCATGCTGAAGCGGCTGATTGGACTCCAATGTGATGCGCGTATAATCTGGCGTTAAGCCAACCTGTACGGATTTGATTCCGGTGGTCGCTGCCAGTGCGGGTTGACTTAGGAATATAGCAGAGAATAAAGAAATCAGGATAAGGAAAGCGAACAGGGCGTCTTTGATAGAAGCGATGCCGTTATTAAAATTCATGATTACAAGTTGCTTTGATTTTTCAAATGTTTTAAGCATTGCTTTCCTGTTTCTGTGCCAGCGCGAATTTCAATCCTACGACCTGTATCGACTATCTTGAAAAAAATCTGTAAATCAGCCGCTGGTAATAAATCACCAGCTTTCTCAGGCCATTCCACTATACAGATTGAGCCTGAGTTAAAATATTCACGAAAACCTGCTTCTTCCCACTCTACGTAATCATTGAATCGATAAAAATCAAAGTGATACAAGTATAACCTAGAAATTTTATAGATTTCAACTAAATTGTAAGTAGGACTTTTGACTACCTGCTGGTATCCAAGACCGTGTAGAATACCGCGCGTTAATGTCGTTTTACCCGCTCCCAGATTGCCATACAGATAAATAGTGACACCGGCATGTAAAGAAGCGGCTATTTTGCTTCCCAGATCTAGCGTCGCTGTTTCATCGGCAAGAGAAAAAGAAAGATCCGGTGCTGAATCTGAATCTTTAGAATGCATGTCATGCAAGAGAATACCTCAACAAATAAATTACCTGATTATGCTGCTTTAGCGATTGCCATAAAAGCATGGGGAAAAGATCTGGGTTTCCAAGACATCCGGATTGCAGATGCCCACGCAGAAATGTCTGCAATCGAATCAGGCTTGTTCAAGTGGTTGGAGCAAGGATACCACGGTGATATGGATTATATGGCAAAACATGGCACCAAGCGTACGCGTCCTGCCGAGCTTGAGCCTGGAACGCAACGGATTATCTCGGTATGCATGAACTATGCTCCGCCTTCTGCCAAAAATAGCTGGGATGTAATCAATGCCGGGGATCGGGCATTTATTTCGCGTTATGCATTGGGACGCGATTACCATAAAGTCCTGCGTGGGCGTCTGCAAAAATTGGCCGACAAAATTACCACCGAAATCGGGGCATTTAATTACCGCGTTTTTTCTGATAGTGCCCCCGTGATGGAAGTGGCTTGGGCGCAGAAAGCCGGTTTGGGCTGGCGTGGTAAACACACCTTATTACTGTCTCGTCGGGCTGGCTCCATGTTTTTTCTAGGAGAGATGTATATTGATCTGCCATTACCCGTTGATGATGAGACTGGCAATTATTGTGGCAGTTGTTCCCGATGTATCGATATCTGTCCTACGCAAGCCATCATTGCACCCTATCAGGTGGATGCGCGACGTTGTATTTCTTATCTGACAATCGAGTTGAAAGGCAGTATTCCAGAATCCCTGCGACCCTTGATTGGCAATCGCATTTATGGATGTGATGATTGCCAGTTGGTATGTCCCTGGAATAAGTTTGCCAGCATTACCAATGAAGATGACTTTCGTGTGCGTAACGGTCTGGATGATGTGTCGCTGATCGAATTATTCAGTTGGGATCAGCAAACATTTGAAACCAAACTGGCCGGCAGTGCGATTCGCCGCATAGGTCATCAACAGTGGTTACGCAATATCGCCGTTGGTCTGGGTAACGCGCCATATTCGGCTGAAATCGTCGAAGCATTGCAAGCCCGGTTGGATGATCATTCGCCATTGGTACGCGAGCATGTACAGTGGGCGCTTCAGCAACAGAGGACAAAAAAGAACAGTAAACAGTCATTCAGAAAACACTATGAATAAACGATCAATTATTGGTACACCATTAAGTCTGTCTGCCACAAAAGTTATGCTGCTGGGCAGCGGCGAGCTTGGCAAGGAAGTCATTATCGCGCTGCAGCGCCTCGGTGTGGAGACCATCGCGGTAGACCGCTATGCCCATGCGCCGGGACATCAAGTGGCGCATCGCGCGCATGTGATTAATATGGCGGACGGTCAGGCGCTGCGTGCGCTGATTGAACAGGAACGGCCTGACATCATCGTGCCAGAAATTGAGGCCATCGCCACCGATATACTGATTGAAATTGAGCAACTGGGTATGGCAACCGTAATTCCGACAGCGCGTGCTGCCAGGCTGACGATGAATCGCGAGGGAATTCGCTGCCTGGCAGCAGAAACATTAGATCTGCCGACTTCACCTTACGCCTTCGCCAATAGCCTGGAAGAATTGCGTGCCGCGATTGAGGGCAGGATCAGTTATCCCTGTATCGTGAAACCGGTGATGTCCTCATCCGGTAAAGGGCAATCACGTATTGACCATGCCGGAGAGGTTGAGGCTGCATGGAACTACGCCGCGAGCGGCAGCCGGGTAAATCAGGGACGCGTGATTGTCGAAGGAGTGATTCATTTTGACTATGAGATTACGCAACTGACGGTGCGCGCATTGGATAAGAATGGCGATGTGAAAACGTATTTCTGCGAGCCGATCGGGCATTTGCAAGTGCATGGCGACTATATCGAAAGCTGGCAACCCCAAGCGATGTCATCCGTGGCCCTGGAACGCGCACGCGAAATCGCACAGAAAATAACCGATGATCTGGGTGGGTTGGGCATCTTTGGTGTGGAACTCTTTATCAAAGGCGACGAAGTCTGGTTCAGTGAAGTCAGCCCGCGGCCGCATGATACTGGCATGGTCACCATGTGCAGCCAGAAACAAAGCGAATTTGATCTGCATGCGCGCGCTATCCTGGGGTTACCGGTTGACACTTCCCTGCAAGCGCCGGGTGCCAGTGCGGTGATTTATGGTCAACTGGAGGCGCAGGGTATTGCATTTTCCGGTGTGTTTGAAGCGCTCAGCGTGCCGCAAAGTGATTTGCGTTTGTTTGGTAAACCTGAATCATTTGTGCGCCGGCGCATGGGCGTTGCGCTGGCCAATGGTGCGGATACGGAGGAAGCCCGCAGTCGTGCTAAACTTGCGGCAAGTTATGTGAAACCCATTAAGCAATAACGCGATAATTCCAAAAAATTAACAACTATTCAAACAGGTAAGTTTATGAATATTGAGCAACTCAATGCTAATTATAGAATTGCGGATCAACTTGAATTTATAGCAGGCAAGGGCGGGTTACCGATGATTCAGGTGAGTAATTCTAAAGCCAATGCTCTGATATCGCTCCATGCCGGGCAGGTGTTATCGTTTAAGCCTGCCAGCGAGGCGGAAGATATCATGTTTTTGAGTGAAAAAGCTTATTACCAAACCGGAAAAGCCATTAAAGGCGGCGTGCCGATATGCTGGCCCTGGTTCGGTCCAGATCCGGAAGGTAAGGGCCGCCCAGGGCATGGCTTTGTGCGCAATCGTCCCTGGAACATCGTCACCACTGAATCGACTGCAAATGGTGACATCAAGGTCATACTGGGTTTGGTTGATACCTCTGAAACACAGGCTACGTGGCCCTATTCCTTCAGCTTGCTGCAGGAGATTTTAATCAGCGATGCTTTGAATTTGTCTCTGATTACGCGCAATACCGGCAATAAAAATTTTTCCATCACACAAGCATTTCATGCTTACTTCAAGGTCGGGAATATTGCGCAGGTGAAAGTGCTGGGTTTGGAAGGTTGCAACTATATTGATAAAGTCGATAACAGTGCGCAAAAACAGCAAACGGGCGCTGTAACGATCAATTCGGAAGTTGATCGCATCTATCTGGACGTGAGCAAACCACTGACAATTGACGATGACACCTTAAATCGCCGAATTCAGATTACCTCGCAAGGCAGCAAAACGGCTGTGGTATGGAATCCCTGGAAAAAAATTTCCAGGGAAATGGCCGATCTGGAAGATACCGATTATCAACACTTGCTATGTGTCGAAACCAGCAACGCAGCGAATGACGTCGTGGAAATTGCTCCAGATAGTGAACACCGATTAACTGCAAATTATCGCGTGATTCGCAGCTAAAATCGCTATGTTGTTGATAGATATTGGATACTTCATCATGATGAAGTGTTTTTGGTGCTGAAATATTTCTTGTTGCCCAAAGCCATTGCATAATTTTCCCAGTCAAAATAAGGCCCAGGATCGGTTTTGCGGCCAGGTGCGATATCGGAGTGCCCGGCGATATGCTTGATCGGATAGTGGTTACACAAGCACTTCGTCAGGGCGATCAATGTGGTGTATTGTGCATCGGTGAAAGGCGTGATATCGCTGCCTTCCAGTTCAATACCAATTGAGTAGTCATTGCAGCGCTCTTTGCCTTGCCAGCAGGATATACCCGCATGCCAGGCGCGGTCGTTGCAGGATACAAACTGTATCGTTGTGCCATCACGGCGGATGAAAAAATGTGCGGATACTTGGAGTCCTTGTAAAGATTGATAATAGGGATGCGCTTGCGGGTTAAGCCGGTTAGTGAATAATTCAATCACGTCCTCGCCACTAAATTCATTCGGTGGCAGGCTGATGTTATGGATCACCAACAAGCTGATCTCGGTGCCAGCCGGGCGGTGATCAAAATTAGGGGAAGGGATGAATTGGGCGGTATTCAATAAACCGAAAGCATCGATGTGCATGCGTTAAAATGAGCGGTAATTGCGTAGAGATGCATAGTAGCTTACTTGAATAAAACTTGAAAACCGATCATTCATAGATACAGGATGATACACGGCAAATTTATTAGCCTCGAAGGCATTGATGGAGCGGGTAAATCGACCCAACTTACCTGGATCATCGAGTTAATGCAGCATGCTGGATTGCAGGTCGTGGTAACTCGTGAGCCCGGGGGGACACCGTTAGGTGAGCAGTTGCGTGCTTTATTGCTGGATAAATCCGTTACCATGCATCCGGAAACAGAAGCGTTATTAATGTTTGCCGCGCGCCGCGAGCATATCGATAAAGTGATTCTGCCAGCATTAAAGCAAGGTCGATGGGTAATATCGGATCGCTTTACCGATGCGAGTTTTGCCTATCAGGGCGGCGGCAGAGGTCTGGATAGGGATAAACTGGCTATCCTGGAACAATGGACGCAAGGTACGCTGCAACCTGATCTGACGCTTTATTTCGATGTTCCGGTGGAATTGGGGCGGCGGCGTGTCAGCCAAGTGAAGGTTACCGACCGGTTTGAAAAAGAGCAGGCCGATTTTTTTCAACGCGTGCGCGCGGCTTATCTCGACAGAGCGAGGCAGTTTCCTGATCGCATCAAATTGATTGACAGTAGTCAATCTTTAATGGAAGTCAAGACTGCGGTTGAACAGACATTGCGATCCTTATTGAATGATGGTTGATATCTACAGCTGGCAACAGGTGATCTGGCAGCGATTGACGCAACGCGGTGAATTCCGCAGCCATGCATTGTTGCTCAAGGGAAAAAAGGGTATTGGCAAATACGAATTTGCGCGTTATCTGGCGAAATCATTGCTATGCGCCACGCCTGCAGCAGAGCAGAAAGCGTGCGGGAAATGCCTAGGTTGTGGGTGGTTTGAGCAGAATGGACATCCCAATTTTTACCAAGTTATGCCGCAAGCGTTATCGATCGATGGTGGTGGGCAGCGTGAAAAAGAAGAAAGTGAAGAAAAATCCAGTAGCTCAACAGTAAAGAAAACTGCCAGTCAACAGATCAGTATCGAGCAAATTCGTAGACTGACAGAATTCGTATATATGACCGGGCATCAGAATGGCTACAAGATTATTCTGATCTATCCCGCAGAGGCCATGAACAGCGCAGCAGCCAATGCGCTGCTCAAGAAACTGGAGGAACCGCCGGAAAATGTTTTGTTTATTCTGGCAACTCATCAAGCGCAGCGCCTGTTGCCGACGATACGCAGCCGTTGTCAGCAGATTGCCATGCCGATACCGGATGTAGAAACGGCGGTGGCATGGCTAAAACAACAGGCAGTGAATGATCCGAAAGCCAGTCTGGCCGTCGCCGGTTTTTCCCCGTTATCGGCTTTGCTGCTGGATAAGGGTGAAAATGCGCTATACCACGAACAATTCATCCGACAAGTCGGTAATCCGAGCCGGTTGGAGCCAATTTCGCTGGCTGCAACCTTACAGGTAATGGATTTATCCATTATTGTCAACTGGCTACAAAAATGGTGCTATGACCTGGTCAGCTATCACACAACCGGGAAAATTCGCTACCATTTGAAGCATCTGCCTGCAATCCAAACATTAACTGGACAAATGGATTTGCATGCGTGTATCACTTTTACCCGGGCCTTAAATTCAAAGCAGCAGCTATCCCACCATCCACTCAATTCCCGTTTATTTTTGGAAGAAATATTTATCGACTATGCATTGATGATGCATAGCACGTAAACAAGCGAGTTTACTTACGAAATAAGCCATTGAAATGAGAAGCCATTGAAATGAGCGAGTACAGTCGTAATACAGTTGATCAGATTCCTGGCAATTGCAAAAATCGAAAGTTTACAGAGAAATTTCTCAGGGTTAATACCCTCATTGTTGTTTTACAAAGCAACAGAAAGGCAACTCTTTATAGGTTTATTTAAATTAGGCTCTAGACTAATAAAGACGTTCTATTAATCTACATAGATGTTAAGAAACAGTAAATTAAGTAATTATTGTATTTTTATATCAATATACTCTCTGCTTGTTTCGGCATCATTCTGAATGAGTGAATTAATTATCCCTATCTTTCACTTGTTATGTGACCTAGTTAATAGACAGGTCTGCATAATCAGTGATGAAATACCAAAAATTGACAAGTCGACTCACTTCGTTCATTACACTATTTTTTTACTTTTTCTTGCTGCTGCAAGCTGGAATACTTAGCTACAGGTATTGACGGGATAAGTAACTTGAGTAACGCGAAAGCAATCTGCCCATTTAAAATCCTTCTTTGTTTGCCGAAGGGAGCAAGACAGGAAAGCTATTCATGCCATTTTGGTTCAAGTCTGTGATGAGATTTATTCTAAGCGCACAGGAGATATAAAATAAATGAAACAGTTAGTTATATTCATTATGTTGACCATGTTTTTATCATTTTCTCAACTCGTACGTGCTGATGAATCAACCAATAAAAAAATAGAAGCAAACAAGAATGAGGAACGCAGTCAAATTGTTAAACCGGTAGATCCCGCAGGCGAAGTCATCTGTGACGATGGCGATCTTGAATGTCTGCAGAAAAAAGCAGAACACCGTGTAAAAGAGGTTTATGACTCCAGTAAGGATAAAACCTCTGAAATAAGAGAAAAGATTGATAATGACAGAAAATAGCATTGAATCTTTAAGATTAAGTTGGTGGATATCAGCCTGGTTCAGAGTAGAAACACAGCAGTATTAAGCACTATAGAGAATGTAATATAATAATAAAGAAAGGATAATTGATATTGCCAAATTCCTTACAAGAAATTAAGGAGAAAATAATGAATTCTATGCGGCTTCTTGTTTTCCCTATAATCTCTTTTTTTTGGGTGTCGCCTAGCTATAGCGATATGATACCCAATGATTCGTATATTGCGGGCTATGCAACCGGGATTCTTAAGCGTGATTTCGAGCTGGATTTATCCTCTTTGGTTGTCCATAACGGGGTCATTACCTTATCGGTGCCTCAACTGTCATCTAAAGACCGCACCCAAATTTTGAAGATGTTATCTGAAATTCCTGGGGTAAACAGTGTAAAGCTGCAAGAAGCCGATAATCAACAAAGAAATGCGGCTGTTTCTTCACCGCCCACTGAAGAGGGCGCACCTGCAGGTTCTGCAAGGCCATTCGGATCAGATTCAACAGTTTTGCCGACGGGATTTCTGCCAGCAGGGCATCTATTTAAACCTTTGTTAGCTGATCCACGCTGGGCGCATTTTTCAGCCGCTTATCGGAATTATGTTGGAGACAATATTGATGGGAATAATAATGGAGCAGTGAGTTTTGGTGAAACCATTCCATTTTATCGAGCCAATTTAGGCCAATCGACTATTCAATGGGAAACTGGTCTACAAGCTGGGGTTTTTAGTGATTTCAATCTTGACGCACGCTCTTCCGATTTGATCAATACGGATTTTATTGCTTCCGCCTATTCAAGTATGCGAAAAGGTCAATTCTCTGCTTTTGCCCGTATTTACCATCAAAGCTCACATCTTGGAGATGAGTTTCTGTTAAGAACCCGCCTAGAACGCATTAATCTCAGTTATGAAGGAGCGGATCTCAGGTTCTCTCAGGAGCTACCTTATGGAGTACGAATCTACGGCGGAGGAGGGGGCATCTTTCATAAAAACCCATCGACGATTGAACCTTGGTCAGTTCAATATGGAATTGAATTCAGGAGTCCGTGGCGGATTAAATTTGCAGCGATGAGACCGCTACTGGCCGTTGACTTTAAGAATTACGAACAAAACAATTGGAGGTTGGATGTGTCAGCCAGAGCCGGTGTTCAATTTGATAATGTGGGAGCGTTTAATCGCAGGCTTCAATTTTTGATAGAGTATTTCAACGGCAATTCTCCTACAGGTCAGTTTTATAAAGATGCGGTTCAGTACCTTGGTATTGGTGCGCACTATCATTTTTAGCGAGTTGTGCCTATGGGCTGTGATTTGGCAATTACCGAGAGCCAACCCGAGTCTTGATACAATTAATAAAGTTATGGAGTCAGTAATAGGTCCTCGATGTGCAGGATAGTTGGCCTTGCATTTTCTAGGTATAACTTGGCCAGCAATGATGACTCATTACGTATAAAGAAGTAACCACCTGATGTATCAATGAATAAGTAATAGAAAGGATCTATGCGGATCGAGGAAGATACTCTCTGGTACAAAGACGCCATCATTTATCAATTACATGTGCGTACTTATTGTGATAGCAATGGTGATGGAATTGGAGATTTCGCCGGGCTGACTTCTAAGCTGGATTACTTGAAGGGGCTTGGAGTCAACACACTTTGGCTGTTGCCATTTTATCCGTCGCCTTTGCGGGATGATGGTTATGACATCGCAGATTACAGCAGCATTCACTCTGATTACGGCACGATAGCTGATTTCCGTCTTTTTCTAAAAGAAGCCCATAAGCGCGATCTTAGAGTCATCACCGAGTTAGTCATCAATCATACATCCGATCAACATCCCTGGTTCCAGGCAGCCCGCGTGGCGCCGGCCGATTCTATCAAACGGAATTATTATGTCTGGAGTGATACAGCCAAAAAATATGAAGGTACACGCATCATTTTCACTGATACAGAAAAATCTAACTGGACATGGGATGAAACAGCAAAGGCGTATTATTGGCATCGATTTTTTTCTCATCAACCTGATCTCAATTTTGCTAATCCGCATGTCATCAAAGCAGTACTGCGTGCTATGCGATTCTGGTTCGACATGGGGGTAGACGGCATGCGGCTGGATGCCATTCCCTATCTGTGCGAGCGTGAGGGCACCAGCAATGAGAATCTTCCCGAAACTCATGCTGTCATCAAGTATCTGCGTACCGAACTGGATCGGCACTACGCCAATCGGGTATTTCTCGCCGAAGCCAATCAGTGGCCAGAAGATGTCTATGAATATTTTGGCGATGGGGATGAGTGTCATATGGCTTTTCATTTTCCACTCATGCCGCGCATTTTCATGGCAGTGGCCCAGGAAGATCGTCACCCGATTATTGAGATTCTGGCGCAAACTCCAGAAATACCTGAGAACTGCCAATGGGCTATATTCCTGCGTAATCATGATGAATTAACGCTGGAAATGGTTACAGACCGTGAGCGGGATTACATGTATCTAACTTATGCGACCGATCCTCGGGCGCGGCTCAATCTTGGCATTCGAAGGCGGCTGGCACCGCTGATGGAAGGCAATCGGAGCAAGATCGAGTTGATGACCAGTTTGCTACTTTCCATGCCAGGTTCTCCTATCATCTATTATGGAGATGAAATCGGCATGGGTGACAACATCTATCTGGGCGATCGTCATGGTGTGCGTACACCGATGCAATGGAGTCCCGATCGTAATGCCGGATTTTCTCATGCCGATCCGCAGCGATTATATCTGCCGCCTCTGATGGATCCACTCTATGGTTATGAAGCAGTGAATGTGGAAGCTCAAAGCCGGAATGCGAATTCACTGTTAAACTGGATGAAGCGCTTAATTCTCACCCGTAAAATTCATAAAGCCTTCGGTCGTGGCACAATCAAATTTTTACATCCGGGTAATCGCAAAATACTCGCTTATCTGCGCGAATATCAGGACGAAAATATTCTATGTGTAGCCAATCTCGCAAATACTGCCCAGCCTGTCGAACTGGATCTTGCTGCTTACAAAGGTTGTGTTCCAGTTGAGTTATTGGGACGGACTGCTTTCCCTGCTATTGGCGAACTACCTTATTTATTAAGTCTGCCAAGCTACAGTTTTTACTGGTTCCGATTGGCTACGGATGTGGATGCGCCCGTATGGCATGTGGATAAACTCCCCCGAGAAGAACTCCCGGTATTAGTATTGCCCGAGGGATTATTGAGTACGCTGATGTCCAAGCCTAAAGGCAAGGTCAGTGATGTGCTTGCCCGCAAAACTCGTGCAAAGCTGGAAACTGAAGTCTTACCGCTCTTTCTCTCTGTGCAGCACTGGTTTAGCAAAGGGGGAAAAACCATTGTTCGCCTAGAATTAGAGCTAGCAGATATCTGGAAAACAGCAGAGAGTAAAGAATGGTTGCCGTTGCTGGTCAATGTCACCTTTGATTCGGGAATAGTACAGACTTATTTCCTGCCGCTCGGGTTATTGCTGGGCGAAGCTGCCGATCAGCAATATCACGCCTTATCACCGTGGATGCTGGCCAAAGTCAGACAGCATGCCCGAGTAGGTGTGCTTTATGATGCTTTAGGTGAAGATGCGTTTTGTCATTTCCTACTGAATGCCATCGTAACTGAGGCGCGTCTTCCCTTTGCATCGGGGGAGATGATATTTTCCAGAACTTCGGCATTGCCGGAATTACCTGAAGCATTGACTGTGATTCGCCCTGGCGTAGAGCAAAGCAACACATCCATTGTGTATGGTGATCAAGCTATTCTGAAAGTTTACCGGCGAGTGCAATCAGGTATCAATCCAGAATTGGAGATGGGGCGTTTTTTAACCGAGATATCGCCGTGTTCAAGCATTACACCTTTGATTGGCAGTCTCGAATATCACACCCATGATTCTGTTACCGGGATTGCGGCATTACATCAGTATGTGTCGAATCAGGGTTCATTTGGGGACTATACGCAAGACTATTTAAACCGCTACTTCAAGCTGTGCATCGATGAGCCTGGCCAAGCTTACGATCCCAAAGCGCACATGGATTATCAGGCGCAAATGAATACGCTCGGACAGCGTACAGCTGAGTTGCATCAGGCATTATCGCAAATGACCGGCAACTCGGCATTTGATCCTGAACGCCAACCACTCAGCGAAATTACTGCTCACGTAGAGCAACTGCGGGCAAGGCTTATCGCTATTTTCGATAAATTGGAACAGATACTATTGCATTTGCCAGGCCCATTGCACGATATGTGTAACCATCTACTCAGCATGCGGCTACGTATGTTGAATCGAGTCAATTATTCCCTACCCGATGATCCAGTGTTATACAAAATCCGTATTCACGGAAATTATCACCTGGGTCAGATATTGATCGTTCATAACAATTTTATTATCACTGACTTTGAAGGTGATCCGTATCAGCCGCTGGAAATGCGGCGCGCCAAACAATCCCCGCTCAGGGATATTGCGGGGTTGTATCATTCACTTTGCACCTGTATGGCATCGGTGCTATATCACTATCTTGCTGAATGTCCCGATCATCGTGATCGACTGGAATCCTGCGCTCAGTATTGGATTAGTACTGTTATCGATGCCTTTCGATCCGGCTACCGTATGGCAATTGCCGGATGCTGTGCTTATCCGCTCGAGCCGATGCAAGAACAAAGGCTGCTTGAATTATTTTTGCTCGAGAAGATGTTGAATCAACTGGATATTGCCCTCACCGAGCAACCTGCCTCGCTGGAATCTGCGGTGCGGGTCATGCTGAATTTGATTGTTGATAACAAACTGCTTCCAGTATCTTCTTCTGTGCAAATCAATGAGGATAAAGCGTGAGGCGAAGCCATGCAATGCCTTTCGGTGCTCAATTTACTCCGGAAGGTAAGGTGCGATTTCGCCTATGGGCACCTGCAGCGCGTCAGATAAAACTTTTTCTTGATAACGAAGAGCCAGTACCGATGAAAATGCTGGGAGCAGGGTGGTATGAATGGATAAGCGAACTGGCGCAAGCAGGCAGTCGATATCAATATCAAATCGACGATGGGCTTTGTGTACCTGACCCCGTTTCACGCTATAACCCTCATGATGTGCATGGCGCAAGCGAGGTAATCGACGCCGCGGCTTTCGACTGGCAAGATAATGCCTGGCGCGGCCGACCGTGGGAAGAAGCGGTGATTTATGAAGTGCATGTCGGCACTTTTACACCGCAAGGCACCTTTGCTGCCATCGAGCAAAAGTTGGATTATTTGGCAGAGCTCGGGGTGACTGCCATAGAACTCATGCCGGTGGCTGATTTTCCAGGTTCCCGTAACTGGGGTTATGATGGTGTCTTGCTATTTGCACCAGACAGTATCTATGGCTCGCCAGACGATCTCAAACACCTGATACAAAGCGCTCATCACCATGGCATTATGGTGTTACTTGATGTTGTCTACAATCATTTCGGACCGGAAGGCAATTACCTGCACTTGTATGCGCCACAATTTTTTACCGAGCGCCATCACACGCCATGGGGCACAGCCATTAATTTTGATAGCGATGAAAGCCGAACAGTGCGTGATTTTTATATTCACAACGCCCTTTACTGGCTGGAAGAATATCATCTTGACGGGTTGCGGCTGGATGCTGTGCATGCCATATTCGATGATCATCAACCGAATATTCTTGAAGAATTGGCACAGACCATACGCGCGACAATGGGTGAGGAACGGCGTATCCATCTCATACTTGAGAACGATCACAATGCAGCACGTTATCTTGCGCACGGACACAACAAACAAACCTCTTATAATGCGCAATGGAATGACGATGCTCATCATGCGTATCATGTATTGCTGACCAATGAGCGCGATGGTTATTATGTAGATTATTCGGATAAACCTATCCACCATTTGGGGCGTTGCTTGGTGGAAGGATTTGCTTACCAAGGTGAGATTTCCGCTTATCGGCGCGGGGCATCGCGAGGTGAGCCAAGCATCGATCTGTTTCCCTCGGCCTTTGTGACCTTTCTGCAGAATCACGACCAGATTGGCAATCGTGCGTTAGGCGAACGCTTGGTGGAATTGGCTGCACCCGAAGCATTACGCGCAGCCACCATTCTTTTTTTATTGTCACCATCGATACCGTTGTTGTTTATGGGCGAGGAGTGGGGAGCGCGCGAGCCTTTTCTTTTTTTTTGTGAATTCACAAATGAACTGGCCCAGGCTGTAACAACGGGGCGGCGTGAGGAATTTGCTCACTTTGAAGGTTTCCATGACCTTGCGGTGCGCGAAGCAATTCCGGATCCGTGTGCGTCATCTACTTTTGATCTGGCGCGGCTGGATTGGCTGAAACAGAAATGTCCGCCTCACCGGGAATGGCTCCTGTTGTATCGAGAGCTGTTGGCTTTACGGCAACAAGTCATTATTCCGCGCCTGGCTATTACCCGGGGTGGCAGTTATCACGTATTCACATCGCATGCGCTGCGTGCTGACTGGCAAGTAGGTAATGTTGCAAAGCTGTCAGTCTACGTCAATCTTGGAGCAGCATCGGCTGATCTGGTTGCTGCACCGTCTGGCAAAATGTTTTATGGCAGCGTGAAGAACCTCGATCAACAACTATCATTCGGCGTATTACCTGCATTTTCGGCAGCCTGGTACTTATTAGAGAAGGGTAATGAATAACGATAAGGATGAATTAGAGTTACTGGCAGAGCTCAGTACCCTGGCCGATATTTTGCCCACCTACACTGATAATTGGGAGCAGCAGCATGCGACTTCTCCAGCTACCCAGCGCGCATTGCTGACCGCCATGGGATTTGATCTTTCCACACCGGAAAAAATCGCTGCTGCTATTGAGGAACGTAAACGACGAACTTGGCAACATATACTTGAACCTGCATCAGTGATCCGGGAAAACACGCCTTGGATACGTATGGTCTTGCCAGACGCTTATGCCGATGAAGAATTGACATGGCAACTTATCCTGGAAGGGGGTAGAAATCTGGCTGGTCAGTTTCATCCACGAGAACTGACCCTCCTGGATACCCGAAAAGTGGATAATACTGACTACATGGCATGGCAGTTTGAAATATCTGAATTGCCTTCGCCGGGATATCACTGCCTGCAACTTTTGCACGACGGAGAATTGATTGCGCGCCAAACAATCATTGTCGCGCCTTCCACTTGTTATCAGCCTGTGGCAGTCACTGATTCAGGCCGCATCTGGGGGCCATCCGTCCAACTTTACACGGTACGGTCCGAACGTAACTGGGGGATAGGCGATTTCACGGATTTGCGACGCCTGGTGGAACAGTGGTCATCGCAGGGCGCCGATATCATCGGCATCAACCCCATGCACGCGTTGTTTCCTCACAACCCAGTGCATGCTAGTCCGTACAGTCCTTCAAGCCGCCTGTTTCTTAATATTCTCTATCTTGACGTGGAGGCCATTGCTGATTTCCACGAATGTGAAGCAGTACACGCGATGTTGCGCACTCGCGAATTTCAGATCCGCTTGGAAGGATTGCGGGCAACTGATAAGGTGGATTATGCCGGTGTCGCTGCGCTCAAACTGCCGGCACTGGAAATGTTATATCGCCATTTCTATGAACAGCATCTCGCGTTGAATAGTAAGCGTGCTGAAGAGTTCCGGATTTTTCGAGAACGAGAGGGCAAGGCACTTTATCGTCATGCTCTATTCGAGGCACTGCAAGAGCACTTTCATAAACAGGATCCTGCTGTCTGGGGCTGGCCGGTTTGGCCAGCAGCCTACCGGGATCCTCAAGGGGTTGAGGTGAGCGAATTCGAGACCCAATACCAGGATCGCATCACTTTTTTTGTTTATCTGCAATGGCAGGCTGACTTGCAACTAGCTGCTGCCGGGTGGCGTTCGCTTGAACTGGAGCTTGGAGTAGGCTTGTATCTCGACTTGGCAGTGTCGGTGGATATCGGAGGTGCCGAAGCTTGGTCTAATCAGGCACTCTACGCCATCGATGTAGGGATAGGTGCTCCCCCTGAGCTCAATAATCAGCTTGGCCAAAACTGGGGGTTGCCTCCCTTTGTGCCAGATCGTCTGCGCGAGGCAGCCTACGCGCCTTTCATTGCCATCTTACGACATAACATGCGGCATGCGGGAGCGCTACGTCTTGATCACGTGATGGGACTGATGCGGCAATTCTGGGTACCCGCCGGCGTATCACCTAGTGAAGGCGCTTATGTACGTTACCCTTTTGAGGACTTGCTTGGCATTTTGGCTTTAGAAAGCCAGCGTAATCAATGCCTGGTGATCGGTGAAGATCTGGGGACTGTACCCGAAGAAGTTCGTACTGCTTTATCGCCCTTGGGGGTATTGTCCTACCGGCTACTGATTCTGGAAAAAGAAAATAATGGAGATTTGATTGCGCCAACAGATTATCCTGCGCAGGCGCTTGCGGCGGTAACCACACATGATCTCCCGACTCTGGCTGGCTTCTGGGAAGGGCGTGACATCGTATTACGTACTGATTTGAAACTATTCAATTCTGATGAAGCTCGTCGAGCAGAGGTTATTAATCGCGCTAAGGAACGCGCTCATCTTCTACTCATGTTGGAACAAGCTGAACTGTTACCCGAAGGCGTGACTGTCAATCTGGTATCATTGCCTGCCGCAACCCCAGAATTTATCCAGGCAGTGTATGCTTATCTTGCCCGTAGCCCATCCAAAATACTGATGGTGCAGATTGAAGATATACTGGGTGTACTCGATCAAATCAATATTCCATCTACAACAACGCAGCATCCTAATTGGCAACGCAAGCTGCCCGTGAATCTCGAAGCCTGTCTATCAGATCGCCGCGTACTTGCCATGGGGGCAGTAATGCGCCAGGAACGCCCTAGAATCCGCATCCCTTCTGCGCCTCCGAAAAAACGAAGTCTGCGAATTCCGCTTTCTACTTACCGCCTTCAACTTAACCGTCATTTTACTTTTGTACAAGCCAAGCAATTGGTACCTTATCTGGCTCGCCTGGGAATTAGTCATATTTATTGCTCACCTTATCTCAAAGCACGTCCTGGTAGCAGCCATGGCTATGATATTGTTGATCATAACGCCTTCAACCCGGAAATTGGTACAAAAGAAGAATTCGAAGCTTTTTGTGCCGAGTTGCAAAGGCATAACATGGGACAAATTCTGGATCTGGTGCCCAATCACATGGGAATAATGGGGGCGGACAATCAATGGTGGCTTGATGTATTGGAAAACGGTCCCATTTCAGTGTACGCACCATTTTTTGATATTGACTGGAATCCTCTCAAAGAAGAGCTGCATGGCAAGGTTTTATTGCCTATCCTGGAGCGTTCATACGGAGATACACTTGAAAATGGTGAATTAACCATCAGTTTTAATGAGCAAGCCGGGTGTTTCAGCGTATGGTATTACCAGCACCGGTTGCCTATCACGCCTCGTGAGTATCCGCGGTTATTACAGCATCGCCTGAACTTGTTGAAAGCACAGCTTCCGGTTGATAGTCCTGATTTGCAAGAACTTACGAGTCTGATCACTGCGTTCGGCAACCTGCCGGCACAGGAAATTATCTCACCGGATAAAATTCTAGAACGGCACCGCGATCAGGAGCTACTCAAACGGCGTCTTGCTGCATTGGTTAATATTTCGTTATCCGTCCAGCAAATGATATCGGATACAGTCAACGACTATAATGGCAATCTGGATGATCCAGATTCTTTTGCTTTGTTGCATGCGTTGCTCGAGGCACAACCCTGGCGTATCGCCAACTGGCGCGTAGCTTCGGATGAGATCAACTATCGGCGCTTTTTTGATGTCAATGATCTCGCGGCATTACGCATGGAAGACTGCCATGTCTTTGAAACCACTCACCAGCTCGTGCTGGAATTGATTACTGAAGGTAAAGTGGATGGGTTGCGAATTGATCACCCCGATGGTTTATTCGATCCTATGCAGTATTTTCAACGGCTTCAGGATCGTGTTGCGATGCGATCGCCCTCTCTGGAAGGTGAGAAAGCAGCTTATATCGTGGCAGAGAAAATCCTCGCCAGCCATGAATCGTTACGTGAGGATTGGGCTATTCACGGC
Organism: uncultured Nitrosomonas sp.; assembly: GCA_965652935.1. GTDB lineage: Bacteria > Pseudomonadota > Gammaproteobacteria > Burkholderiales > Nitrosomonadaceae > Nitrosomonas. Next base: position 30,295 of record CBFGXU010000010.1, read on the forward strand.
ACTACGGGATATGATTTTTGTAATCTGGTGAATGGCCTGTTTATCAATCCTCGTGCAAAAGCAGCGTTGGAGCGTATCTACCGTTCATTTACGCATGCGCAATTTGATTTCGATGAATTGGTTTATCGCAGCAAGCTTCAAATCATGAAGCATGCGATTGCCAGCGAACTCAACGTCATGGCGGGACAGTTGAGTCGTATTTGTGAATTGCGTTCGCATACACGCGATTTTACAACCAACAATTTACGCCACGCCCTTGCCGAGGTCATTGCTCATCTACCGGTTTATCGCACTTACGTTCGTGATGGGCAAGTGACTGCACTGGATCGTCGCTATGTTGAATGGGCTGTGGCGCGCGCCAAGAAAATGACTCAAACCTTGGATGTGAGCATCTTTGATTTCCTTGCTTCTGTGTTGCTGCTGGATGCTGCGACCGGTAAAGATCAACCCTATATCGCTGCCATTACTGCATTTGCCATGAAGTTTCAACAGTTTTCCAGTCCAATCATGGCTAAAGGCTACGAAGATACGGCTTTCTATCAGTATCACCTGCTGAGTTCCTTAAATGAAGTAGGCGGAGATCCTCGTCATTTCGGAACTTCGATCAAGGCTTTTCACGCTGAAAACAGCAAGCGTCGAGAACGCTGGCCGTATTCCATGCTGAATACTTCTACTCATGACAGCAAGCGCAGTGAGGATATCCGTTCGCGAATTAATGTACTTTCTGAAATACCTGCTGAATGGCACGATCAAGTCATGCGCTGGCGGCGGCTCAACAAGAATAAAAAAATATCGATCGATCGTAAGGAAATTCCCAGTGCCAATGACGAGTATTTGATTTACCAGACTCTGATCGGCATATGGCCATGGGAGGAAACAGATCTGATTGGACAGCAAGCATTGATTGAGCGCATTGAAGCTTATATGCTCAAAGCAGTGCGTGAAGCGAAGCAATATACCAGTTGGATCAATCCCAACACCCCGTATGAAGATGGATTGCAAACTTTTATCCGAAAATTATTGAACACATCCAGTACCACCGAAAATACCTTTCTGACTGATTTCCTGCTATTTCAAAAACGTGTCGCTCGCTGGGGAATGTTTAACTCGTTGTCGCAAACTTTACTCAAACTGACTGTACCTGGTGTGCCAGATATCTATCAGGGCAACGAACTATGGAATTTCAGTCTTGTCGATCCTGACAACCGGCGGCCTGTCAATTATTCACAATGCCAGAAGTTACTCAAAGAACTGGAAGTTTATTCCACTCTATCGAGAAATTCGCTAACGCAACAAATAAGGCAGTTGCTTGACAGCATGGCAGACGGCCGCGCCAAGCTATACCTCACATGGCGATTATTGCAGAGCCGTCAATGCTGGCCGAAGCTCTTCCAGGATGGCGCTTATTTGCCGCTCTCGACTGCCGGGCCTCTTGCTGATTATGTATGTGCTTTTGCCCGCCATGCAGATAATATTACTCTGATAGTGGTGGCACCGCGCTGGTTTACAAGGCTTACACCCACTCCTGATGAATTACCTTTAGGTTCTCCAGTATGGAGTGAGACAATTATTGAAACGCCGAATCTTGCTATAGGCGCCAAAGGTACAAACCTGCTTACGGGTGAAGTTATTACAGTCCTTCAGAAGGATACTGAACCCAGCCTTTATGTTTCCAGGGTACTTGCTTCTTTTCCCGTCGCATTATTGCATTTTTGACATATCAACACATACTCGCCAGCAAGGGCAACACGTGCTAGGCAAGCAATGGCCGTAAGAAGTAGTATCACAAACCATTTAAAAGACTCCTGCACAACCTCTCCCGTCAGCGCAATAACCAATCAAATGCTGCCTAAGGGAAAAAATTTCCCTTTAAAAAGTGAAAAAACTTCATCAGCTACCGAAATGACGCGCAACAAATGTCATTTGGGGTGTTTCCTTTGTTACTACAGCAAAATCTCACGGTTATGCAGAGGCCTGCGTTATGTGCTTTTGTAGAATCTGACAAAAGTAATAAAACTTTAACAATTTATTACCTAAATATCCCTTAGTATTAGCAAAAAAAGCTCTTTAGCTAGAAGAATAGTTTAATGCAACTGGTGAGTAATACTAAAAGAAAGTGTACGAAACAAACCTTGGGCATTTATCTCTTAATGATTATTATTCTTTTCCCTTTAGTTCTAGGTAGTGCTTTTCTACAAGTTTTACACAATCTGAAAACACTGCTTCAACTTTAATTGTTGCACCATTTTTCTGAGATGCAATAGGAGAAGTGGCTTCGCAAATTCGGACAGTTGGATAAGTGGTAATCTTGCTCAACCCAAGCCGTGTAATAGACGGCAAA
>CBFGXU010000011.1:0-30921 GCA_965652935.1 uncultured Nitrosomonas sp.
TTCCGTACCTGCCTGCTGCGCGGCGATATGCGGGGAAATAGGCAGATCAAAGGCATACGGATTGATAAGCTGGCGCGAAACGCTTACGTTGCTTGCAGCGAGCAATCGTTCTACGTCGATCCACTGGCCATTTTCACTGCCCGCTGCGATCGGCTTCATGCCAATCACTTTTTTGCCCTGACCAGCAAATGCATGTAGCAATGCGCAGCTTACAGTAGTCTTGCCGATGCCAGTATCGGTTCCAGTGATAAAAAAGCCTGTGCTCATCATCTAATATCGATCCAGGGCTCAAGCCCTTAAGGAATCAGGCCTAATTGCCTGCGCGTTTCCGGTGTCAACACCGAGCGACGATCCAGCGGTTTCCAGGCATGACCATAAACCACTTCAAACGTGGCAGGCAGTTTGCCGTCGCGACGCAGTTTTTCGTATTCGCTGATCGCTTTGTGCCACTTGTTTTTCCCCATCAGCCCCTGCTGTCTGCCTAGTAATGCATTATGTGCACCAATGGCTTTTAAATCATGCATTACACTGATGACATTCGAGTAGGTAAGGGTAATATATTCCATATCCATCACCGGTGTGGCAAAGCCGTTATGCACCAACAGATCACCGATATCATGCATATCGATAAAACGGTTGACGTGACTGTAAGTATCCACCTGTGCAAAAGACTGCCGCAATTCTTTCAAAGTATCCGGCCCGAAAGTACTGAACATCAACAGACCGTCGGTGCGCAAAATGCGGTGCATCTCGGCAAATGTGCGATCGAGGTCATTGCACCATTGCAGCGCGAGATTCGACCATACCATGCCTACACTGTTACTCTTGACCGGCATTTGCTCAATATCAGCGCATACATAATAGATATGCTGCTGCAACGGCAACAGGCGCTGCCACCAAGTTGTATTCGGCCGCGCCTGCGACAGCATTGCCAAGGCGATATCGACCACAATCAACTGACTAGCGGGATACCGTCTGGCCAGTTGTTGAGTACCATAACCGGTGCCGCCACCGGCGTCAAGAATGACATCCGGCAGATATTTTATGTACTCAAGCCGAGAAAACATCCGGTTACTGATTTCGCGTTGCAACACCGCCGCCTGATCATAGCTGGCAGCCGCGCGTTCAAATGCATTACGCACGTGTTTCTTATTGAGCGTGTGTTCGGAATTCATTAAGACAAGCTATAAATTGATTGGGATAAGACAAAAATGGCGCGTGACCGCAATGGGGAAACATCACCAGTTGCGATTGCGGTAATTGTTCGTGCATCCACTTGGCAGCCGCTGGATGGGCAATCACGTCATTTTCACCATGCAACAGCAAAACAGGCTGTTTAATAGCTTCTAGTCTGGTGCGCAAATCGGTATCCTGCAAGATCCGCAATCCTTGCTGCAATGCACCAGGATCTGGCTCAGCACGTTGAAAAAAACGCTTGCGCAATTGTGACAGAATCATTGTTGCATTCCGGTCACCACTCATTTGCAGCGTTAAAAACCGGTTTATCGTGGTTGCATAATTTAATTTCAAATTTTCCAGAAATAGCTGTAACAACTTGTGCTCCATGCCCCATTCCCAATCATTGCGCTTCACAAAACAAGGGGTGGTAGAAATCAGAATCAGTTTCTGCACGCGCATAGGCTCACGCAGCGCCAATTCGATAGCAATCTGTCCACCCATCGACCAGCCGCCGACTATCCAGTGTTCTGGCATCATTTGAGTAAGGATTTCAATTACATGATCCAATGTGCCTGGCTCGCAAGTAGGGCTTAGCCCATGCCCAGGCAAATCGATCAGATGCAGGCGAAACTGCTGGCTCAGCTGATCGCGAATACCATTCCAAATACCACTGTGCATCGCCCAGCCATGCAATAACACAAGATCCGGGCCTTGACCTGTCGATTCGATATGTAGGGGCGTCATAAGTGCAATGCCAGTTCATTCAGTGCTTGTGTCAAGCAGTGGATATCGCGCGACTGATGGGCGGCAGACAAAGAAATACGCAATCGTGCAGTACCCTGAGGCACCGTCGGCGGGCGAATCGCTGGCACCAGAATGCCGCGTTCGCGCAAGCCCTTGCTGATACGCATCGCTTCAACATTATCCCCCATCAATAATGGCTGGATCGGTGTGCTGGAAGGAAATAATTTCCATCGTGACGACTGCAAACCTTCTTTCAGCTGCGCAATATTTCGCGCTAAGGCTTCACGCCGCCATTCATCCTGCTCAATTAGCTTTAGACTGGTCAATAATGCATGAGATAGCAGCGGCGGCGTGGCGGTTGTATAAATATAGCTGTGGGCAGACTGAATCAAGGTCTCGATGATATCTTCTTGCGCGGCGACAACCGCCCCGAATACGCCGGCTGCTTTACCCAGTGTTGCCATGTACACAATATTGGGCGAATGCTCATCGTCACTATCTGGTATGAATAAACTGCCCCGCCCCTGTCGCCCCAGCACGCCAAAACCATGTGCGTCATCCAATAGCAGCAGCGCATGATATTTTTCGCACAATACGACAAGCTTCCCGATCGGTGCAATATTCCCTTCCATGCTGAATACCGCATCAGTAATCACCAGCTTGCGCCGGGCATTAATTGTCGCTAGCCGCTGTTCCAGAACAGCAAGATCTAGATGCGGATAGCGGATGAATTGCGCCCGCGACAGTATGGCCGCATCGTTCAGTGATGCATGATTCAGCTTATCGGCAAAAATGGCATCTCCACGCCCAGCCAGAGCTGTAACTACACCGATATTCGCCATGTAACCGGTCGAAAACAACAGGGCTTTCGGAAAACCGGTAAACTGCGCTAGAGCATCTTCCAGTGCATGATGCGCAGACGAATGGCCATGAATGAGATGCGATGCGCCCGCCCCCACACCGTATTGCTGTGCACCTTCAGAAGCAGATTTGATTAAGTCAGGATGATTGGCCAGCCCCAAGTAATCATTACTGCTAAATGCGAGATAATCTCGACCGTCAAGGATGATACGGGTTGCCTGAGGGCTTTCCAATACCTGCCGGAAACGCCGCAGCCCTTGCTGCTCACGGGCATGCAGTTGCTCAGCCAGATCTGGAAGCATGGATTACAGCGAATGAAGTCCTAATTTATCTAATAATGCGCGATCACGATCTGTTTCCGGATTGGCTGTCGTCAGTAACTTATCACCGTAAAAGATGGAATTAGCACCTGCCAGAAAACACAGCGCCTGCACAGCCTCTGACATTTCCTGCCGGCCTGCAGACAGCCGCACCATGGCTTTCGGCATGGTAATCCGCGCGGCGGCGATGGTGCGCACAAACTCCAGAGGATCCAACGCTGCGGTGCCATACAACGGCGTGCCCTTGACCTGCACCAGCTGGTTAATGGGAACCGATTCAGGATATGGGTTCAGATTGGCCAGTTGCGCGATCAATCCAGCGCGCGACTGACGGGTTTCCCCCATACCGACTATGCCGCCACAACACACGTTGATTCCAGCATCGCGAACTTCCTGCAATGTGTTCAGGCGGTCCTGATACTGCCGCGTGGTGATGACTTCTTCATAATATTCCGGTGCCGTATCCAGATTATGGTTGTAATAATCCAAGCCGGCTTCACTCAGTTGTTGCGCTTGTCCTGGTTTTAACAAACCCAAGGTAGCACAGGTTTCCATTCCAAGTGATTTAACAGCGCGCACCATCTCAGTCATTTTTTCGATATCGCGTTGTTTCGGGCCACGCCAGGCAGCCCCCATGCAAAACCGCGAAGCACCTTTGGCTTTTGCCGCAGCCGCTGCAGATACTACTTCATCCAGCGACAGCATATCCTGATTCTCGACACCGGTATGATAACGCGCTGCCTGCGGGCAATAACCGCAGTCTTCCGGGCAGCCACCCGTTTTTACGGAGATCAGGGTTGATAGTTGCACACCATTTGCATCATGATATTGCCGGTGCACGCATTGCGCACGATAAATCAGATCATTAAATGACGCATTCAGCAATGCCTGAACTGCTGCCACACTCCAGTAGACTGAGTCTTCTGATTTTCCGGTTATACTGCTTGGATGATTTTGTACTTCGCTGGTAATAAGTGAATCCAGATTCATGCCAATTTACCTGTTATTCTATTTTTAAGGGAATCTTGATCGCGCCCTTGCCGATCATCGGGATAATCAAGGATTCAATGCACATTGTCAATTCAATTTTTTCTCACTCATTCTTAAGCATCTGATTAATCATTATGCAATTCCTGACTCAGAAAAATTGCGTACTGTGCGGTATCTCCGCATACCAGGATTTATGCGAGCCTTGTTACATCCATTTACCCCAACTGCCAACTAATCATTGTCCCATTTGCCTGTGGCCTGTGCCAACAGCGGAGGTATGCGGAGCCTGCCTGACAAAACCGCCTGCATTCACACGTACCATTGCAGCGTTTCGCTATACCTTTCCCGTTGATGCGCTGATCCACTCATTGAAATATCGAACTCATCTGGCCATTACACCAATTCTTGCTAATCTGCTCATAACGCGATTAAAGACCCTACCCCTATTGCCGGATGTCATGATACCAATGCCGCTGCATCCGATTCGATTGCGCGAACGCGGATTTAATCAGGCAATGGAAATCAGCCGTTATATTTCGAAACAAATGGGTATCGCTTTGCTGCCTGATAGCTGTAATCGCATCAAACATACACCACCGCAAACCGGATTACCTTGGAAGGAACGGCAGAAAAATATTCGCAAGGCCTTTGATTGTAAGATAGATCTGTCTGGGAAACATATTGCGCTGGTCGACGATGTAATGACAACGGGCGCCACATTGAACGAATTGGCTAAGGTGCTGCATCAGCAAGGCGCCGCTGAAATCAGCAATTGGGTTATCGCCAGAACACTTCCTGAAGAGTGAATAATTCAATAGTTTTCATGACTCTCAATTAATAATCAATTATATGTTTAATATCATTTTGTATCAGCCCGAGATTCCGCCCAATACAGGCAATATTATTCGCCTGTGCGCAAATACCGGCATATGGTTACATCTTGTTAAGCCATTAGGTTTCCCACTCAAAGACAAGCAGTTATTGCGTGCCGGTTTGGATTATCATGAGTTTGCTCGGATAAAAGTGCATGAAAGCTGGGTGGATTGCTGCCAAAGCTTGCAGGAACACCGCATATTTGCGATAACCACCAAAGGGAAACAACGTTATGACACAGTGGCATACAATGCCGGAGATGCTTTTCTATTTGGCGCAGAAAGCTGTGGCTTACCCGCTCAAGTCCTGGAAACTTTTCCGGAACTTCACCGCATTCGGATACCGATGGTTGCAGCCAGCCGCAGCCTGAATTTATCCAATGCCGTAGCGATTATTGCCTATGAAGCATGGCGCCAAGCCGTATTTCCGTCGGGGCAATAAGCCATTACTGTAGATTAAGATTCTCGCTCAAAATGCGTGGGGTCACAAAAATCAATAATTCTCGTTTGTTGTCTACTTTAGTTGAATTACGGAATACGTGACCAAGCACAGGTATGTCGCCCAACATCGGCACTTTATTAACAACCTCATTCTCAGTCCGATCAAAAATACCGCCAATCACCACAGTTCCACCATTCTCCACCAGAACCTTGGTAGTCACTTGCTTGGTATTAATCGATGGCGGCAGGAATTGATTGATAGCTGTACCAATTCTATCCTGATTGACATTTAATTCCATATCAATCTGACCATTGTAAGTAATCAGTGGCTTAACTTTTAATCTTAGCGTTGCATCCATAAAACGGATACTGGTGGCACCACTACTCGTGGCTTGCTGATAGGGAACGCGGTCACCTTGCTCAATAACGGCTTCTACCCCATGCGCAGTCACTACACGTGGGCTGGCAATCACCCTTCCTTTCTGATCTGTTTCTAATGCTGATAGTTCAAGATTGATTAATCGCCCATTATTAATTTTTATCAGACTCAGACCCAGAGCAGCAGGGCCACCGAGTAATCCTGTGGCTGCTGCAGCCGGCAGATTCACATTCAAATTGCCCCCCCCACCCGCAGAGCCACCAGCAGCAAGCGCACTTGAATCAGTCAAATTACCTGAAACCCCAAGATTGTGACTACCCAAATTCGTTGCATTCTGGATACCAAAGCGCGCCCCTAAATTCCGGCTGAATAAATCTGTGGCTTCAACAATCCGCGCTTCAATCATTACTTGCCTTTCAAAAACATCTAATTTTTGAATACGCTTTCTAATTTCATTTAATCTTGCGGGTATATCGGTAACTGTTAAAGTATTACTGATTTCATCCAGATTGACCGTGCCGCGCTTACTGAGCATTCCCTCAAATGATAAAGAATTGACCCTCCGATGATTCAAATGGAAAATTTCAGAACGCAATGGCTCCATTTCAGAGATTTGCAATTGGGCTTCAAGATTTAATAATTCTCTGTCCGCCATTTCCTTACGTGGCGCTACAAAAATAACATTGCCCGTTTTACGTTTGTCCAGACCCTGTACCTGCAGCACGATATCCAATGCCTGATCCCAAGGAACATCCTTTAAGCGTAAGGTAATATTCCCACTTACCGAATCACTGGCGATGATATTAAGATTGGTAAAATCAGCAATGACCTGCAATATCGCTCGCACTTCTACATCTTGAAAATTTAGTGACAATCTCTCACCAGTATAGCCGCCATTGATTCTCTTTCTTTTTGCCAATTCTTCCTCATCATCAGATAATGCGCGCACCTCCAAAATAAATTGCGTGCCCGATTGCCGGGCAGAATGCTCCCACCGGCCGCTGGATTTCACAATCATGTGGACATTATCACCTTTACTGGATGTCTCAATGGTGTGAACAGGAGTAGCAAAATCGACGACATTCAATCGCCTTCTCAGGCTACTAGGAAGAGAAGTATCTACAAACTCGACAAAAATATCATCGCCTTGTTGTTGCACGTCAACTGCAGCACCGGCTTTCATCATATCTACGATAACCCGGCCTTCACCATTCGTTCCGCGTCGGAAATCGATATCGCGCAAGCTATTTTTCTGCTTATTGGAGGTATCTTCAGCAAATCGAACCACTGTATTCGCTGCCTGATTTTCTGCCACAGCAACAAGTCTGATAAAAAGCGCATTATCTACAGCCCGAATATCATGTTTCATTAATCTTGACAGATTCAATACCACCCGAGTCCGGTCCCCAACCTGTACAATATTGATACTGCGTAAATCCCCTTCTGCAGCCTCCTGGATACTTCTGCCTAAGCCATTAGCAATATGATAAAAATCGAAATAGATACGAAAGGGATTATTTAATGAGATACCAACTGGAAGGGTTTGCAGCGGATGATCAAGCGTTAATTTAACGACTACTTCTCCATTTTGGGTATTAGAAATATCAATTGATCGAATACTATTTTGAGCTAATTCTGCAGGTTGAATCTGTTCAGCATAAACCGTGGTAATCAAAAAGATGAATATCGCTGTTATTCCTAAGCTTCGGATATTTATTTTCATCGTTGATAGTTATCGGTTTAATTTTTAATTTTTTAGCATGAGCACACTCGTGCGTTCAGTCCAATCATTCACGCCCCCTTGCACAATCTCTATCAGCTTAACTTCTGCTTCAGAAATATGTTCAATTTTTCCAAAATTTTGACCCAAATAACTGCCTTTTTTAACCCGATGCAGAATCCCATCCGGAGATTTGATCAAGGCAAAAATTAATCCTTCCCGCTGCAGTGAGCCAACTAGTAATAAACTCTCCAATGGATAAGATTCCAGTACTTCCTTATGTCGATTTAAGTCCGGCTGGATGCCATTTATCGTATGTCGTGCCTGCTCACTTTTACGCGGCAAGAATGGATTTGGTAGATCAAAGGCTTGATAAATGAAAGGCTTGTATGGCTTAATCTCTGGCACTGGGTCAATCTGTCCGTGCAAATCTCTCCCAGCATCATTTACAAACACTTCCAAATCGCTATAGCCATTCTGGCTACAAGCGGTCATCATCCAGCAAATAACAAGGGGCATATATAGAAAAAAAGGTCTTAGCATATAGTTTATTTTCCCCCAGCCTGCTTTGCTAATTCTTCTTCATCCAAATAACGGAATGTTTTTGCAATGGCATCCAATACCAATTTCCCATCATTTCCATTTCCAAGTGCTATGCTGATGTTATTCAGTGTCACAATGCGTGGTAACTGGGCAATGTCACTGGCAAATGCGCCAATATCGTGATAACTGCCTACTACACGTACTGAAATAGGGAGTTCAGCATAAAATGCATTGATAATTTCATTAGCTGCTGGTTTAAATAATTCGAACTGAAGTCCGCGGCCTAAACCTGCCTGATTAATATCAACCAAGAGCGCATCCATTTCTGATTTATCCGGTAATTGCTTAAATAAGGTACTTAATGATAGTTCAACATCTTTCATCAGCTGCCGTAGAGCAGATAAATTTATGGCACTCTTTTTCTTAACCAGGTAAGTAGTTTTTAATGTTTCTTCCTGAGCTTGCGCATTCTTAAGTGCTTCAATTTGCTCTTCCCAAACCACAAAATAGCCCACAATGATGATGGCAATAAATAAGATAGTCAGTGCACTTACTTTAAATGCAACCGGCCAGTTTCCTGCATTATTGATATCAAGCTGACGCAATTCGATAAGTAGATTCATTGCAATATTGTCTATGTGATTACCTAACCAGATTGGGTGTAAATTCTATAACTCATCATTGGTTCTACGTTTTAGCTTTACCTTCATGTTAAATTCGTTTTGACGCGTGTTGTTTGCAGTAATAGCTCTAATTTCTATCAGCAATGCTGATTCAAGCTTCGGAGAAGATTCAAGATTACGCATCAGCATAGAAACCCAGGCGTTGGACTGTGCATATCCAACGAGATTGATATCTTCATCCATCTGTTTGATACTCTGAAAATACACCCCATCCGGAAGTAATCTCACTAGCTGATCCAGTAAGTAAACGACTTCAGACCGACTTTGCTGCAAAGTCTCAACAATTTGTTTGCGTGCCAATAATTCTTGAGTGCGCGTCTTTATTTCTCTAATTTCAGCAATTTCTTTGTCCAAGATAGCAATCTGATCATTCAAATACTGATTGCGGCTAGTCTGATATGCTATTTCTGCGGCAAACATAGTATAGAAACTCCAGACAACAGTGATAGCTAGAAAACCAACCAAACCCGCCAAAAAAGCAATTTGCTGCTGCCGCGCTTTGCGTTTTAGTTCACGATGTGGCAGTAAATTAATCCGTATCATAAGGGATCAAAGCTACGCAACGCCAAACCGCAGGCAATTAAAAGCGAAGGTGCATCTAACTTGAGTTGTCTCGAAATAATACGGCTCGACAATTCCATGTTTGAAAAAGGATTAGCGATATACGTATTCACTTGCATGCGTGACACGATAGCTTCATTGAGCCCCGGAATAATTGCACACCCACCCGCAATAAAAATGTAATTAACTTCGCTATATTGAGTTGAAGTGTAGAAAAATTGAATCGCCCGCATGACTTCATTAGCCAATGTTTCGCAAAATGGCTGCAAAACATCTGTTTTATAGTTATCGGGTAAATTTCCACTTCGTTTCGCAGTTTCTGCTTCTTTGAACGAGAGATTAAACTGATTACCAATCTCTTGAGTTAACTGATTGCCTCCAAATGGCTGATCTCGTGTATATATTGGCTCTCCATTGTGAAACACATTAATTTTCGTTACCGTTGCCCCAATATCAACCAGTGCAATCACTTGATCTTTACCATTTGCTGGTAGTTGAGCTAAGGTTAATTCAAACGCTGCTTGTGCTGCATAAGACTCGACGTCCATGACGAGCGCTTTAAGACCAGCTGCCAAAGCTACAGCTACACGGTCTTCCACTTTCTCTTTACGGGATGCCGCGATAAGGACTTCAACTTGCTCAGGATTACCGGGCACTGGCTTAACTATCTGAAAATCGAGATCAACCTCATCAAGGGAAAAGGGAATGTATTGACTGGCTTCATTTTCAACTTGAAAAACCAGATCATCTTCACGCTGCCCTGCAGATACTATAATCTTTTTAGTAATCACATCTGTCACCGGTAGCGCAAGTGCCACGTTTTTTTGACGTGTCCCCATGCGTTTCCATCCTCGTTGCAGACATTCACTCACCGCTTCCAAATGAACAATTCCACCTTCCGACATAGCATCTGCTGGCATAGGTTCAATTGCATATCGTTCAATACGGTAGAGTTGGTTTACCTTATCAAGTAAAGACAATTCGATCATTTTCACAGCTGAAGAACTGATGTCAACTCCAATCAGTGGAGGTGACTTGATTTTTAAAAAGTCTAAACTGATATTAAAATTCTCTTTGAACATTGGCTTATTAGATTGAAGCGATAATCGCAAATTATAAAATTACCAATTGGAGCTAAATATATGTAAACTACTTATTATTTGCTAAATTTCAGAAGAGATTAAATAACTCACTAGATTCTGACAGAAGTGAGAAAATCCAATCCAAAGAAAAACGGTATATATTCCCTTTATAACTGCTCGCATCATTTCCATATTCATGTTCGCTCGTTGGTTGTATTACTTTTTTATTGCAGTGTCCTCATTAGGTTTGATTGGTGTGCTATTAACCGGGTTTGCCGCCCTGGTCATCTATTCCAACTTACCCTCACTGGATACACTGACTGACTACCGCCCTAAAATCCCATTACGCATTTACAGCGATGAGGGTCTCTTAATAGGCGAATTTGGTGCAGAACGTCGAAATGTTGTAAAAATCTCTGAAGTACCAGCACATCTTAAACAAGCAATTCTTGCTGCAGAAGATGATCGTTTTTATGAACATGGCGGTGTGGATTATCTGGGAGTGGTGCGTGCCGCCTACTCAAATTTCTCAGCCGGCAGTGTGCGTCAAGGCGCCAGTACCATAACCATGCAAGTAGCACGAAATTTTTTTCTAACCAGAGAAAAAACACTTACTCGAAAACTTAGTGAAGCCTTATTAGCATTCAAAATTGAACATAATCTCAGTAAAGACAAAATTCTGGAACTTTACGTCAACCAAATTTATCTCGGTCAACGCAGTTATGGTTTTGCAGCAGCTGCCCAAATATATTTTGGCAAGCCACTGCAAGAAATTAATATGGCTGAAGCTGCCATGCTAGCAGGATTGCCCAAAGCACCTTCCAGCTATAACCCTATCAGCAATCCTAAACGTGCTAAAAGTCGGCAACTTTATGTACTGGGGCGATTGCACAGGCTTAATCATATTTCAGATCAGGAATTGAGTGAGCTGGAAAAGCAGCCTGTTCCCATTAAAAAACAATCAACAACTTTTGCCATACCTGCTGACTATGTTGCTGAGATGGTCCGTCAAGTCATATATGATCGTTATCAGGAAGAAACTTATAGCAAAGGTATCAGAGTCTATACAACTATTCGCCAACTGGACCAGGAAGCCGCTTATCAGTCGTTACGAAAAAACATCCTTGAGTATGACAGACGTCGTGGCTATCGAGGCCCGGAAGCTTATATCGACTTACGGAAATATGGTGTTAATCAGGAAAAAACACTTGATGATGCATTGGATGAAGTCAATGATAGCGATGACATTTACCCAGCCATTGTATTAATTGCTAAACCCAATACAGTACAGGTTTACCGCAAAGGTGGGGAAGTTATTGAAATTACAGGTGAAGGACTTAAATTCGCACAAAAATTTTTAACTGATAAAAAAGAGCCTGGAAAAAAATACATTATTCCAGGTGCCCTTATTCGCATACAAAAGGATAAAAAAAATATCTGGCATATCGTTCAGCTTCCTGAAATAGAAGCGGCGCTCGTTTCTCTTAACCCTAATGATGGTGCCATTCATGCATTGATTGGCGGATTTGATTTTCATAAAAATCAATTCAATCATGTCACACAAGCATGGCGGCAACCTGGGTCCAGCTTTAAGCCCTTCATTTATTCCGCAGCTTTGGAAAAAGGCTTTACTCCGGCCACAATTATTAATGATGCACCACTCACATTCAGTGCAGCTCAAACGGGTAGTCAATTATGGGAGCCTAAAAATTTCGATGGAAAATTTGAAGGGCCTATGCGCATGCGAACTGCGCTAACTAAATCTAAGAATCTTGTTTCTATTCGAATACTACAGGCTATCGGCATACAGTACGCTCAAGATTACATTACCCGCTTTGGTTTTGATGCAAGCCGCCATCCTCCTTATTTACCGATGGCATTGGGCTCTGGCTCCGTTACACCGATGCAAATGGCTGCGGGTTACGCAGTTTTTGCAAATGGTGGCTACCGCATTGCTCCTTATTTTATAAAAAGCATTGAAGATGAGAAAGGCAATATACTCGAACGATTTCAGCCTGCAACAGTTTCAAGTGGTGCCAAGCGCGTGATTGATCCACGTAACGCATTTATCATGACAAGCATGATGCAGGATGTGATCAATCACGGCACAGCCATTAAGGCTAAGCAATTGAAACGTACTGATTTGGCAGGAAAAACCGGAACTACCAGTAATTTTGTTGATGCCTGGTTTTGTGGTTTTCAAAAAGATCTGGTGACTATCGCCTGGACAGGATATGACGAACCCAAGTCACTAGGGAATAACGAAACTGGCGGACGTGTTGCATTACCTATTTGGATGGATTACATGGAGCCAGTACTGAGAAATATCTCTATGGCGGAATACAAACCTCCGAAAGGAATTCTCGCGACAAAAATCAACTCTGCAACAGGGTTTAGAGAATCGAGTGGAGATATGACCGAATATTTCTTAAGCGAGCAACTCCCTCCACTCTCAGACACTCTCCCTGTTGAGCATGCACCTCCACCCAAAGTCATGACTGATCTAAAAGATCAGTTGTTTTAATATCATTAGTATTTTTATAAATTCTTATTTAACCAATTTGCAGCTTCCACCGCATAGTAAGTTAAGATTGCGTCTGCACCAGCACGCTTGAAAGCAAGTAATGATTCCAACACACAGGCTTCTTCATTTAACCAGCCGTTAAGCGCAGAAGCTTTAAGCATGGCATATTCGCCACTGACCTGGTACACAAACGTTGGCGCTCCATACTGATCCTTCACACGCCGTACGATATCCAGATAAGGCATTCCAGGTTTAATCATGACCATGTCAGCGCCCTCGTTCAAATCCAGTCCAACCTCCCACAGTGCTTCATCCGAATTTGCAGGGTCCATTTGATAGGTATATTTATTACTTGTACCAAGATTTGCCGCTGACCCAACCGCATCGCGAAATGGTCCATAGAAACTTGAAGCATATTTTGCTGAATAAGCCAGAATGCGCGTATGAATGAATTGTTGGTTATCCAATGCATGCCGGATCGCCGCAATACGCCCATCCATCATATCAGATGGTGCTACAACATCAGCACCTGCTTGAGCATGTGCCAATGCTTGCTGACAAAGGACACTCACCGTTTCATCGTTCAATACATAGCCAGACTGATCAATTAAACCGTCCTGACCATGGCTTGTATAAGGATCCAGTGCAACATCCGTAATCACGCCCAATTCGGGAAAATTCTGCTTTAATTGCCTGACTATTCTAGGCACTAGCCCATCAGGGTTATAGGCTTCATTTGCTGTCAGATTCTTAAATTCAGCATCGATAACAGGAAAAATAGCAAGCGCAGGAATGCCTAGCTGTAAACATTTCTCCGCTTCAATCATTAAATGATCAACACTTTGCCTCACTACACCCGGCATCGAGGTGACTTTTTCAATGCGTTTTTTTCCATCTAATACAAAAACTGGATAAATCAGATCATCTATTTGAAGATGATTTTCTTGTACAAGACGACGGGAAAATTCATCCCGACGCATACGACGCATTCTTTTTTGAGGAAATTGACTATGAAAGAACATAATTGAAAGAATAATTAAAAGTAAAACTTAAAATTTAACGTGGGGGAACTTATTAAATAGTTATGTCCTCTTATAAAAGGACAGTCTTGATCGTGTCCCCTGTCTTCCCTCCCTGAGACAGGGCCTTAAGTGATATTAAGGCGGTTCCCCCCGGTTTTACTCCCCTTTAACCGGGGGTCTTTTATTTTTTTAGATAAATATTATCTTTAATTGCCTGTAAGCCATTTATTGATGGCAGACCTTGCCTCTTCAACCCCTATGCCCGCCAAACTAGAAAATAGTTGAACACTACATTCTGAGTAGGTGCTTTTTCTCAAAGAGAGATTAACCTCCTTCAAGGCAATATTCGCCTGCTTTTTACTCAGTTTATCAGCTTTAGTTAATAAAATATGAATTGCTTTTCCAGTCGGTGTAAACCATTCAAGCATCTGAATATCCGATGGCTTAAGTGGATGACGGATATCCATTATCAATACTAAACCTTTGAGTGATTCACGTGTTTGTAAATAGCTACTTAATAATTTTTCCCAATGTTGGCGGACGGGATAAGGAACTTTAGCGTATCCATATCCCGGTAAATCAACAAGAAACTGGCCGGTATCTAATTTAAAGAAATTAATTTGTTGAGTACGTCCTGGCGTTTTACTGACGAAGGCCAAACGATTTCGGCTTGTCAGCGTATTAATAACACTTGATTTACCTGCATTTGATCTGCCGGCAAAAGCAACCTCAATACCCGAACACTGCGGCAAATCTCGCGCATCAGTGATTGACGTATAGAAGGTGGCGCTCTGAAAGTGAAGCATAAGTGTCCTAGTAAAGAAAAATTATTTATCTGATCGAAGATCATCAGCAATGATAACCAATCCTTCCAGTACTAAATTATCAATAATTGTAATCGGAAGCTTAATAAAAGGTGCCAATTCAGAGACCCCTCCTCCACTTATAATACAGTTTTCAATTGGGCGATTTAATTGGAAAGAAAGGAAATTGTACATTCGCTCAATAGCACCTATTAAGCATTGGATTACACCGCTTCGAATTCCATCATCAGTATTCTGGGGAAATTCCTTATAATTTCCCATGTCAGTATTTATTAATTGCGTGCCTGACAATAAGCTACTTCTTATCAAATGAGTTCCAGGCATGATAATACCTCCTAAGAATTCTCCAGAATCAGAAAGGGTATCAATAGTCATAGCAGTACCAACATTAATAACTAAACAAGCGTGGCCCTGAATCTTCCAAGCTGCAATCAAAGCAGCCCATCGATCGCTACCTAATTGAGTAGGATTTAAATAACCATTAGAGACATTACATTGGAATACCTGAGAAACTATCCAGTGAGGTTTAACTGGCCAAATGGAAATTAGGGTATCGAGTTGATCTCGTGTATTGTCGCGAGCGACATGTGAAATGATAATTTCTGATGGTTCTGGTAAATGTGCAAACTCTTTCTTTAGCGAGAATATGTCTGTATAACAAACTTTGCCTTTTTTAAGCCATTGATGATTAGCATACAAACCCCATTTCACATATGAATTTCCAGAATCAATCGCTAATAGATATGACATAACATAAACTCATGGCTGCTTCCTGCATATAGAAACATCGCCCACATTATAAAAATTTCTACCTGTTCTTGTTATCAAACAAAGCGCTCCATCATCATTAACCCCATCGACAACGCCTTCAACTACAAGGTTGTTAGGAAGGGTTAGGTAAATATTTTTACCTTCATATGCATGATAGCTTATCCATTCTTTTTTAAAATGTGCGAAGCCATATTTCTCAAAATTCATCACGATGTTTCGTAATTCTGAGAGTAGTGCACCAAATATTAAGTTGCGATCCATACACTTACCCGTAATAGAAAACAAATCGGTAACATCTTGTTTAATAGCTGATTTAACTTTTTTTGAAAGATTAAAATTAATACCAATACCAATTACTGCACATACAGCATCCTGCATTCCCCCCCGAAGTTCAATTAAAATACCAGCTAATTTATAATGATTAAATAAAATATCGTTAGGCCATTTAAGGTTAACATTATGAATAGAAAAAGAGCTGAGAACACGAATTATCGCAATACCAACAATCAAGCTTAGACCTGATAAAGAAGATATGTTTTGCTTAAAACGCCATCCTAATGAAAACGTGAGACTATCTCCTAAGCCACTATACCAAGTACGCCCAAGTCGGCCACGTCCATTTGTCTGTAACTCGGCAGCAACGACTAAATTACAGTTAAAACGATCGTTTTGGTTATTTTCTAAATTCTTAAGAAGGAAATTATTTGTAGAATCAATAGAATTGAAAATCTTTAAGTTAAAAAATTTTGAATTTGTGTTGGAATAATTAAAAATAGAATCAGAATCTAGCCATTGAATAGGATTTTCCCAGCGATATCCGTATCCATCAGGTTTAGTCAAATTAATCCCAAAGGTACCAATTTGTTTTAAAGCATTAAGAATTTTTGCACGTGAACATTGAAATTGTTCCGCTATTGATGCATCGGAATGATATTTCCCATCACTTAATAAGCGAAGTAGAGAAAATATAAGCGGATTCATACTAGTAGGATCTTAAACTGAGGAAAGTCTGAATCCTACTAGCATACTTAGTTTTTATTAAGGATATAACAACAGAGCAAATTATTTTAATGACTGATGCCAGATAAAATAATAAGAAAGGCTACGGTTTATTCTTCACCTTTTGCAGTAACAGAAGTTTGTTCATTATCTGGTCTATCAACCAGTTCGACAAATGCCATTGGAGCATTATCACCTTTTCTGAAACCATATTTGAGAATTCTTAAATATCCACCAGGTCGTGTTTCGTAGCGCGGTCCCAGCTCTGAAAATAATTTAGCTACCATTTCCCGATCACGAAGTCTATTAAACGCTAATCTACGATTAGATAAGGATGGTTTTTTTCCTAAAGTTATAACAGGCTCGACATATCTTCTAAGTTCTTTGGCTTTCGGCAATGTAGTTGTAATAACTTCATGCCGCAGCAATGAGTTACTCATGTTGCGAAACATAGCTGTGCGATGACTACTCGACCGGTTTAATTTTCTTAAGCCGTTATTGTGGCGCATGATTCAAATCCTTAGCAATATTATCAAGGTTAGGCGGTGGCCAATTATCTAATTTCATACCTAATGAAAGGTCGCGTGCAGCTAAAACTTCTTTTATCTCATTAAGAGATTTTCTTCCTAAATTGGGAGTACGCAACAATTCAGCTTCTGTGCGCTG
Organism: uncultured Nitrosomonas sp.; assembly: GCA_965652935.1. Classification (GTDB taxonomy): domain Bacteria; phylum Pseudomonadota; class Gammaproteobacteria; order Burkholderiales; family Nitrosomonadaceae; genus Nitrosomonas. Next base: position 17,182 of record CBFGXU010000011.1, read on the forward strand.
AATCAGATCTCCGATATAATAAATATTTTCAACCTTAAGGCAATTAGCAGATCTAACGGTAAGCTCTAAATCATCAACAGGGCGCAACAAAATAGGATCTATCGTTGGAATTTGTGGTTGTTCCTTAGCAACTGGAGTGCTCTCCAAATCAGCAAAGACTGACAATTGCTGAACTAGAATTCGTGCAGCGTAACGTATCGCTTCCTCAGGATCAACAACTCCATTGGTTTCAAGATCCATGATGAGTTTATCTAGGTCAGTTCTTTGTTCAACACGAGCACTTTCGACTGTATAACTAACGCGTCTGATCGGACTAAAAGATGCGTCTAATAAAATTGTTCCTATTGTTTTATCAGAATCTTTACTTTTTCTAATGGAAGCAGGAACATATCCACGACCTTTTTCCACCTTTAATTGGAGATCGATCTTCCCATCGGTCGTTAAATGAGCAATGACATGATCAGGATTCAGGATTTCAACATCATGGCTAATTTCTATGTCACCCGCCGTAACGATACTTTTACCAGATTTTTTTAATGAAAGGATGGCTTCATTATTGCCATGTAATTTTAAAACGATTCCTTTTATATTCAATAAAATATCGACTACATCTTCCTGCACGCCATCAAGCGCTGAATATTCGTGAACAACACCAGCAATTTTTACTTCAGTAGGTGCATAACCTGTCATAGATGACAAAAGTATTCGACGCAAAGCATTTCCTAAAGTATGCCCATACCCTCGTTCGAAGGGCTCCATAACAACCTTAGCATGTAGGGGCGATATATTTTGAACATCTATAATACGAGGCGTTAATAATTCATTACCTTGCATAGTAAGGTCCTTTTGCATAAAGCAAACCAATAAAAAAATTAATTACTTGGAATATAGTTCCACAACCAAAGACTCATTAATTGTTGTGGGTAATTCGGAACGATCTGGTTTAGCTTTAAAAGTGCCTTTCATCTCTTTAACATTTACCTCCATCCACACTGGGAAATTTCGGTTATCAGCTGCCTCTAAAGATGTTTTAATTCGCAATTGGCTTTTAGCATTCTCTGCAACTTCAATAATATCGCCAGCTTTAACTAAATAAGTAGGCACATTTACACGCCTGCCATTAACAAGGATACAATTATGTCTTACCACTTGTCTTGCTTCAGCACGTGATGCACCAAAACCCATATGATAGGCCACATTGTCAAGGCGGCTTTCAAGCAGTTGCAGTAAAGTGTCGCCCGTAACCCCTCTACGCTTATCTGCAGTCTTGTAAATGTTACGAAATTGTCGTTCTAATATTCCATAGATTCTTCTAACTTTCTGCTTTTCACGAAGTTGACCACCGTAATCAGATAATCTTCCTTTTTTCTGTCCATGTTGTCCAGGAGGATAATTTCTTCTTTCAATTGCGCATTTATCCGTGAAGCATTTTTCGCCTTTTAAAAATAACTTCTCGCCTTCCCGTCGACATTGCTTACATTTTGGTTCAAGATTTCTAGCCAATACATTCTCCTCAAATACGGCGTTTTTTTGGTGGTCGGCACCCATTGTGTGGAACAGGCGTTACATCAGAAATACTAGTAATTTTAAAACCTGCTGCATTTAAAGCTCGAACGGCCGAATCTCTTCCTGGTCCTGGCCCTTTAATTCTAACTTCTATGTTCTTTACACCGCAATCCATTGCAATTTTGCTTGCATTTTCAGCGGCAACTTGGGCTGCAAATGGTGTACTTTTACGTGATCCTTTAAAGCCAGCTCCCCCAGAGGTAGCCCAAGAAAGGGCATTTCCTTGTCTATCGGTTATTGTTACTATGGTATTGTTAAAAGAAGCATGAATATGCGCTATACCTTCAGAGATATTCTTTTTTATTTTCTTACGTACGCGAGAACTTGCCTTAACCATGAAAATAGAATTCCTAATTTTTAATTTTAATGAAGATTTATCTCGCCCGTATTGCTTTGCGAGGTCCTTTACGAGTTCTAGCATTGGTACGAGTCCGCTGACCTCGCACAGGGAGTCCTCGTCGGTGTCGTAAGCCTCGATAACATCCAAGATCCATTAGTCTTTTAATATTCATGGAAACTTCACGGCGTAAATCACCTTCAATAGTTAGCCTTGTAATATGATTACGCAAATGATCAATTTGATCATCTGATAAATCTTTTATCTTTTTATCTGTTTCAATTCCAACAGATTTACAAATGCTTCTAGAACTTGACCTTCCAATTCCATAAATTGCTGTAAGGGCTACGCCTACATGCTGATGGTTTGGAATATTTACGCCAGCGATACGCGCCATTTAATCTTCCTATTTATAATATAATTAAAAAGTTATTTAATTTATTAACCTTGCCGCTGCTTGTGTCGAGGATCGGTACAGATTACTCGTACAACTCGGTTTCGGCGGATTATTTTACAATTTCTACAGAATTTTTTTACAGAAGCATTTACTTTCATTAATAAAATTCCTTATCAATATTTACTATTTAGCACGAAAGGTTATTCTGGCACGTGATAAATCGTAAGGTGTTAAATCAACTGTTACCTTATCACCGGGTAATATTCTTATATAATGCATACGCATCTTTCCAGATATATGACCAAGCACTATATGACCATTTTCAAGTTTAACTCTAAATGTAGCATTAGGGAGTGTTTCAAGAATCTCACCTTGCATCTGTATTGTTTCTTCTTTAGCCATTAATTAATATAAATTTATTTGATAGGAATTCTTCCAGTACTGCCTTTAAAATTGGCTTTTTTTAATAAGCTATCATATTGCGATGACATTACATGAGATTGAATTTGTGACATAAAATCCATCGTAACAATGACTATAATTAAAAGAGAAGTGCCACCAAAATAAAAAGGTACATTCCATTTAAGAATTAAGAATTCAGGCAATAAGCAAACAAGAGTTACATATATTGATCCTGTCAATGTCAATCTCAACATGATTTTTTCAATATAGCGAGTCGTCTGATCTCCTGGTCGTATACCAGGTATAAAAGCACCACTTTTTTTCAGATTGTCAGCAGTTTCTTTTGGGTTAAATACAAGCGCTGTATAGAAGAAGCAAAAGAAAATGATCATCATGGCATAAAGAATTACATAAATTGGCTGTCCTGGAGATAAAGCAGCGCTAAGATCTTTTAACCAAATCATAGATTCACCACTCGCAAACCAGCCAGCTAATGTCGCAGGAAATAAGATAATACTAGAAGCAAAAATTGGAGGAATAACACCCGCCATATTGAGTTTTAAAGGTAAATGCGAACTCTGTCCGCCATAAACTTTACGCCCAACCTGGCGTTTTGCGTAATTTACTAATATTCTTCGTTGACCTTTTTCAACAAAAACAACAAGACCTGTAATTAAGGTTGCTGCAATAAAAATGCCAAGGGCCACTAAAAAGTGCATAGATCCAGTGCTAACCAGATCTAAAGTTCCTCCAATTGCACTGGGTAGTCCCGCTGCGATTCCTGCAAAGATTATCAAAGAAATCCCATTACCTATGCCTCGTTCAGTGATTTGCTCACCCAACCACATCAAAAAAATAGTACCGGTTACTAATGTAACAACCGTTGTTAATATGAACATTGAACCAGGCGTAATGACTAATCCAACCTGAGCTTGTAATGCTATGGAAATTCCATAACTTTGGACAAGGGCTAGCGCTAAAGTTCCATAACGAGTGTATTGAGTAATCTTTCTCCTTCCACTCTCACCTTCTTTTTTCAAAGCCTCAAGATAAGGCACAGCTACAGTGCCAAGTTGCATTATGATTGAAGCAGATATATATGGCATAATACCAAGCGCGAAAATCGAAAATCTAGAGAGAGCGCCACCTGAGAACATATTGAACATGCCCAGAACACCATTTTCTTGAGATTCGAATAGATCCTTTAGTACAACTGGATCTATGCCAGGCACAGGAACATGCGCACCTATTCTATATACTATCAATGCAAGCAATAGAAACCATAAGCGGCGCTTAAGCTCAGCGAATTTATCCACAGATTTATTTGACATTTCTCTTATAGCCAATTTATTGCTTAGTTTCTACGTAACCGTACCACCAGCCATTTCTACAGCTTTTTTTACACCCTTACTAACAGTTATCCCTTGTAAGCTTATTCTTCTTTCACAGCCACCCCATCTATAAATTTTAACTTTTTTAGCGTTATGAGGAATAATATTATATTTCTTCAATGTTAAGATATTAATTTCAGTATCTTTCGATGCATTTAATTCTGAAGATCTTAATCGAGGATATTTACTACTACTCAAAATGGTAAAGCCCCTTTTGGGCAGACGACGCTGTATTGGCATTTGACCACCTTCAAATCCAACTTTATGAAAACCGCCTGCTCTTGACTTTTGTCCTTTATGACCACGTCCACAGGTTTTCCCAAAGCCAGATCCTATACCTCGACCAACTCTTGTTTTATTCTTTTTTGCACCATCAGCCGGTTTTATTGAATTCAAATACATAATATTACGCTAGTCACATTTTAAAAGATAATTAACTTTATGGATCATTCCACGAGTTTCAGGTGTATCAGCGAGAATTGAAGAGCTATTTAATTTCTTCAATCCAAGACCACGAATAGTCGCACGATGAGATTTTTTCGTTCCAATAATACTTTTTACAAGAGTTACTTTAATAAATTTTTGCTTATTATCAATCATTATTCTTGTCCAAGGATTTCTTTGACAGTTTTTCCCCGTTTTGCTGCAATATATGCAGGTGTATTCATTGAGCTTAATCCATTAAGTGTCGCTCTAACAACATTATAAGGATTTGTTGAACCGATACATTTAGCCAGAATATTAGTCATGCCCATCACTTCAAATATGGCTCGCATTGGACCTCCTGCAATAATTCCGGTACCCTCGGGTGCTGGTTGCATATATACTTTAGCAGCGCCATGCGAACCAACGACAGAGTGATAAATAGTGCCACCTTTTAGCTTAACTTTTATCATCTTCCTACGCGCCTCGTCCATTGCCTTCTGAACTGCTATTGGAACCTCACGCGATTTTCCTTTACCCATGCCTACACTACCATCACCATCGCCAACAACGGTAAGCGCAGCAAACCCAAGTATACGCCCACCTTTCACAACCTTAGTAACTCTATTGATCGCTACCATCTTTTCCCGCAAATCATCGCTACTTTCTTCAGATCCTATTATTTTGTCACTTACTTTACCAACTTTGGCCATCATTAAACCTTTTCTCTAGAATTTGAGTCCATTTTCACGAGCTGCTTCAGCCAATGCTTTTACTCGACCATGATATTTATAGCCTGCTCTATCAAAAGCTATCTGCGAGATTCCGCATTTTTTTCCTTTCTCAGCTATGCGCTTACCAATATAAGCTGCTGCCGTAATGTTACTGCCAGAAGATATTTCATTACGCACCTCAGACTCCAAGGTTGATGCGCTCGTTATTATTTTATTATTTTTATCATCTATAAGCTGGGCGTAAATATGTAAATTACTGCGATGAACTGACAATCGTACTGCACCTAGTTCTTTAATTTTTTTTCGAGTCTTTTGGGAACGTCTAATCCGCTTTTCTTTTAAGTTCAACATTTTTAATTCAATTATTTTTTCTTCGTTTCTTTAAGAATGATAACTTCATCAGAATATCGCACGCCTTTCCCTTTATATGGTTCAGGTTTTCTGTACGCACGTATTTCTGCAGCTGTTTGCCCTACTTTTTGCTTATCTATTCCTTTAATAATTACTTCGGTTTGAGAAGGGGTTTCAATTGAAATCCCCTCAGGAACTATATGATCAATAGGATGTGAAAAACCCAGCGCTAAATTTACTTTCTTTGCACTAGCCTGAGCTCTATACCCTACTCCAACTAGCAATAATTTCTTTTCAAATCCCACTGAAACACCCCGTATCATGTTAGCTACCAGCGCACGAATTGTTCCGGACATGGAATTAGCATGTTTGGAATCGTTAGTTGCTTTAATCCTTAAGATGTGGTCGCTCTGTTCTAACAAAATATCGTCTGTAAGGGCTTGTTTCAAATTTCCTAAAGGCCCTTTGACAGAAATTTCTAGAGGTGTAATATCAATCACGACATTTGAAGGTATAGATATTGGATTATTACTTACTCGCGACATTTAAAAACCCTTTAAACAACAATGCACAATAATTCACCACCTATTCCGGCTGAACGAGCTTCTCGTTCTGTCATTACTCCCTTGGATGTAGATACAATAGCTATCCCCAATCCATTCATAATATTTGGTAAATTTTCTCTTTTTTTATAAATTCTCAAGCCTGGTTTACTTATTCGTTTTATATTTTCAATAACAGGCGTTCCAGAATAATACTTAAGTGTTATTGCGAGTGAACTTTTATTATCATTATTTTTAATAAGATAGCTTTCAATATAACCTTCATCTTTTAACACATTCGTTATGGCTAATTTGATACGCGAATTCGGTATATTAACGATTTTCTTTTTTGCTAATTGCGCATTACGTATTCGAGTTAACATATCTGCAATTGGATCATTCATACTCATAACAGCACCTAACTATTTAAATTATTTACTATTTCTTGATAATATTTACATTATATTGCCAAACCGACCTCATTACCAACTTGCCTTGGTTATGCCGGGTATTTTACCACTCATCGCGATTTCTCTAAGCTTACTTCTTCCAAGACCAAATTTTGAATAGATACCACGCGGTCTACCTGTCAATGCGCATCGATTTCTTAAACGAACTGGACTTGAATCTCTGGGCAATTTTTGCAATTTAATTCGAGCCTGATACCGCTCCTCATTACTAAAGTTCAGATTATTTATTATTTTGTTTAGTACAGAGCGCTGCTCAGCGTATTTATGAACTATTTTTTGTCTTTTAATATTTCTGTTAATAATAGCAAGCTTAGCCATTTCAGTCCTCAGTTCTTAAACGGAAAACTAAAAGCAGACAGCAATGCTCTAGCTTCAACGTCACTCTTAGCTGTCGTAGTTATAGATATATTCATACCGCGCAATGCATCTATCTTATCGTAATCAATCTCAGGAAATATAATCTGCTCTTTTACGCCCATATTATAATTACCTCTACCATCAAAAGACTTTCCCGAGATTCCGCGAAAATCACGAATTCTAGGAATTGCAATTGTTATCAATCTATCCAAGAATTCATACATCCTTACACCTCTCAGTGTAACCATGCATCCGATAGGGTATGCTTCTCTCACTTTGAAAGTTGCAATAGATTTCCTCGCTCTCGTCACTACAGGTTGTTGGCCGCAAATTTTTTTCATATCAGACAAGGCATGCTCAATTATTTTCTTATCTGTGGTAGCTTCGCCTAGTCCCATATTAAGGGTAATTTTAGTAATGCGAGGGGCTTCCATCATAGATTTATATTTAAATTGATCGATTAACTGTTTAATAACAGTATTACGATAATATTCTTGTAGACGTGCCATAGACTTCGTTCCTAAAATTTTTATGATTCAATTCTCTCGCCCGTAGATTTATATATACGAATTTTATTTTTTTCTTCGTCTATTTTAAATCCCACTCGATCTGTCTGTTTAGAAGCAAAATTATAAATCGCGACATTTGAAATATGTATAGGCATTTCTTTATCTATGATCCCACCGGCACTGCCTTTTGCAGGATTTGGTTTCTGATGTTTTTTAATAGAATTAATTCCTTGAACGACGACTTGATTAGAACCTTCAATTCTTAAGATTGATCCTCTTTTTCCCTTGTCTTTACCAGCAATAATAATGACATCATCACCTTTTTTTAATTTCCGCATATACTTTCCTGTTTTTAACCTACAGCACTTCTGGAGCTAGTGAAACAATTTTCATAAAGCGAGCGTTTCTAAGTTCTCTGGTAACAGGACCAAAAATGCGAGTTCCAATGGGTTCAAGTTTATTATTTAACAGTACTGCTGCATTCTCATCAAATTTTAATAAAGAACCATCTATTCGCCTTATGCCTTTAGCTGTTCTTACAACAACTGCATTGTAAACTTCACCTTTCTTTACACGACCTCTCGGGGCTGCATCCTTGATACTTACTTTAATGATGTCACCAATCCCGGCATATTGTCTTTTAGATCCACCTAACACCTTAATACACATGATAGATCTAGCCCCTGTGTTATCTGCTACTCTTAGTATTGATTGCATTTGAATCATGTTATTTGCTCTTTAATTTTCTTTGAACCAGCGCGGATCACTTCACTAGCTTCGCATTTATATTTATAAGAATCACAAAAAACCAAGTATTTTATCTGTCAATAAAATTCTAAACAAGGACATTTTTTACTTACCAATAACATTTTCGATTTTTATAAATCGTTATGTCAGTTTATTAAGTTCATTTTTTAATAACTTTATTACTTTCCAGTTCTTAGTTTTGGATATAGGCCTGCATTCTTCTATGAGTACACTATCGCCGATAGAAAATTGATTATTATCATCATGGGCATGGTATTTTTTTGAACGAGTAATAAATTTTCCATAAAGTGGATGTTTTATTCTACGTTCTACCAATACAGTTACAGTTTTATCCATTTTGTTACTCGTAACTCTTCCACTCAAAGTACGTCTAAATTTTTCACTTGTCATGGCTGCTTAATTTCTGAGTTATAATAGTTTTTACTCTTGCAATATCTTTTTTTATTAATTTTAACTGCTTAGTATTGGAAAGCTGCTGTGTTGCCAATTGCATTCTTAATCCAAAATGCCCTTTTAAGAGAGCAATGAGCTCATTATTTAGCTCATGCAATTGCATTTTTCTTAATTCACTCGCTTTCATTACTATCCACCAATTTGTCTTATTGTAAACATTGTCTTGATAGGCAACTTAGCGGCAGCTAATCGAAATGCCTCCCTGGCCAATTCTTCATTAACTCCATCCATTTCATATAGTACTTTTCCAGGCTGTATCTCTGCTACATAATATTCTGGATTTCCTTTACCTTTACCCATCCTAACCTCGGCTGGTTTATGCGATATGGGTTTGTCAGGGAAAATTCGAATCCAGATCCGTCCACCTCTTTTGATGTGCCTGGTCATAGCTCGTCGCGCGGCTTCTATCTGACGCGCAGTTAATCTTCCCCTGCCAATCGATTTAAGCCCAAATTCACCAAAGTTTACTTTTGCGCCACGGGTTGCCATACCAGTGTTTCTTCCCTTTTGCTGTTTTCTAAATTTAGTCCTAGCTGGCTGTAGCATTGTTATCTCCAGAGTCTACATACTCGTTTCTTACCATATCACTAGCATTCTCATTTAAGTTCTCAACAGATCCCGCATTGAGATCTTTATTTCTTGAATTAATAGGTTTACTGAAAGAAGTAGACACTTTCTTAATACTCTTCTTTTTTTCATTATCAATAGAGGAAGTGTTTGAAGTTAAGATATTAGCCTCATCGGATCTTCCGAGCACTTCTCCTTTAAATATCCAAACTTTTATTCCAATAATCCCATACGTTGTTCTAGCTTCAGATGTACCATAATCAAGATCAGCTCTTAATGTATGTAGAGGTACTCTTCCTTCTCGATACCATTCTCTTCGCGCTATCTCAATTCCATTCAGTCTACCAGAACTCATAATTTTAATTCCTTGTGCACCTAATCTCATCGCATTTTGCATGGCACGTTTCATAGCTCGACGAAACATAATTCTTTTTTCTAATTGCTGTGCGATGTTATCGGCAATCAGCTGTGCATCTAGCTCGGGCTTCCGTATTTCCTCAATATTAACATGAACAGGCACCCCCATTCTTTTTTGTAGTTCAGCTCTCAGCATTTCAATATCCTCGCCTTTTTTTCCAATCACGACACCAGGACGAGAACTAAAAATAGTTATTCTTGCATTCTTGGAAGGTCTTTCAATTAATACTCTCCCAACAGAGGCATTTTTTAATTTATCATTGAGAAAAGCCCGAACTTTTATATCTTCGTTGAGCATAGCCGCAAAATTATTGCTATTCGCATACCATCTTGACAACCAGTTTCTTTGAACTGAAAGACGAAATCCGGTTGGATGAATTTTTTGACCCATATCAGTTAGTACCTTTTTTATTTAGTATGGCCGGTGCTATCACCAACTGTGAGTGATATATGACAAGTAGGCTTTACAATTCTATTACCACGTCCTTTTGCACGAGCACTTGTACGCTTCATTGATGTTCCGCGATCAACGAGAATTGCTGATACTTTAAGTTCATCTATATCAGCTCCATCATTGTGCTCAGCATTAGCTATCGCTGATTCCAATAACTTTCGTATAATATCCGCACCTTTCTTTGGACTAAATGTCAGGATATGTAATGCCTTCTCAACAGGTAATCCTCTAATCTGATCAGCTACCAAACGCCCTTTCTGGGCCGACAAGCGAGTACCTCGTAATATTGCGGTTGTTTCCATCCTTATTCCTATCGCTTCGTAACAGCTTTCTTATCACCAGCATGACCTTTAAAGGTGCGCGTGAGTGAAAATTCGCCAAACTTATGACCAACCATATTTTCGGTTACAAAAATAGGTATATGTTGTTTACCGTTATGAACTGCCACTGTCATTCCAATAAAATCTGGCAATATTGTAGATCGTCTTGACCACGTTTTAATGGGTCTTTTATCATTTGTGCTACGCGCTTTTTCTATTTTTTCCAATAAATGCACATCAACAAAGGGACCTTTTTTTACTGAACGTGCCATTTAATTATCCTTTCTTTGAGTATCTGTGACGGACTATCATCACTTCAGTTCTCTTATTATTTCTTGTTCTATAACCTTTTGCTGGTACTCCCCATGGACTAACAGGATGTCTGCCTGCGGAAGTTCTACCTTCTCCCCCTCCATGTGGATGATCAATTGGATTCATTGCGACACCTCGCACAGTCGGCCTAATTCCGCGCCATCGTACCGCTCCTGCTTTACCGATTGATCTCAGATTATGCTCTGCATTCCCGACTTCACCGATAGTTGCATAACAATCAATATGGACTTTTCGAATTTCCCCTGAACGAAGCTTAAGTTGTGCATAATTTCCTTCTCTCGCTTGCAACTGCACGGATGCACCTGCAGAACGGGCTAATTGGGCTCCTTTGCCGGGCAATAATTCAATACAGTGAATTATTGTTCCAACGGGTATATTGCGTAAGGGTAATGCATCTCCCGGTTTAATCTGTGCATTTTTTCCACTACAAATTTGTGCGCCAACATTTAATCCTTTCGGTGCAATAATATATCTTCTTTCACCATCTTTATAACATACTAAGGCTATATTAGCCGTTCTATTAGGATCATATTCTATTCGTTCAACAGTCGCGGATATATCGACTTTATCGCGCTTAAAGTCAACTATTCTGTAATGCTGCTTATGTCCGCCTCCGCGATGCCTCGTTGTGATGCGTCCATGGTTATTTCGACCTGCAATTTTTGATTGTTTCTCTGTTAAACCTTTATAAGATTCGCCTTTGTATAAATCTTTATTGATAAGTTTAACAACTGATCTGCGCCCGGGAGAAGTTGGTCTTAATTTTACCAGCGCCATATCACTTAGCCTCTGCAGTTGTGAAGTTAGTAAAACTCAATTCTTGTCCTTTCTTGATACTCACTATAGCTTTTTTCCAATCATTTCTCTTTCCCATAAACCGTCCAAATCTTTTATGTTTTCCTTTTACATTGATAGTTTGAACATTTGTGACTTCTATTTTCTGTTCTTTCCATAACAATTCAACAGCAGCCTTTATTTCTTTCTTAGTAGCATCTGTTGTCACGCGAAATACTGTTTGATTATTTTTTTCTCCTACAAAAGTAGCTTTTTCCGATACATAAGGCGCTAATATGATTTTTAGCAATCGTTCATGACCAATATTAATATTTTTCATGAGAGAAGTTCCTCAAATTTCTTTAAACTATCCATTGTAATGAGTATTTTTTCGAATTTTAGAAGACTAACGGGATCAACATCATTCACTTCAACAACAGCAACATGAGGAATATTTCGAGAAGATAAATATAAATTCTCATTTATTTCATGAGTGATTACCAGAACCTCGTCTAATCCAATTTCCTTTAATTTGATCGATAAATCCTTAGTTTTATGGGTATCTACATTAAATGTATCGGTAGCTAACAATCGTCCATCACGGATGAGCTGAGATAAGATAACACTCATACCAGCACGATACATTTTTTTGTTTAATTTTTTCTTAAAATTTTCATCCGGATTATTGGGAAATATTTTCCCGCCTCCACGCCAAATTGGACTTGATGCCATCCCTGCACGGGCTCTCCCTGTACCTTTTTGCCTCCACGGTTTTCTCGTGGATTTGGCCACATCAGATCTTCCCTTTTGCGCTCTAGTAGCGCCACGTGCATTTGATAAATAAGAAGTTACAACCTGATGAACAAGTGCTTCATTGTAATCTCTATTAAAAAGCACATCAGAAACAACAATACTCTCCGCCTGATTTTTTTTACCGATAAGCTTAAGTTCCATTACCTGTTCACCTTCTTACTATTTATTCTGCTTATTGATTATTTTTTGCTTTCACACTGGGACGTACAATAACATTACTTCCTTTAAAGCCAGGTATTGCACCTTTGACGAGTAATAAATTTCTTTCATTATCAACTCTCAAAACCTCAAGGTTCTGTATAGTTCTTTTAACATTGCCCATATGTCCTGACATGCGCTTGCCAGGAAAAACACGTCCAGGATCTTGCGCCATCCCAATTGATCCAGGCTTATTATGTGCTTTTGAATTGCCATGACTAGCTCTATTTGAAGAAAAATTGTGTCGTTTCACAGTGCCTGCATAGCCTTTACCTATCGTTATTCCAGACACATCAACTTTCTGTCCAACTTTAAAAGTATCACTTTTAATAACTACCCCAATTTCAAATGACTTAAGAGAATCATCGTTATCAATTTTAAATTCTCTCAGAATACTTCCTACTTCTACACCTACTTTAGAATAATGACCGGCAATGGATTTATTTACTCGGTTCGCTCTTTTTTTGCCAAAAGACAACTGAACTGCACGGTACCCATCTGTTTCGGCATTCTTAATCTGAGTCACACGGTTGTTGGATACGTCGATAACTGTTACTGGTAGGCTATCCCCATTTTCAGTAAATATACGCGTCATACCGATCTTCCGACCGATTAATCCTAAACTCATTTTTTTTCCTTTCAAAGAAGCTTATCTAACTAGCTTCTGCTCTATATTCTTAAAATGAAAATATACTTTATTGATGGCTATTATCTTGATAGGATAATTTTATAATTTAATTTCAACATCTACGCCGGCTGGCAAGTCTAATTTCATCAACGCATCCACTGTTTTATCGGTGGGATCAATGATATCCATCAATCGCAAGTGCGTTCTAATCTCAAACTGATCTCGTGATGTCTTATTCACATGAGGTGAACGCAGTACATCAAAACGTTCTATTCGAGTCGGTAATGGTACAGGACCTTTAACAACGGCTCCTGTTCTTTTTGCTGTTTCAACTATCTCGAGTGCCGATTTATCAATTAAGCGATAATCAAAGGCTTTAAGACGAATTCTAATCTTTTGATTTTGCATATACTCAATCCGGAGTTTATAAATCCAATAACTTTAGTTTATTGAATTCCATCTTTAGCTACCTTATCAAATCATTCAATAATTTTTGCAACGACACCGGCACCGACGGTCCTGCCGCCTTCGCGTAT
>CBFGXU010000012.1:0-29981 GCA_965652935.1 uncultured Nitrosomonas sp.
TTTAAAACCGCGCATCAGAAAATTCTATCGATCACTTCATCCTGCGGTGAATTTTATGCTGATAACTATATTATTTGTGCCGGAGCCTGGAGCAAGGAATTATTGGGAACACAAGCCATTGAACTAAATATCAAGCCGATCAAGGGACAAATGTTATTGTTCAAGTTTGATACTCCACCGCTGCACACCATTCTCGTACAAAATGATTTATACATCATTTCTCGCAGGGATGGACATTTACTCATAGGCAGTACTTTGGAGGATGTAGGGTTTAACAAGCAAACGACGGCATTCGCACGCGAACATCTGTTGACACGCGCGAGGGCTATTCTGCCATTACTTCACAAAAAGCCCATCATCCAGCACTGGGCAGGATTACGTCCTGCTTCACCCAATAATCTACCGACGATTGGCAAACATCCAATGATTGATAATTTATTTGTCAATTGCGGTCATTTTCGTTATGGGTTAACGATGGCGCCAGCCAGTGCTGAGATTCTGGTCAATGAGATCACGCGCGCACCACAACCATTTGACATCACCCCATACCAGGCAGAAGGAAATATTAATAATTCTCCATCAAGCTCTGGGTAATGGAAATACCACCGATTCCACAACACCGCTTAATTCTTCTATCATCACATCTTCACCAATTTGTTCGGCGCCGATCTGTTTAAGCCGGGATATCACCTGCTGCACCAGTATTTCCGGAGCTGAAGCTCCGGCAGTAATACCGATGGACCTCTTTCCGACAAACCATTCTTCTTGCAATTGTTCGGCGCGGTCTACCATATAGGCTTCGACATTGGCATTTCTCGCCACTTCACATAGCCGGTTTGAATTCGAACTATTGGGAGAGCCCACCACAATGACCAAATCACATTGATTAACCATTTTTTTAACGGCATCCTGACGATTCTGCGTGGCATAGCAAATATCATCTTTCTTGGGACCCGTAATTAGAGGAAATCGCCGTTTCAATGCATCGACAATGCGGGCAGCATCGTCAACTGATAGCGTTGTTTGTGTTACGTAAGCCAGATTAGTTTCGTCTTTCACTGTTAAGGTCTCAACGTCCTTCTCAGTTTCGACCAGATACATTCCCTTGTCCTCACCTTCGATCTGCCCCATAGTGCCTTCAACTTCCGGGTGACCTTGATGACCGATCATGATGATTTCTTTTCCATCTTTACGCATTTTGGCCACTTCTACGTGAACTTTAGTCACTAATGGACAAGTTGCATCAAATACTTTTAATTGACGATCTGCAGCCTCGCGCCGCACTGCATGCGATACACCATGCGCACTGAATATCAAGATACTGTCTTGCGGTACTTCATCCAGATTCTCCACAAAAACAGCACCCTTTTTCTCAAGATTTTCTACTACAAAACGATTGTGCACCACTTCATGGCGCACGTAGATAGGCGCACCATGCATCGTCAGTGCCCGTTCAACAATTTCTATCGCCCGATCCACTCCGGCACAAAAGCCTCTTGGATTTGAGAGTAGTATTTTGATCATCTATTTATTCTCCAGCAATGAGATATTTGGGCTCCATATCCTTAAGTACTAAAAAAAGCACTCAACATTACGGATAGCCGGACATTTAAACTTTATTTCATGCCTCTCGATAACGCTCGGCCAATGCGGCACGTTTCTCATAAGCCTCTCGTGCAATCTGAATATCTTCCAGAAAATGCGGCAGCTCTTTCATGAGCAGCGCTTGTGGGCCATCCACCAATGCCTTACTGGGCGCTGGATGAAAGTCGACCAGTACCATATTGGCTCCCACTGTTACACCTTGAGCTGTCACATGCATAATATCCAGAATGCCATCCGGTGAGTTCGCACGACTCCCCACCGAATGCGAAGGATCGATACAAACTGGCATGCGGGTTAACCGTTTAACAACAGGCACATGCGAGAAATCGACAAAATTACGATGTGGATCTCCCATATTAGTTTTCATTCCCCGCAAACCAAATACGACTTTGCGGTTGCCTTCCGAAGCCAGGTACTCTGCAGCATTCAGAGATTCATCCAGAGTAATACCAAAACCGCGCTTGATCAGTACCGGGAAGTGCTGCTGACGGCCGACAATTTTCAGCAGTTCAAAATTCTGGGTATTTCTCGTTCCGATTTGCAGCATGACCCCGGTCGCATTACCAGTTTGATACAGCGCATCGCGTATTTCATCCAAGTGAGATTCATGCGTAATCTCCATCGCGATCACTTTTATGCCATATTTTCCTGCCAGATCAAAAACGTATGGAAGGCAGGTCTTGCCATGTCCCTGAAATGAATAGGGACTGGTACGTGGTTTATAAGCGCCCATCCGCGTGCAGACCTGTCCATGATCACGCAATATTTTCATCATTATTTCAACATGTTCGATGGTATCAACTGCACATAATCCAGCAAACACATTCAGTGTATCCTGTCCAAACCGAACGCCGTTATAATCAAAATGAGTTGGACGATCGTCATTTTTGTGTCGCCCCAGCACACGATATTCCTCGGAAACACGAACAACCCGATCAACACAAGGAAGAGCGGTAACGTCTTCAATAGACAGTACTTTAGTATTACCAATCAAGTATATTTCTGTCAGTGTTTGCTCAGCACCAACTTCAGTATGTACCCGCGTTGTGATTCCTGGAAAATTGGCTAGATGGGCCAATAACTGTTTATATTCCGGACTATCAGGCCGGGTATCTGGAACAAGGATAAGAATCATAAAATATTTTCAAAAAGATAATGCCGATTCATCGGCATAAGACAAAACGACGGCTCACGATTTTAACCGAAAAAACTGTCAGTTACTATGATTCCAGTAAATATCCTTCCTCCAATCCCAGCTTTTATTGCGCTGTATCCTTAACCACAACGTTCGTTCTGTTATTTTAATGCTAATCATCACCCTGAGACAATTTGTCGCATAGCCATCCAATAAAATTTAAGATAATGTTCTATTATTGAACAAGCTAAAATTTAAGTTGTCCCTCAATCATGTTTAGTGACCTCAGTCAATCACCGCTCAGCAAAAATTTACAACGTTTATTTTTGCTCCGGAATATTTCCATCATTGGTCAGTGCTTAACACTTGGCATCGTGTACTGGACGATCGACATTATAATTCCATGGACTCCAATGATCTCGGTTATTGCGCTCCTCGCCTTATTGAATCTGTTGACATGGATACGGATGCACCGTAAATGGCCGGTGTCCCATCTGGAATTTTTTTTGCAATTATTAATCGATGTACTGGCGCTCAGCACTTTATTGTATTTCAGTGGCGGATCAACTAACCCCTTTATCTCACTATATTTACTGCCTCTGACAATCGCTGCCGCCACGCTGCCTTGGCGCTATACATGGGTGATGGCTGTTATTACGATTGCTTGTTATACATTACTATTATTTAATTACATACCGCTGCCACATGATCATAGTAATCACCTGATTGAATTTGCATTGCATGTGTCAGGAATGTGGCTGGCATTTGTATTAAGTACTGTCATCATTGCCTGGTTCGTCGTTAAAATGAGCGCCTCGATCCGGGAACGGGATCAGGATCTTGCCAAAGCACGGGAACAGGCATTACGCAACGAACAAATTATTGCTTTGGGAACATTGGCGGCCGGCGCCGCGCATGAACTGGGTACGCCACTTTCAACCATGGCTGTGGTAACCAGAGAATTACAGCAAGAATATACTCAGGATCATGAATTCCAGAATAACATTTGTATCCTGCGAAACCAGATTACTCACTGCAAACAGACGCTAACCCAATTGCTGGCGAAAGCGGGTCAAACCAGGACTGAACATGGTAGCGAGCTTCCTGTCGATGAATTCCTTCATCAAATTCTTGACAAGTGGAAGCTGATACGTCCTTCTGTCCAGTTTACTTATCAAAGTACAGATATACAGCCTGTGCCTAAAATCATGGATAATCAATTACTGAATCAATCCATATTAAACCTGCTTAATAACGCCGCCGATGCATCCTCAAAATGTATAGAGATCAAGAGCAAATGGGATAATTCTTTGCTGCATCTAGAAATCATTGATGATGGTGAGGGATTATCTGCAGAAGCCATGCAGCGTGCCGGAGAAGCTTTTTTTTCCAGTAAAACGCCAGGACAAGGTTTTGGCATTGGGTTATTTCTGGCCAATGCCAATATTGAACGATTTGGTGGCAGTGTCCGTCTGTTTAATCTTGAAAATGGCGGGGCCTGTACACAAGTTGTTTTACCGTTGCTAGGATAGATAGATGCAATGACTGAATCGTTAACCGATAACACAGAATATCCGAGTTTACTTATCGTTGACGACGATACCATTTTCTGTGATGTGCTGGCAAAAGCCATGACGAAACGCTGCTTCAGTGTGACATGCGCGCATACGATTGAAGCTGCATTACAGCTGGCTGAGGTTTCAACACCTGAATATGCAATTGTTGATTTAAAATTATCCAGTGAATCTGGATTGGTTCTAGTCGAAAAATTAAAAATGCTGGATCCCTGCACACGTATTGTCATGTTGACAGGCTATGCCAGTATCGCTACGGCGGTCGAGGCTATCAAACTCGGTGCCACGCATTATCTGGCCAAACCAGTCGATGCTGACGAAATCATGGCTGCTTTTGAACGTACCACGGGCGAATCAGGCATGCCCATCAGTGTAAATCCGCTATCGGTAGGTCGGCTGGAATGGGAATATATTCAGCGCATCCTCACTGAGAATGACAACAATATATCGGTCACTGCAAAAATATTAAACATGCATCGCCGTACATTGCAGCGCAAGCTGGCCAAAAGGCCTCATCGCGAATAAAAAGAATTCTCTCTTAATCGTGCAATTATCCGAATATCTTGCCCCACCATCCGTAAATCCTGTATTTTCAGCATTTTCCTTTGCTCAAGACACTTTAATTCAGTCAACTTAAGCATGCCTTGCGCATCGTCGCCGAGCAAATGAGGCGCAAGAAAAATAATCATCTCATCCACTAACCCTGCATTAATCAAAGCACCATTTAATCCGCTGCCTGCTTCTACCAGTACTTCGTTCATTTCAAAATCAGTCGCCAGCATTATGATCATTTTTTTCAGATCAACTTTTCTTGCGGCATCCGGTAAAACATTAATCCGTGCACCCATCTGATCGAGTGCCGCTTTTTTCTCCTGATTCTCTGTATTGGCAGTAAAAATAATGACCTCTTCACCTTGCAGCAATTGGGCATCCAATGACAAAGCCAGATGGCTGTCTACAACGATTTTCTTAGGTTGGCGGGATGTTTGGATGTGGCGTGCTGTCAATTGAGGATTATCGGATTTTACGGTGCCGATACCCGTCATAATTGCACAGGAGCGCGCTCGCCACCGATGACTATCCTGCCGTGCAGCTTCACCCGTAATCCATTGGCTGGCACCATTCTTCAATGCAATTCTGCCATCCAGGCTTGCAGCAATTTTCAACCTGACCCATGGCTTTTTATGAGTCATTCGAGTAATAAAGCCTACATTGAGTGCATGCGCTTCTGCTTGCAACAAACCCGCTTGAACGGTAACGCCAGCTTGCCTCAATAGCGCGCAGCCGCGCCCATGTACCAGTGGGTTTGGATCTTCCATGGCGATGACAACCCTTGCAATGCCTGCCTCAATCAAGGCATTGGCGCAAGGCGGTGTACGTCCATAATGACTGCAAGGTTCGAGTGTCACATAAGCCGTTGCTCCGCGTGCTGCCTCTCTCGCTGTGTTTAATGCATTAATTTCGGCATGGGCCTGTCCAGCCCGTTCATGCCAGCCACTTCCAACGATCTGGTCATTGCGTGCGATGATACATCCCACACGCGGGTTGGGTGTCGTGCTGTAGAGCCCTCTCTCAGCCAACCGCAACGCGGTGGCCATGAAAGAATAATCAGTGGGAGAAAACATCCAAGGAATTGTTAAGATGTAAGATTGATCTCATCGATATGAATCATCAAAACAAAGCGATCAATAAAATAAGCACCAAGCCAAAGAAGATGCGCTTTTCTCGATTGCAAATTACTGATCCGGTTTTTGCACTTCCTTGATCGCATCACGAAAATCATCGACATCCTGAAAGCTTTTATAGACGGATGCAAATCGTATGTAAGCCACTTTATCGAGCTTGTAGAGCTCCTGCATCACACTTTCACCAATACTGCGCGACGAAACTTCGCGTTCTCCCATACTTAAAAATTTTTGCACAATACGGTCAATAGCAGCATCCACATAACTGGTGGGAACTGGACGCTTATGCAGTGCACGTTTAAACCCCGTTACCAGTTTGTTGCGGTCAAATTCAGCCCGGCTGCCATCATGTTTTACAACTTGGGGCAAACGTAACTCCACTGTTTCATAAGTTGTAAAACGTTTATCGCAAGCTTGACAACGCCGCCGCCGACGTATTTTCTGACCATCCTCACTTACACGGGAATCAATTACGCTGGTGTCGTCTGCACAACAAAAAGGGCATTTCATGCTACATTAAATCAGCAATAATCAGCTGAACAGCTCCTCTCATCATGGCCCGGCCTAATGCGTCTATCCATAAACCGGGAATTTCGCACACAGTTGTTTTGCCTCAGTGGCTACGCGCGACAAAACCGCTGAATCTTCAGGTGCAGCCAGTACATCGGCGATCAAATTGGCTAGCTGTTCTGCCTCCAATTCTTTAAAACCCCGCGTGGTAATTGCGGGCGAACCGACACGAATGCCACTGGTCACAAAGGGTTTTTGCGGATCATTGGGAATGGCATTCTTGTTAACTGTGATATGCGCCAACTCCAGCGCTTCCTCCGCCTGCTTACCAGTCAAATTTATCGCACACAAATCAACCAGAAACATATGACAATCCGTCTGACCAGACACAATTCGCAAGCCGCGACTGGTGAGCACTTTTGCCATGACTCGTGCATTCTCTATCACCTGTTCTTGATAATTCTTGAATTCCTTAGTGGCTGCTTCCTTAAATGCGACTGCTTTGGCGGCAATCACATGCATCAAAGGACCACCCTGGGTTTGTGGAAAAATGGCAGAATTCAGCGCCTTTTCATGCTCAGGTTTGGCCATAATAAGACCGCCACGCGGACCACGTAATGTTTTATGCGTGGTGCTTGTCACAAAATCCGCAATGCCGACTGGATTAGGATAAAAACCAGCCGCCACCAGTCCAGCATAATGAGCCATATCCACAAACAGGTAGGCGCCCACAGCATCAGCAATCTTACGAAAACGTTTCCAGTCAATGACTCGCGCATAAGACGAAGCACCTGCAACAATCATTCTTGGTTTATGTTCATGAGCCAATCGTTCAACTTCGTCGTAATCAAGCACTTCGGTATCCGGATGCAAGCCATAAGAAACTGAATTAAAGATTTTGCCGCTCATATTAACGCTAGCACCATGCGTCAAATGACCGCCATGCGCCAAAGACATACCGAGCAAGGTATCGCCGGGCTTTAATGCTGAGAGATAAACAGCCGCATTGGCTTGAGAACCAGAATGTGGTTGCACATTAACGTACTCTGCACCAAAAAGTGCTTTGAGTCGATCAATAGCCAGTTGTTCGACCTGATCAGCATACATACATCCGCCATAATAGCGCTTGCCTGGATAGCCTTCGGCGTACTTATTAGTCAGAACGGAACCCTGAGCCTGCATGACCGCTGGACTTGCATAATTTTCAGAAGCAATTAATTCGACATATTCTTCCTGACGTTGCATCTCACCTTTTATGGCTTGCCATAATTCTGGGTCGACACTTTCTATCGTTTGTTTCTGCGAAAACATAGTGATACTAATCCTTTGAAATTTTTGGAAACCGAAACCGAGAAATTGCGTATATTACCATTACCTCCTTGCCCACAGATAGCTGATCATATGGCAGCAGAATAAGAGCAAGAATTTTCAAGCAAAGGATTTATCTTAATTGCAGATAATCTTCATCAGTAATCTTAGGCCGGCTTAATCGAGAAATTCTTTCTGGCTTTCAATAACCTTTTTGGCAAATGGTAATTCCTCGGCAGGTTCAATCAAAACAGCTCATTATTGGCTTTCATGAAAGCTTCTAAGACATCCATTGGAAGGATATGAATTTAAATCGCCTTTTCTTCATCTCTTTCCAATCATACCCATATGCTCAGCCAACATTTCTTCTACATTCTCTGACGAAACGCTTTGCACCATGATGAAGCATCCGTATACATTCCGGCCAAGATACCATCGAGGAGACACTGGTAAATCTGGGCATCAGTCAAATGGTTGCAGCTTCTTCCTCAAACAAAAGTGTTACTTTATCATTGCTATCAATATCAACAGTTACCTTCCCGCCATGTACTAAGTGACCGAACAATAATTCATCAGCCAGTGCACTGCGAATTGTATCCTGAATCAGTCGCTCCATAGGACGCGCGCCCATCAGCGGATCAAAGCCATTTTTAGCAAGATACTTACGCAACTTCTCTGTAAAGGTTGCTTCTACTTTCTTTTCGTGCAGTTGTGTTTCCAGTTGGATCAGGAATTTATCAGTCACTCGCAATATAATCTCCTGATTTAAAGGATCAAATGAAATAATTGCGTCGAGCCGATTACGAAACTCAGGAGTAAATAACCGCTTAATATCAGTCATCTCATCACCAGCGGATTTTGATTTTCTAAATCCAATTGAAGATTTAGTAAGAGATTCGGCACCCGCATTGGTAGTCATGATAATAATCACATTGCGGAAATCAGCTTTGCGCCCATTATTATCTGTCAACGTTCCATAATCCATTACCTGTAACAGGATATTAAAAATATCGGTATGCGCTTTTTCAATTTCATCCAATAATAAGACCGAATAAGGATGTTTAATCACTATTTCCGTTAAGAGACCGCCTTGATCATAGCCCACGTAACCTGGTGGTGCACCAATCAAGCGAGACACAGCATGGCGCTCCATATATTCAGACATATCAAAGCGATGCAAATGAATACCCAGGGCATAAGCAAGTTGCCTAGCCACTTCTGTTTTCCCTACCCCTGTTGGGCCTGAAAAAAGAAAAGAGCCCACTGGTTTTTGCGGATTCCCTAATCCGCTCCTTGCCATTTTGATGGCCGCGGTCAAGGAATCGATTGCCTTATCCTGTCCAAAAACAATAGCCTTCATATCACGACCCAATGTTTTCAGCTTGCTGCGATCATTTATGGAAACATTCTGGGAAGGAATCCGCGCAATTTTGGCAACCACACTTTCAATCTCACTCTTGCCGATAACTTTACGTTTCTTCGATTTTGGCAAAATACGTTGCGCAGCACCCGCTTCATCAAGCACGTCAATCGCTTTATCTGGCAAGTGTCTATCATTAATATATCGTGCTGATAATTCTGCGGCAGAGATCAGTGCGCCAGCGGTATATTTAACCTTGTGATGCTGTTCATAGCGTGTTTTCAGGCCGCGCAAAATAGCCACCGTTTCGTCTACACTGGGCTCATTTACCTCTATTTGTTGAAAACGCCTGGATAATGCATGATCTTTCTCAAAAATTCCCCGATATTCATTGAAAGTTGTAGCCCCGATACATCTTAATTGTCCAGAACTTAAAACTGGTTTTAAAAGATTTGACGCATCCAGAACACCGCCCGAGGCAGCGCCAGCGCCGATTAATGTGTGAATCTCATCAATAAATAAGATAGCTGAGGGATTATCAGTCAGTTGTTTCAATAATGTTTTTAAACGTTGCTCAAAGTCTCCCCGATATTTGGTACCAGCCAATAAAGCGCCCATATCAAGCGCATAAATCTGGTGCTTCAAAAGTAAATCGGGTACATCTTCTTCAACAATACGCTTTGCCAAACCTTCTGCGATTGCAGTTTTCCCTACCCCCGCCTCACCAACTAACAAGGGATTGTTTTTTCGACGCCGGCACAAAGTTTGGATAACACGTTCGATCTCTTTGTCACGCCCCACCAATGGATCGATCTTATTAATCAGCGCCAAATGATTCAGATTGACTGTGTAATTTTCCAGCAATCCTCCAGAATTAGGCTCATGCTCGCTATCACCTTCACTTCCGGTTTTAGCATCATTCTCGTGCGGTACTTTTCGAATATTATGTGAAATATAATTCACTACATCCAAGCGGGTAACCCCTCTCTGATGCAAAAAATAAACCGCATGCGAATCTTTCTCACCAAATATCGATACCAAAACATTAGCACCAGTTACTTCTTTCTTTCCTGATGATTGAACATGCAATATAGCTCTCTGAATAACACGCTGAAAACCTAAGGTGGGTTGTGTATCAACTTCTTCATTCCCACTGATCACAGGCGTATGGCGTGCAATATGATCAAGTAATACTGACCGCAAATCTTCAATATCCACAAGGCAAGCATTTAATACTTCGGCAGCACTTGCATTATCGAGCATTGCTAATAATAAATGTTCTACGGTAATAAATTCATAACGTTTCTGCCTGGATTCTACAAATGCCATATGTAAACTGACTTCTAAATCTGGCGCAATCATTTCAGTTCTCCTCCATCACACACCTTAGCGGGTGCTGATTCTTTCTTGCAAATTCAACTACCTGTTTGACCTTGGTGCTTGCAATATCACTTGTGTACACACCACACACACCAACCCCCTCCGTATGTACTTTTAACATTATTCGTGTTGCCTGCGCTTGATCCATATAAAAGAATATTTTTAACACCTCAACAACAAACTCCATAGGTGTAAAATCATCATTTAATAACAAGATCTTATAAAGTGGAGGAGATTTTTCTCTAATCTTCTCTTGCTTCTGTTTAAGAATAACGGGGTCTGAGCCACTCTCCGCCATAATTTTCTTCCTTAACCAATTTCTATATTGAAAATATGGGTATTAGTATAAAGATAAAGTACCTCATCACCAACATACTTGACGATTACGACAAAATTTTCAAGTATTTTAAAATAATTAACCCATTCCAATCACAAATATTATGTAACCGCTTGACTTTAACCCCAGATTTGCGTAAAACAGTACGTGGCGTTTGGCTTCAAGTTCTCTGCGGTATAGGTTTTATCCGTCAATAGTCTTGAAATTCAAATAGTATTAGGGTTTCCGGCCCAGTTTTTATATAGGAAGTAGAAATGGCAACAGGTACAGTAAAATGGTTCAATGATTCTAAAGGTTTTGGTTTTATTACTCCTGATGATGGAAGTGAAGATTTATTCGCACACTTCTCAGCAATCAATATGTCTGGATTTAAAACGCTCAAAGAAGGCCAAAAAGTGAGTTTTGATGTCACCCAAGGCCCGAAAGGGAAACAAGCCTCGAATATCCAATCCGCTTAACTGTTCAGAAAATTGAAAACTGGCACGTAGACTTTTGACGTAAGATCTTAAAGATACATAGCAAGTTTAACCCCCTTGCCAAAAGGCAAGGGTTCTTTCATTAAATACCTGCTTAAGTCTTTTTAGCTTTTTTTAATTCAAACGTTCAATCATTGAATCGCCAAATACCGAACAAGAAACTTGCTTAGCATTTGTCATTTGGCGCGCAAAATCGTAAGTAACTATCTTATCCCGAATAGTAGCTTCCATTGCTGTAATAAGCATATCAGCTGCCTCTATCCAACCTAAATGCCGCAGCATCATTTCCGCTGACAAAATAATAGAACCAGGGTTTACCTGATTTTTTCCTGCATATTTTGGTGCCGTGCCATGCGTTGCCTCAAAAATTGCAACAGAATCACTCAAATTAGCGCCTGGCGCGATTCCTATCCCACCCACCTGAGCTGCTAGTGCATCCGAGATATAATCGCCATTCAGGTTCAAAGTCGCCACCACATCATACTCTTCCGGGCGTAATAAAATTTGCTGTAAGAAAGCATCAGCAATCACATCCTTGATAATAATTCCGCCCTTTTCCAGCGGTAGTTTCATCCACGGACCTCCATCTAACAACTCAGCTCCAAACTCCCTAGCAGCCAAAGCGTATCCCCATTTTTTGAATGCACCTTCGGTAAATTTCATGATGTTACCCTTATGCACCAAAGTGACTGACTCACGCTTATTCTCTATCGCATATTGAATCGCTTTCCGAACAAAGCGTTCTGTACCTTCTCTGGAAACTGGTTTGATTCCGATACCAGAAGTTTGTGGGAAACGTATACTTGTCACTCCCATTTCTCTAATCAAGAAATCTATTATTTTTTTAACTGACTCTGATTCTGCTTCCCATTCTATACCAGCATAAATATCCTCAGAATTTTCTCGAAAAATTACCATGTCCGTTTTTTCTGGATTCTTTACTGGACTTGGTACCCCACTAAAATAACGCACAGGTCGTAAACAAATATATAAATCAAGGCGCTGGCGAAGTGCGACGTTAATTGAACGAATACCTCCACCGATGGGTGTTGTTAAAGGACCTTTAATTGAAACCACAAATTCTTTTGCCGCTGTGAGCGTTTCTTCCGGCAACCAAACATCTGCGCCATAAATTTGGGTAGATTTCTCACCTGCAAAAATTTCCATCCATGAGATTCTACGTTGACCACCGTAAGCCTTTTTAATTGCCGCATCGACAACCTTTCGCATTACCGGAGTAATATCAATACCAATTCCATCACCTTCAATAAAAGGAATAATGGGATTATCGGGCACACTTAATGAATTATCATCATTAACCTGAATCTTCTTACCATCAACAGGTATTTTTATACGCTGGTACATAACATCTCCAAATATGGAATATCTTTTATATCTCTTCGATATTTACAGCTTACTAAAGTGATAAGATTTATCTATTGCGTTAAAAAGATTGCAATCCTAATAGCAGATTTTTCTAGACAAGCTCAATTTCCCAAATTTTGAACAAGATCTTCTTATCATCAACACTTCTTTTTAAAAGTCCTAGCTATATTTTTGTAACTTATAATTATACGTGCAAAACTCATGCCTTTCTATGTGCAGAGCAAGCCGCTCATACTGACCTGCTCAATTTAGCATTTTTAAGCAATAACTTCTCAGCTCAGAATCACATATCATAAAATCCAGCTTCGTCAGAGATCACAATGTCTATTAATTCATCAATACCTTATAAAGCTACTTGTACCCCAGCAATGAATTTAACCCTTCTCATACCTCACCTCTTCTGGCCTGATGCTTCACAACCGGAAATTTACCATGATCTATTAACGCCATCTTTAGAAACATTACTGTCAAAAAGTAGCTCTACACAGCATCCTTCACAGGAAATGGAAATATGGCTATGCAAGGCATTTAACATCGCACAACAACAAAATAACTGGCCTATCGCACCAATTATGTTACACATTGATGGTTCCGATTTAGTGAAAACGAGTAAAGATTTCTGGATGCGAGCCGATCCTGTACATTTGCGTATCGAACAAAACCACATTATGTTAGCTGATAGTCAAGCCTTTCAAATTTCCAAAGAGGAAGCTGAGCAAATAGCGCAAGATCTAAACCACAATCTAAGTCATCAATATGGTTTCTCTCTCTTGCCACTACGCCCAGACCGCTGGTATATCCGAACATCCAGAGCACCAGAAATACAGACCTATACGCTCGGCCAGGTTACATGCATGAACATCAATAACTTCCTACCTACAGGTAGTGAAAGTGTTATTTGGCATAAAATTTTCAATGAAATTCAAATGCTGCTTCATGATCATCCCGTCAATCAAGCACGTGAATCTCGCGGAGAATTAACGATTAATAGTGTTTGGTTTTGGGGTGGAGGTGATATGCCGAAGTCAATACAATCTTCTTACACACATATCTGGAGTGACCACGACTTACCACGCGCATTAGCATTTGCAAGCAACACCAATTTCTCACAATTACCTACTAATGCTGACAAATGGTTACAAACTGAAATAGCAGGAAATCATCTTATTATATTGGACACTTTACTTGGCAAAGCCAAATACAAGAATGCCTATAGCTGGCATGAAACTCTGAAGAATCTGGAGGAAGAATGGTTCTTTCCCTTACTTAGAGCCCTTAAAAAGGGAAAAATAGATCAATTAATCATAACAGCCCTTAACGAACCTTCATCTCAGGATTTCATAATAAAACGCTCAAGTTTATGGAAATTTTGGTCATTGACCCAACCACTTTCATCTTATATAGCAAGGAATTAGATAAAAAACAATCATTATCTTATTACTAATTATGGCAGTAACTTACAAAACCCAAAAGTATTAAGAACAGGAACAGTCATGCACAGAGTCTCTCTATTTCATGCTATCAAACCTTATCTGGCTGTTTGCACTGCTTTAGTTCTTGTCATTACTTTACTAATGGATACTTTTTTTTTCAATGAACTCGCATTCCCCTCGTCAGCGATATTATGGTTTTTTTTGGTCTCCGCATTAATAATAATAGCTATTCAGGTGATACGTACAGAAAAAGATATCAGAAACTATTCAAGTCAATTATTAATAAGCAAAGAAAGACTTACCAATGAGATAAAACACCGGATATGGGCTGAGAAAACAGCTTCAGAGAGCAAAACAAAGTCAATGTTTATCGATGAAAATATCCCTGTCATGCTGGCCTATTTTAATGTTGATCTATGTTGCCGTTACCATAACAGAATCTTTCGCCAATGGTTTGGATTAAACTCAAGTCAGATAGACGGACGGCTCTTAACGGAATTCTCAGGTGAGGAATTCTTTTCTGATATTAAAAATTATATTGAGGAAATTTTATCAGGAAAAACAATACATAATGAGCGTATCCTTCGCTCAACCAAGGGGTTTCCTTACATTTTTACGGAACAGTATGTTCCACATCTTGATAATAAAGGAAGAACAATTGGTTTCTATACAATGCACACCCCCCGCATGCAAGAAAAAAATCGTGTATCGTTAAAAAGCAGAGTAGAAAATTCAATTAAACCTGAACCATACAAAACCGATGAAGTACCTGTAAAAAGTAATACCAGTCTTCAAAGTCAAATTTCCAAATCAGAAACTACAACAACCACGGCTACACGTATCGGTCAAGCCATTGAAGGAGGAGAATTCAATCTCTACTATCAGCAAATAAATCCTATTAAATCTACCACACCATCGCACTATGAAATTCTAATTCGCATGAATGAGGAAGAAAATAACCTGATGCCTCCCGACTCATTCTTACCCTTTGTCGATCAATTCAAAATGATGCCACAACTGGATCGATGGATAGTAGGTCATATCATAAGATGGCTATCTGTTCAGCCAAAAACCCATGCAATATTTTGCCTGAATGTCGCGAAAGATACCTTAAGTGATCATGCCTTTCCTGGTTTCATTCAGAATCTATTACGAAAAATGAATGTAGCTGCTCCAAAACTTTGCTTTGAAATTGAAGTGTTTGATGCAGAAATCAACACCCCAGATGTAATTATTTTCTCCCAAGAAATAAATAAATTAGGTTGCTTACTCTCACTCTGCAGCTTTAACCATAACCCCAGCTCAATCGAGCTACTAGACAAAATTAAAGTAGATTACCTGAAAATCGATGGTAGCCTGATTTGCAATATTCTGCGTGATGAAGAAGATTTAGAGAGAGTAATTGCTATTAATCAATTAGCTCACAAAGCTGGGATTAAAACAATCGCTGAATTAGTAGAAACTGACGATATTCTTGCAAAATTACAAGAAGTCGGTGTGGATTATGTTCAAGGATTCGGTATTGCTAAGACTCGCCCATTTAAGGATCTTAAATTACCACTCTTATCTTAAAAATAAAAAGAAGCAATTTTTAATCATTGCTTCTTTTTATTTGAAAATCTTTTTGCTTGCTAAATTAAGAAATTACTATCAGAGCGCCTTGACCATATGCTCAACTACTTTTTTGGCGTCCCCAAATATCATCATGGTTTTATCCATATAAAATAAATCGTTATCAAGACCAGCATAGCCTGCCGCCATGCTACGCTTAACTACCATGACAGTGCGCGCCTTATGTGCATCAAGGATAGGCATCCCATAAATTGGACTGCCTGGAACATTCGCCGCCGGATTCACCACGTCGTTTGCGCCTAGCACCAACACAACATCGGTGTTTGAAAAATCACTATTGATCTCTTCCATTTCTAGAACTTGTTCATAAGGAATCTCAGCTTCTGCCAGCAGCACATTCATGTGACCAGGCATACGCCCCGCCACCGGATGAATAGCAAAGCGCACATTAACACCTTTTTCTTGCAATGATTCAGCCAATTCTTTAACAGCATGTTGAGCTCTTGCAACTGCCAAGCCATAACCAGGAACAATGATCACGCTATCCGCATTCCCCATTAAGAAAGCGGCATCTTCAGCACTTCCACTGCGATAGGTCTTCTGCGCCCCACTCTCTGCTGCGGCTGTGGCGCCACCATCACTGCCAAAACCACCGAGTATGACGGATAGAAATGGACGATTCATGGCTTTACACATAATATAAGAAAGAATCGCACCCGAACTACCTACCAATGATCCAGCAATAATCAGCATTGGATTACCCAGAGAAAAACCAATACCTGCTGCAGCCCAGCCAGAATATGAGTTAAGCATCGATATTACGACCGGCATATCGGCACCGCCAATAGGAACAATAATTAAAAATCCTAATAGAAAAGCAACGGCGGTCATTGCAATAAATGCGGTCCAGTTTGTTGTTTCACTGAAGAAAAACCACAAGCCGAACCCGATCATGATGATTGCCAGCAAAAGATTGATCATATGCTGACCAGTAAAAACAACCGGTGTACCACTCATCCGCCCAGACAGTTTCAAAAACGCGATGACCGAACCTGACCATGTCATGGCGCCAATGAAAGTACCCAGGAATAATTCCAGCTTACTGCCTGCGGGCAGAATTTCCGGCAAGCCGAATGAAACCGGATTATTAACAGCTGCAATTGCAATAAATACAGCCGCTAAACCGACCAGTGAATGCATAAATGCAACCAGTTCTGGCATTGCTGTCATTTGCACACGCTGCGCAACGATTGCACCAATAATGCCTCCCACTGCGATACTGCCCAGAATCAAGGGCCAGTTCTGTGTAAGCGTCAAGGTCGTGGCAACAGCAATCAACATACCTACCATACCGAATAAATTTCCACGGCGCGCAGATTCAGGAGAGCTTAAGCCCTTTAGCGCCAGTATAAAAAATACTGAAGCCACTAAATACGCAAGTGCTACCATATTTGCTGACATTTATGCATTTCCTTTTTTTTCTTTTTTCTTGAACATTTCCAGCATGCGTTGGCTAACCAGAAATCCGCCAAAAACATTGATGGCAGCCAACGCAACCGCAGCAGCACCCAACCAGACTCCCCAATCTGTTTCAGCCGGTCCAGCCGCTAACATCGCGCCTACAAGAATAATGCCAGAAATTGCGTTAGTCACTGACATCAAAGGCGTATGCAGAGCCGGAGTGACGTTCCATACGACATGATAACCCACGAAGATCGCCAGCACGAAAACGGTTAGATTGATAATAACCGGATCAATTTCACCAATCATGATTACTCCTATAAAATTCGCTCACTATACGTTTTAAACGTAACAATTGAATAAAATGACATTTATTGCTTAAACTACCATTCATTGTGGCTGAGTGATTATTTCTCCGCCTGTACAAACCAAAGTTCCCGCAACAATCTCATCACTGCGATCCACTTTAAGTTCGCTGCTGTTTGGGTCAAGCATCAAGTTAAGAAAATTCATTAAATTGCGTGCATATAACGTACTGGAATCTGCTGCCACCAATCCAGGAATATTGGCGATGCCGATGAGGTGCACGCCATGTTTCACCACCGTTTTATCCAATTCTGACAAAGGACAATTACCGCCTGCTTCAACGGCCATATCCACAATCACCGAACCCGGCTTCATCGCTTGCACGGTTTCTTCCTTGATCAAAACAGGCGCTGGGCGGCCTGGAATTAAAGCGGTAGTAATAATAATATCGGCAGCGATCGCACGTGCATGCACAAGCTCACCTTGCCGACGTTTATAGTCATCCGACATTTCCGTCGCATAGCCGCCTGCTGTTTCAGCTTTCGCCTTTTCTTCATCATTCAGCGGTACCTCGACAAATTTAGCACCCAAGCTCTCGACCTGCTCTTTGGCTGCTGGCCGCACATCAAATGCCTCAACCACAGCACCGAGCCTTTTTGCTGTTGCAATAGCCTGCAAACCGGCAACACCTGCGCCTAAAACCAAAACTCTAGCTGCTTTCACAGTACCAGCTGCTGTCATCAGCATCGGAAAGAATCTCTGATAAACATTCGCCGCCATGATTACAGCTTTATAGCCAGCAATATTCGCCTGGGATGACAACACATCCATACTCTGCGCTCGAGAGATACGCGGTAACTTCTCCATCGCAAATGCGGTCAAGCCATGCTGCGCTAGTGCCGCAATACCTTCCTTGTGCTGCGGTGATAAAAGACCCACTAACACAGCATCCTTTCTCATCATTGCTACTTCATTGGGCTCCGGCCCTCTCACTTTGAGCACAATCTCTGATTGTGCATACAATTCAGCCGCACTGGTCACTATGGCCGCGCCTGCTTCTTGATATGCTGAGTCCGGTATACTGGCGCCTGCGCCAGCTCCTGATTGCACGGATACTTTATGAAAACCTTTAGCAGTAAATTTTTTCACGGTTTCGGGTGTGGCTGCTACACGCGTTTCTCCCCCGCGAATCTCTGCGGGTATGCCTATATGCATTGATGATCTCCCTTTTTTTTGCCAATCCAGTTGCAAATCAAAACCTGAATTGCGCTCAATTCTTTAAATGAACTGCGAATTATAAATCAATTTGCAGGCAATGCATGCATTACTTGGATCAGGAAAAACCTGACCTAATCTGGTCTTCTCGCTACTTAATCATGCTGATGATGCTGATTTGGTCGGCTATGCTGAGTGGCAAGCATGCATAAGTGCGATCACTCCTGTGTATCTGATCTACACAGGAATTATTTAAGAATGAATTGAATTGATCGGGTACTTAGCCCACGCTGTTCAAGCAACGCGCGATCCATTGATTAGTCAGTTTTTCCTGTACAGTATTCTGACGTAAGCGCGTGGCCAATCCAGGAAAATCAACTTGGTCCAATGGTTGATCTTGATTAAAGCAAGAAAATACATAAGTAATCTTTCCAGTTTCTGGATCCTGATGCGGTTGCAGGCACTGCGCACAAATTTCCTTCATCATGCACTGCATCGGAGAGTTAATCGAGCCGATAGCAAAATGATCTGCTTTCAAATAAGGCTTCAGTTGGTTATGGCGAGCGACGCCAACTGCGGCCATCATACGGTCTGAACCAATCGCAATAATATGATCCGCATCAGCCAATGACACAGGTTGCGTACCTAATTCACCAGTGGCATAAGCAACCATGGCCTGCACGATATTACCCACATAGCTTTTATCCTGTGAACGGGTTACTTCAAAGCCTGGGGATTCATCGCAGCACCATATCACAATATCCGCTGCTGCTTCGATTTCGGCTACCTTATAACGATCGACCATTTTTTTGTAGCCAGCAAAATATAACACCTTTGATCCTGCCGCACGTGCGGCTGCACCAATAGAAAACAACACCGCATTACCTAAGCCACCCCCCACCAGCACCACAGTTTTACCGGC
This sequence comes from uncultured Nitrosomonas sp., assembly GCA_965652935.1. Lineage (GTDB taxonomy): Bacteria > Pseudomonadota > Gammaproteobacteria > Burkholderiales > Nitrosomonadaceae > Nitrosomonas. The sequence goes on from CBFGXU010000012.1 coordinate 19,666, forward strand.
TGGAATCTCTGTCGGCGTTCCGGTAGGGCCCATCAATATCACAGGCTCACCTGGCTTCAACATCGCACACAAGTTAGAAGATCCACCCATTTCTAAAACAATGAGTGAAACCAACCCGCGTTCAATATCCACCGATGCCCCTGTCAATGCAAGACCCTCCATCGCCAATCGCGTGTCTCCCGCAATTGTTGACAAGGTTGCATAATTCTGAAAACGATAAAACTGTCCCGGTTGAAAATGCTCCGCCGCCATAGGAGCATGCACAACCACTTCAATAATATTGGGAGCCAATCTTTCTACTTTATGAACAGTTGGGCGCAGTTGATCATTTAACGCCGCAAAAAATTGCTGCGTTGACTGATCCAACACCGGCTTGACTCGTTCCAGCACCCGACTCACCACTGGATAGCCTTGCTTGGCGCTAGACATTGCCTTCACTACATTACCTGAATAAGAAGGATGCAAATCGCCAAAGAAGCTGATGAAACGCCCATCCTGGTTATCTCTGTAGCGGCTGAGCAATACCAATGGCGTCTCAGGTTTAGGATTAGCATATGCAGGTTGCACTTCATTGCCTTCTTCATCACAGGCCGCAAAATAACGCCCACTGAGTTTAAATTGCTTCTCGTCTTCTCGTGCCAGCACAGTGTTTGGCTGAGTTCCTGCAGCAACCAGCAGGGCGCGTGCCGGTAATTCAACTGTTCCTGCATCGTGCCACTGCCCAGCTTCATCGTGTTTTTGCACAGCAAATCGCACCGATTGCGTATGTCCCCAGGCATCCACATCAATACGCACTGGCGTCATCCCTTCGGCAAACCAAATTCCCTCTTCCAGAGCTTTTTCTACTTCCTCATGATTCAACGTATAGGAAGGACTGTCTATAAGCCGCTTCCGATAGGCGATGGTTGAACCGCCCCAGGATTGCAGCAGATGGATAATGCGTGGCGAGCGTCCTTCACGCTCAGCAGTCTGGCGTTCTGCGCGAATTGCCCGCGCATGGCAAAGAAACTCATCAGCGATCTCTTTTTCTTCAGCATCCCATATCGCCCGGACCGCATCTTCTCCCTGCACAGCCGTCAGAATTTCATAGCGCTGCAAAAACTTTTCCACCTGCACCGGATAATAAGCCAGTGCCTCGGTTGCAGTATCAATGGCTGTCAACCCACCGCCAATTACCACTACCGGTAAACGCAACTGCATATTTGCGATGGAATCATTGTGCGCGGCGCCGGTTAATTGCAATCCCATCAGGAAATCCGATGCTGCCCGCACACCGCGCGCCAATCCATTTGGTAAATCCAATATGGTGGGACGTCCAGCGCCCGCTGCCAAAGCCACATGATCAAATCCCATGGCAAATGCGTCATCAGTCGTCAGGGTGCCACCAAAACGCACTCCCCCAAACAACGCGAATTCTTCCCTGCGCTCCAATAACAGACGAATCAGTTTCAGAAAGTTCTTATTCCAGCGCACGGTAATCCCGTATTCTGCCACCCCGCCAAAACCAGCCGGCATGCGCTGGTCCAGATTCTCCTCCAGCGTACTGGCATCACGAATTGCTTTGAACGGCACCCGCTTGCCCCGTTGATTGACACCTGAAATCTCTTCCGGCAAAGGTTCGATCTTAAGCCCATCGATTCCCACCACGGTGTGACCTTCATTCATCAAATGATGTGCCAGCGTGTAACCGGCCGGCCCCATTCCGACAACCAGAACCTTGCGGCCACTGGCCGGCTTCGGTACGGGTCGACGCAGATTCAACGGATTCCAGCGTGTCAGCAAGCTATAAATCTCAAATCCCCATGGCAGCGCCAATACATCCTTCAGGGTTCGTGTCTCGGCTTGAGGAATATCAACAGGATCCTGTTTTTGATAAATACAGGATTTCATACAATCATTACAAATGCGGTGACCGGTGCCGGCACACATTGGATTATCCAGCACGATCATCGCCAGGCTGCCTATCGCGACGCCTTGTGTCTTGAGTTTGTGAAATTCGGAAATGCGCTCTTCCAGAGGACAACCAGCCAGCAAAGCGCCCAGCTCACTGCGCTTGAAAGTGGGCGGCTCATCCGGTAATTTGGTTTTTTGTCTGAAGCCCTTGGAGCACGAGTCTTTACCTTGCTCATGACACCAGATGCAGTAATTGGCTTCATCCAGGGCACCCACCAGATCAGTGCCAGAATCAGTCAATGCAAAACCGTTACGTTCTCGCAAATGCCCAAGCCGATACACGGTGTAGCCGGCTGATTCATCCGTCTCCAGCGCCAGCAAATGCTGAAAATCCAGCTTGGCGGGTGACTTGAAGAGAATGCCCTGTTGCGTATGCTGCTGTCCGGTCGGTGTTCTTAAAGCCCAGGCAGCATAGCGCAGCGCCTTGTTCAGGCGTGATTCATTTTCTGCTTCTGCTTCCATCCACTGCGCCACTTTCGTGGCAAAAACCAATTCTGAGAAGGATTCGCCAAATTCTGCCGTCAGCTCTTTTTCGAGCGCCAAGCCATCGATGCCAGCCAATTCCTCATCGCTGACTTTTCCTTTGGCCCGGCGCTGTACAAATTGCCGCTTGCAGAAATACAGCGGCGCCAATTCATGATGCTTTGCAGCTAACTGCTGTACTTCAGTCTCAATGTTAAATAACCGGGCAATAAAATCTTCTACCCATGGCGCAATTTCAATCAATAACGCAGAATCATCTTTGGGAAGCAGGTGATCGGGATGTGCACGCGCGTGTTCCAGCTTTTTATGCAGCGTCTCATCGCCGGTGCGAAGAAAATTTAGAAATATCTGATCTAACTTGACCAGACCACTGCGCTGATAAAGATCGGAAATCGTAAAACCGAAATTGAAATTCGGTAAAGCTGTCATTGTTTCTTGCTGAGCGTGCAACGCTGCATCTAAATTTGTCATAATCAATTATTTAATATTTTATTATTCTTTGTAGCTTGCTGATATATCAAAAGATTATTTTTAATAGACCGATAGCCTATTTTTCTCATAATCAGAGAGCCATTGGGTAAATTCATTGGCCAGCATAGGTTTGGCAATAAAATATCCTTGTATTTCATCACACCCGAGTTCTGCGACAAGCTCGCAGTCAGCTTGAGTTTCAATGCCTTCGACAACAACATTCAAACCAAAAGCTTTGCCTAATTTTATACTCGACTCAAGAATTACCCGGGTGGCCAGATCCTCGGTGGCATTATGCGCAAATATCCGATCTATTTTGAGTTCCGTACAAGGCATATATTTAAGGGTTTCCATTGACGCATAGCCAGTACCAAAATCATCAATTGACAACCCAAACCCTTTAAGCCTTATGCGCGTCAAGATATCCAGACTTTGTGCGAAATCTTTTCCCAAATTACCTTCTGTAATTTCCAAGATCACCCGATCAATCGGCACATTCGAGTTCTGTACCGCTTCCTGATAAATTTCTGGTAAATTCAATCGATCCAGATTTTCCATCGAAACATTCACAGAAATTTTTAAGTCCAGTCCCTGCTGCAGCCACAAATCCAGTTGTTGAACCGATTTCTTCAAAATATTACGGGTAAAATCATTGATCAAACCATTCTGTTCAATGATAGAAATAAAATTATCAGGGGAAACATAACCATATCTCGCATGATGCCACCTGGCCAAACATTCGACACTTGTGACGCGACGGCTGGCAGCAGAAATTTTTGGCTGAAAAAATATCGTGATTTGATCTGCAGTCAGAGCTTGCTGAATTTCTTCCACATCGAATATTTGCCTTAGCGTAGAAGAATCAACCGTTTTATGAATTGGTAAAGAAAGCTTTTCCAGTATCGCTGCTAAAGATCCAATCATCACCGGCTTTGCCAATGTTCCGATGACATTCAATCCCCGCACAACCGCTAAACGTTCTATCGCTTTGAGTAAGTCAGCGTCAATGCCTGAGAATAATACGATTTTTCCACTATATTTCTGATCCGCGATGTTACGCAGAAATTCAATGCCATCCATTCCTGGCATCTCAATATCACAGATCAACAAATCAACAGCATCGCTTTGAGTTGACAGTATAAATAAACCCGCTTTGCCATCTTCTGCTACGAGTACTTCACTGACTCCCAATTCCAGGAATAAATGACTGACAAACTCCAGCATGAATTTGTCATCATCGAGTACCAGCACACGTATATTTTTCTTTCTGTCCATCGAAGAATCTAGTTGAGCGCCTGTTTAACAACGCCCATTATTTATTCGGGAATATTCAGTTCTAGGTTTATGACAGCTTCCTGATGCTGAGCTGCATTAGCCATTCATACAGTCAATGCAATAATTTGTCATCAATTCTGACTTAAGCGCATCGACTCGAGTCCTTTGCGCGGCCTTAAGCCATCCACCATGAGTATTTGAATATTCATCAACATATAATCAAATAACCCCTCCCTCAGAATATCCAGCACTTATTTTTTCTCGCTCTGCAACAGTTAGTAGCACTTGAATATTTTCTTTTTTGACAACCGAGTGATTCGGGTTGTTCATCCACGTTCATTGTTAATCAAAAAAGTCCTGCTACGCCTAGATTTTTTTTATTCCTTGGCAGCAGCAATCATACCCGCGGCCACTGTATTATTGCTGCTTTCATCAATAATGATGAAACAGCCAGTTGCGCGATTACGTTCATATTTGTCACAGACAATCGGCAGTTGCACTTTCAGTCCTACATGCGCAATATCATTCATTTTTAAAGTATCCACTGTTTCATGATTCAGGGTATTGACATCGACACGGTAATCAATGCGACTGATCACTGCTTTAACAATCCGGGTTGACTGCTTGATCAGGTACTTCCGATTGGGATCAAGCGGTTGTTCAGAGAGCCAGCATAACATCGCTTCAAAGGATTTAATGACCCATGGCGCATCTCCTGTTTTCACCAGCATATCGCCGCGTGAAATATCCAAATGATCTTCAATGGTCAGTGTCACAGACTGAGGAGCGAAAGCCTCTTTAATAGGACCTTCGTACACGAGAATTTCTTTGATACGTGAGGTCAAACCGGATGGCAGCAGTGTGACACTGTCGCCCGCACGTATAGAGCCCGACTCGATACGCCCCATGTAACCGCGGAAATCATGCAATTCCTTAGTTTGTGGCCGGCACACCCATTGCACAGGAAAACGAAAATCTTCACGATTAATATCATCTTCAATCGATATATTCTCCAGCAAATCCATTAACGTAGAATCCGCATACCAATCGAGATGAGCACCCCGCTCAACCACCATATCCCCATTCAGCGCCGACATTGGGATATAAGTCACATTGCGCAGGCCGAGTTTTTCAGCAAAAGCCGCAAAATCCTTGCAAATTTTCTCAAAAACCACTTGAGAATAATCCACTAGATCCATCTTGTTAACCGCCACCACCAGATGCGGAATCCCCACCAGGCTTGCCAGATAGGCATGACGGCGGGATTGGGTGAGCACACCCTTGCGGGCATCGATCAGAATGATCGCGAGATTGGCAGTCGAGGCACCCGTTACCATATTGCGCGTATATTGCTCATGGCCGGGTGTATCAGCGATGATGAATTTACGTTTGGGTGTGGCGAAATAACGGTAAGCCACATCAATAGTTATTCCTTGTTCGCGCTCGGCCTGTAGTCCATCAGTAAGCAGGGATAAATCCACACCTTCCGAGCCGCGCTTACGCGTAGTGTGGGTAATTGATGTTAATTGATCTTCAAAAATAGACTTTGAATCATGCAACAAACGACCGATCAGCGTACTTTTACCATCATCCACACTACCGGCAGTAATAAAACGCAATAATTCGATTTGATCAAGCGAAATTTTTTCAATGACCGACATTTGTAAACCTTTTGGAAATTCATGTCACCGCAAAATATCAACTAACGGAATAGTAAAAGCGGATCGATTCAATTGACTGAATGCGGTGTTGCCAGTCAATCACCACCTGCATGCGCTAATTTTCTAGAAATATCCTTCCTTCTTACGCAATTCCATCGATGCCTCCGATGTCTGATCGTCCATGCGTGTAGCACCTCGTTCAGTGATCCGTGTCATCGCAGTTTCGGCAATAATCTCATCGATGCTCGCTGCATTGGATTCCACTGGACAAGTACAACTCATATCCCCTACAGTGCGAAAGCGCACAGTCACATGCTCAGTTTTCTCACCTGGTTGCGGTTTTACCAGATGAGAGACGGGTAACAAACCAGTTGCACGGCGAATCACCTCTCGAGTATGTGCAAAATAAATTGGGGGCACTTCAAGTTTTTCACGCGCAATATATTCCCAGACATCTAACTCCGTCCAGTTACTGATTGGAAATACCCGGATGTTCTCACCCGGGTGGGTACGGGTATTGTAAATATCCCATAACTCCGGACGCTGATTCTTGGGATCCCACTGGCCAAATTCATCGCGAAAAGAAAAGATTCGCTCTTTAGCGCGCGCTTTTTCTTCATCCCGTCGCGCACCCCCAATACAAGCATCGAATTTGAATTCTGCAATCGCATCCAGCAGTGTCACTGACTGAAAGGCATTGCGGCTCTGATTCTCTGAACGCAATACCACTCTGCCCTTTTTAATCGAGTCTTCCATACTGCGAACAATCAATCGCTCACCTAATTCTTTAACGCGCTGATCCCGAAACTCGATCACTTCAGGAAAATTATGCTCCGTATCAATATGCATTAATGGAAACGGAAAACGCCCGGGGCGAAATGCCTTTTCCGCCAGACGCAATAAGACAATAGAATCCTTCCCACCGGAAAACAAAAGAACCGGATTCGCGCATTCCGATGCCACTTCCCGCATAATGTGTATCGCCTCACTTTCCAACACATCCAGATGGGTAAAAGGATGATTATTCATTTTCTCTTTCAACATATAAATATAAGTTAAGCAAACTTAAGCAAATCCGCACCGACCGCTTTCAAAAATTGCTCATGATACTGTTATTTATCAATTAATTGTATTTATTTTAAGGGGATCACTTTGCTGGTATGCAATCCACATTCCTTGGTTTCTGGTGCCTCCCACCACCAGCGCCCAGAACGGATATCTTCGCCCGGAGTAATCGCGCGCGTGCAAGGTGCACAGCCGATACTGGGATAAAACTTATCGTGCAGCTGGTTATAAGGCACTTCATAGCGTTTAAGGTATTCCCAAACTTCCGCATGAGACCATTCCAGCAACGGATTGACTTTCTGCATGTGGTTGCTCATGTCATAGGATGACATCCTCAAACCCAGTCGGGTGGAGCCCTGATCCTGTCTTATTCCGGTCACCCAGGCACGTTTGCCCTGCAAAGCGCGGCGCAACGGCTCCACTTTACGGATGTGGCAGCAAGCTTTACGCAAGTCGATACTTTTATAAAAACCATTAATGCCGTTTTCAGCGACATAGGTTTCAATCTGCTTCACATTGGGAAAATAGATACGTAGCGGCGTTTTATATCGTTCCCGCATTGTCTGCATTAAATCATACGTCTCTTGCGGCAAGCGGCCGGTATCCAGACTAAACATATCAATATTGATTTGATACCGGTCGATGATATCAGTCAGCACCATATCTTCCGCGCCCAGACTGTTGGCAAAGGTAACTGGCGCATAATCGCGCACTGTTTCAGTCAAAGTTGCAACAACCTGCTCAATTTTTTGTTGCAATTCACTCATTGATTGAGCCTGCTGCTGAACTTCCCTTACGCTGTACGCGGCGAAATAATGGTAATTTCTGATCGATAGAAGTTTGATAAACTTCAGAAAAATCACTTAGCCCTTTTAATGCATCTTCAATTTTACGGTCCGCACGTGGTGCAAAAGCATCAAAGCCGACACGCTGCATATAGAACAATTGATCACGCAACACATCTCCAATCGCACGCAACTCTCCCTGATAGCCCAGGCGTGCACGCAGATTATAGGCAATGGAGTAACCCCGACCATCGGAAAACTTTGGAAAATCAACAGCTATCACGGAAAATTTATCGATATCATCTTTCAGATCTTCCGGCCGCTCATCACTGGCCAGCCATACCCCTATTTCAGCACGTTGCTGTAATGCGTCACGCTGCTTTAACCACACCTGCAGAGGAACAATGACTTTACCTGGCGCAACAGTCACATTTTCCGCTGATTCCTGCGCATTTAAGCGCAGAACAATCCAGTCATCTGCGACGATCGCTCTATTTTTTATAATCATTCTTATCAGAACCTTGGAGAATAGTATGGTACCGAATATTGCGCAGGGTCTACACCATCTTTGTCGACAATTTCTTCTTCCTTCGCCGCAAAATCTGTCGCATACACATGCTCTTTAAAAGGTGTATGACCAATACGGCGCACGGTATCAATAAAGCGTTCAGCTTCTATACGTTCATGCAGATAAACCTGAAGGATACGATCAATTACCTCTGGTACTTGGTTAAATGTGAACGATGGTCCGATAATCTTGCCAATCGAGCTGTTGTTACCTTCCGCACCACCCAGTGATACCTGGTACCATTCACCGTGATCTTTCTTTTCCACGCCTGTGATGCCAATATTGCCGATATGATGTTGCCCGCAAGCATTGACACACCCTGACATGTTCAACGTTATTTCACCGATATCATGCTGAAAATCCAGGTTTTCAAAACGCTCGGCGATCAGTTTTGCCAGCGGTATGGAACGCGCATTGGCCAACGTGCAGAAGTCCGCACCGGGACAACTGATGATATCGGTCAATAATCCGATATTGGGTGCTGTCAGTTCGTGTACCGTTGCTTCTTGCCACAGACGAATCAGGTCCTTTTGTCTGACGTCAGCCAATACCAGATTCTGCTGATGGGTAATGCGCAATTCTCCGAAACTATAACGATCCGCCAGATCCGCAATTGCATCCATCTGTTCAGCAGTAGCGTCGCCCGGAGCATTACCTGGCTTCTTCAATGACAAAACAACGATCGCATAACCTGGAACGCGATGCGGTTTGACATTACGTTGCATCCAGTTGGAGAACGAGCGACTATCCGCCTTGAATTCATTCAATTTCGAATCATGGTCGGTCAATGTTTCATAAGCCGGGGCGGTAAAGAACGAGGCAACACGATTGACCTCCTCAATAGTCAGCGTACCGGGACCATCCTTAAGATCCGCCCAGTCGGCATCGACTTGGCGCTTGAATTCATCAATTCCCAAGGCTTTAACCAGTATTTTGATTCTCGCTTTATATTTGTTATCACGGCGACCATATTGATTATAAATGCGCAGGATGGATTCCACATAGGTCAGAAGATGTTGCCAAGGCAAAAATTCACAAATCTCGGCGCCAATCATAGGCGTACGCCCTAATCCGCCACCCACCAGCACGCGAAAGCCAATTTCACCTTGCGCATTTTTAGTTACCGCCAAACCAATATCATGTGCATAAATAGCGGCCCGATCCTCTTTTCCACCACTGATGGCAATCTTGAACTTCCGCGGCAGATAGGCAAATTCCGGATGAAAAGTGCTCCATTGGCGCAAAATCTCAGCATAAGGCTGTGGATCCACTATTTCATCGCGTGCAACTCCTGCGTATTCATCCGATGTAATATTGCGCACACAATTTCCCGACGTCTGGATCGCATGCATTTGCACGGTGGCCAGATCAGCCAAGATATCCGGGGTATCTTCCAATTTAAGCCAATTGAACTGAATATTCTGGCGTGTTGTGAAATGGCCATAACCTCGATCATATTTGCGGGCGATGTGCGCAAACATGCGCATTTGCTTTGAAGAAATCAAACCGTAAGGCACCGCAATGCGCAACATGTAAGCGTGTATTTGCATGTACAAGCCATTTTGCAGCCGTAACGGCATAAATTCTTCCTCAGTCAATTCACCCGAAAGACGCCGACGTACTTGGTCGCGATACTGTCTGACACGCTCATCCACTATTGTCTGGTCATATTCATCATAGTGATACATTTTTTAATCTCTCCGCATATTAGTTCACAGGTGCCCAGTAAAATACGCCACAAAACTATATTGGATTATCTTTATTGATTGGAATTCAACAAATTTTTAAGATTCCGTCTGGGAATAATCTTTGGATACAGGCAGCAATAATGCTGCATCCAATGGAAATTTAGCGCCATATTTCATAATATGGTTCACATCATCATCTTCATCATGCCGCAAGGCCATACCGATATAGGCATATTCACCACTTTCACCAATCACAATACCAATACGTCCACCACAACCATTAAACCATGTGACTTGTTTGGGCTTATTCTCAATATTTGTACTCATCAATCAATCCTTGTTTCATTAATGGAAATTACTGAATCCT
>CBFGXU010000013.1:0-29514 GCA_965652935.1 uncultured Nitrosomonas sp.
TTTAATGGCGCCCTGAACACGAATCGAACGTGCGACCTACCCCTTAGGAGGGGGTTGCTCTATCCACTGAGCTACCAGGGCATGCCCGGCATTTTACGCTAATATCACACTATGAATAAACCTGATCAATCAGATCCTGCACATTTTGTAGCTTCACGAAAATTGCCCAGAACTGTGGTGCTTCTCGGATTGGTAAGTTTTTTCAATGACTTTGCCTCAGATATCGTAGTGCCACTGATTCCCATATTGCTAGCGACTGTGCTGGCTGCCGGGCCAATTGCATTGGGATTGATTGAGGGAGTTGCGGATGCAGTGGCTTGTTTTCTGAAATTGTGGGCGGGACGGCACTCAGATATGATGAGCGGGCGGCGCAAGGGCCTGGCGCTGATGGGTTATACGCTTTCTAACCTGGCGCGCCCGCTTCTCGGGCTGGCGGGTTCCTGGCTTGCTGTATTGCTGCTGCGCAGTGTTGATCGTGTGGGTAAGGGTTTACGCAGCGCGCCGCGTGATGCGATGGTTACCGATGCAACACCACTGCCTATTCGTGGCTATGCGTTCGGTTTTCATCGGGCATTGGATAATGCGGGAGCTGTAGCCGGCGCATTGACAGCGGCAGCTATACTGGCTTGGTCTGATTTGAGCCTGAGCGAAGTGATTTTGTGGTCGGCGGTTCCTGGTTTTGCTGCCGTAGTTATTTTGGGTACGGGTGTAAAAGAAGAAAAAACCGATCGGGCTCAGCCATCAGAATTTCAGCGCACACTTCCTCCCTTACGCTGGTCTGCGCTATCTGTGCCGATGCGGCATTACCTATGGGTATTAGCGCTGTTCACCTTTGCACGTGCTTCAGAAACTTTTATTTTGTTATTCGGTCATCAACTAAATATTGATGTTGTTGAGCTACTATTGTTATGGGCGGCGCTGAATTTTGCCAAAGCCCTTACTTCCACGCAGGGAGGACAGCTGGCGGATCGCTTTGGACGTGGCGCTTTAATTCTGATTGGTTGGTCAGCGCTGGCGGTGTCGTTTCTGGCACTCAGCCAAGTAACAACAAGTACGGGATTATGGATTGTGAGTATTGGTTATGGCTTGTTTATGGGTATGAGCGAAGGTGCCGAGCGGGCACTGATCAGTGATTATGCATTACCCGATGAACGCGGTACTGCTTTTGGCTGGTATCATCTGGTGAGTGGCATAGCCGCTATCCCGGCAGGATTATTATTCGGGGTAATATGGCATTTTTTCAGCGCAGCAGCCGCATTTTGCTTTGCCAGCCTGTTGGCGCTGCTGGCTATAGCATTGTTACGGCTGTGGGCTTGGCCGATACGGCACCAATTTGACAAATAAGGGCGGACAATTCATATGGATTGGTTAATATTCATCCTGTTAGTGATCATGTTAGGAATATTTTTCCGGTTTTTTTCTAATAAGAAAAAATCACTTAAAGCAGGTCAGCCTGCACCTGACTTCCAATTGTCGGATCAGCATGGAAAAACCTACACTTTGGCCGATTTTCGGGGCAAATGGCTGGCGCTGTATTTTTATCCGAAAGATGATACACCCGGCTGCACAAAGCAAGCTTGTGCATTTCGTGACGGTCTTCAGGAATTGGCAGACCTGGGAGCTGAGGTGATTGGTGTGAGTGTGGATGATACGAGCAGTCATGCTGATTTTGCTAAAAAATATCATTTGCAGTTTCCGCTTTTGGCAGATACCACTGGAGAGACAGCCGCGCGGTATGGTTCTTTGATTAATCTGGGTTTTATCAAGTTCGCCAAGCGTAATACATTTCTGATCGATCCGCAGGGAAGAATTGCACGTATTTATTTATCTGCAGATGCAGCACGTAATTCCACTGAAGTGATCAAAGATTTAAAGCAGTTGCAGGCAGTATAACCCAGACAGGATCTGGTGGATGATACGCTTTTTGACTTTCATCAAAGCTTGTGTATTTCATCTCATGCATCTGCATGAGATTTTATTGGAGAGGATGAGGATGAAGGATGGCAAAATTTACTGAAGATCAATTAACACAGCTAAAAGCTGCATTACGCAAACGCTATCTGGATTTACAGGATGAGGTTCGCAGTGAGCTGACGCATGCCAGCGATAGCCGTGATTCCGATCTGACCGAGTATTCGAATAATATACCAGATGACATTGATACAGCGCTGTTTGATCGGCAGATCAACGAAATACGCGAACTGGAAATGTCGATGAAGTACCTGAGCGAGCTGGAATTCGGCGATTGCATCGATTGCGGCAATGAGATCGGGTTTGAGCGATTGCTTGCCTATCCGTCTGCGCAACGATGCATTCAATGCCAGCGTCAATATGAAAAGGCTTTTCCGCAGGAAGCGAATTCTTCGTTATAAAAACTTTTTTCTCAGATGGATGCGCTGACTTTGAGCAAAACCAGGACGGCACCGCCGCCGCCATCTTCCGGCCTGGCCTGACAGAAAGCCAGTACATCAGCACGTTGCATCAGCCAATTTCCGACTTGGGTTTTCAAAACCGGTTCACGGTTTTTTGAGCTTAGCCCTTTGCCGTGAATGATCCGGACACAGCGATATTTTTTTTGGATACATGCACCTAGAAAAGCACTTAATTGCTGCCGGGCTTCGTCGCGAGTCAATCCATGCAGATCAAGATTTTCGAGGATCTTCCAGTAACCACGGCGCAAACGCCGCAGCGTCTGCTGGGATATTCCGTGTCGCGCATAAGACCATGCATCGCCTGCTTCAATTTCCGTGGCGATATGATCTGAAAGGTTATTTTCCGTTGCAGCTTGCTCCACGTATGTTTTTCTGCGAGGAACTGGAGCGACGGATGAGCCGCTCTGTATTGCTTTATCTGTGGCGGGAAGTGGCGTTACATCATGCATTGCCGCACGAAATAGCGCCTTTTCATCTTCATCGTTGGCCGAATCTTTTTTAGTCATCAAATCACATTATTGACTAGCTCCGGCTTGGTCTGTGATGCATGCATTTTCAGATCATCCAGATATTTTTCCGCATCCAGCGCCGCCATACAGCCAGTGCCGGCACTCGTTACTGCCTGACGGTAGACATGATCCTGTACATCACCTGCGGCAAATACACCGGGTATGCTGGTGGCCGTCGCATTGCCCTTATTGCCGCCACGAGTCACGATATAGCCATTCTCCATCTGCAGCTGACCGGTAAAAATATCGGTATTGGGCTTGTGACCAATAGCAATGAAAACACCCTTCAAATCCATCGTCTTAGTGGAATTATCCTGCGTGCTTCGGATGCGCATGCCCGTAACTCCGGATTGATCACCCAGCACTTCATCCAATACGTGATTCAATTCCAGTTTAATATTGCCGGTACGAGTTTTTTCCATCAGCTTATCGATCAGGATTTTTTCTGACCGGAATCGATCACGCCGATGTACTACTGTGACACTGCGTGCAATATTCGAGAGATACAGTGCTTCTTCCACTGCAGTATTGCCGCCACCAATCACGGCGACATCCTGTCCTTTATAGAAGAAGCCATCACAGGTTGCGCAACCGGACACCCCCCGTCCCATAAAAGCTTCTTCAGAAGGCAAACCCAGATACTGCGCGGAAGCGCCGGTGGCGATAATCAGCGCATCACAGGTATAAGTTCCCTGATCACCAATTAGAGTAATCGGTTTTTCGGTCAATTTTGCAGTGTGGATATGATCAAAAATGATTTCGGTATTAAAACGCTCGGCGTGTTTTTGAAACCGCTCCATCAATTCCGGGCCTTGAACGCCCATCGCATCAGCCGGCCAGTTATCCACATCGGTAGTTGTCATCAACTGGCCGCCTTGAGCCATCCCGGTGATTACGACGGGATTCAGATTTGCACGCGCCGCATAGACTGCGGCCGTGTAGCCAGCCGGGCCGGAGCCCAGAATAAGTAATGAACAGTGTTTAGTGGTCATAATTTATTTACGTAGTAAATCGAGGACGATATTGTACTCGTAAATGGGTAAATTTCCTTGCTGGCCTATCTTTCTGGCGATCATGACTGACTGTTCGGCGATGGATTTATTGCTGAACAATAAATCCTTTTTGTTGAGTTCCTGATCTGGAAAATACATTTGGGTCGTCAAAGGACGATAACCGGATCTGGAGATCTTGAAGTGGATGTGGGGTGGTCTGATCCAATCTTTACTGGCTGGATAAGCGCCTGGCATTACCGTTTTAAAGCGGAATACGCCCTTGTTATCGCTTTTAATGATTGCCCGGCCCTGGAAGTTTACATCCAGGGCCGCCGGATTGGCATCCAGCGGATGACGATAACGGCCATTGGCATCAGCCTGCCAAATATCCAGCGTTGCTTCTTCAAGAGGATGTCCATCAACATCTGTAATTCGGCCACTGATCACGATATGCTGCCCCTGCGCAACACCGGCATTTCCATCAACCTGTGTTAAATCAGCATCTTTATCTTGCTGATCTTTTACCGGATAGAAGGGTCCCTCCGTTTCACTGGGCGTAGGCATGATCGCTAATACTTTACCAAAACTGTTGCTGAAACCAAGCGCACTGGCGATGCTACCCAGCAGGCTTAATTTAACCATGTTTCTTCTGGAGATTGTTTTCATAATGATTTGTAGAGTTGATCTGCTGTATTCCGGGCAAAGGTTGTTGTTTCGTCACCAAGTAATGGACAGCATCATAACTCTAAAATTCATACAGTTATACTATGAATCTGCGCGATGCGAGACAGGACGCCAGTGGTACTATTATTATGTTTCAAATTACTTTACCTGAGATAATACCTGAATCACTTCGGTTTCAATTTCGCGGCAAAAATCTTCTAGGCATTGGGGACATTTTTCTCGTGTATTTTTCCAAAAACGCTCTATACGCTCACCCGGAACAGTTTCATCGATAGGTTTGATTACAAACTCTCGGAACGCAGAATGAGGTATTAGTATCGTACCAAGCTGCTGAATATCTGATCATTGTTCTGCAAGTAAGAGAACATCGAACGCTTAATAACAGCCACCGGCAAATTGCCTCACCAGAAGGTTTCCTGTTGGGGTATCCAGTTGATTGTCTGCTTTGCTCTTTTCGTTTTTTCGTAATCGCCGATGAGTTGTCCGGCTGAATCGTAAAAATATAAGTGATAGCATTTGTAATATTCCTATTTTTTAACAAAAATACAGTGCAGCTTGTGAATTAATTTGGCAGAATTCCGTTATTAGAAAATAACCTTTCATTAACCGGGGAAATTAAAATGAAATATGAGAATCTTCAGGAGTTCAGGTCGCATGTGGCTGAGCGTAATCCGAATCAACCAGAATATATGCAAGCAGTTACTGAGGTCATGGAGAGTTTGTGGCCGTTCATAACGGAGAATCCACGTTACGCAGACCATGGCTTGCTGGATCGATTGGTTGAGCCGGAGCGGGTGATTATATTTCGGGTATCCTGGGTCGATGATCATGGGGATGTCAAAGTCAATCGTGGCTACCGGATACAGCACAGTTCCTCAATCGGGCCTTATAAAGGCGGTCTCCGGTTTCATCCTTCGGTTAATTTGTCTATTCTTAAATTTCTGGCATTTGAACAGACGTTCAAAAATGCATTGACGACGCTGCCCATGGGGGGCGGTAAAGGCGGGGCTGATTTTGATCCGAAAGGAAAAAGTCCGGGCGAAATCATGCGTTTCTGCCAGGCTTTTATCAGTGAATTGTTTCGTCATATCGGTTCTGATACGGATGTTCCAGCGGGTGATATCGGTGTGGGTGGTCGTGAAGTCGGATTCATGGCGGGGATGATGAAAAAATTATCCAATCGTGCGGATTGCGTGTTTACTGGTAAAGGATTGAGTTTCGGCGGGTCGCTGATGCGCCCGGAGGCCACCGGCTATGGCACGGTATATTTTGCCCAGGAAGTATTGCAGCATGCAGGACGTTCGCTGGAAGGCATGCGTGTTTCTGTTTCTGGATCAGGCAATGTGGCGCAATTTGCTGTAGAGAAGGCGATGGCGCAGGGCGCCAAGGTAGTGACCGTATCCGATTCCAGTGGCACGATCGTGGATGAAGATGGCTTCACGCCTGAGAAACTGGCGATCTTGATCGAAGTAAAAAATCATTTGTATGCACGACTGGATGAATATGCCAAGCGCGCCAAGGTAGCTTTCCTGCCGGGCGTCAAACCTTGGCATGTGCCCGTTCAAGTGGCATTACCTTGTGCCACACAAAATGAAATCAGCGGTGCTGATGCGCAGACTCTGGTGAACAATGGGGTGATATGTGTTGCTGAAGGCGCTAATATGCCATCGACTGCCGAAGCCGTCGAATGTTTTATCCATAACAAGGTATTTTATGCACCGGGTAAGGCCAGTAATGCAGGCGGTGTTGCCACATCAGGTCTGGAAATGAGCCAGAATGCCATGCGTATGTCCTGGACGCGCGAAGAAGTTGATGCGCGCCTGAAGGAACTTATGCAGGCGATTCACAAGTCATGTTTGAAATACGGTTCCAAACCGGATGGCAGCGTTAACTATGTGGATGGCGCCAATATTGCCGGTTTTGTCAAAGTTGCTGATGCCATGCTGGGACAAGGCATCATCTGATTGGTATTGCCGAGAATTTATTGATGTTCAACCCTGGGCTCTTACAGCATTGCTGTGAGGGCCCGTTGTAATTGAAAAACGCCTGTTTCATTTTAATAGCTATGAGAAAGTACCTGTTTGGATTAATCCTTTTAGCTTATGTTGGAACGTTATCAGCAGATCAGGACAGTGATTTTATTGCCGCCCGGGAAGCATTTCAGAAGGGAAATGCCAAACTTTTAGATGATTACGCGAAACGGCTAAAACGCCATGTGCTATGGCCCTATGTGGAGTATTTCCAGCTGCGCATGGTGCTTCGAACAACGAACATAGAAACTATCGCCCATTTTCTCTTGCGTCATGAAGGCACGCTGGTTGCGGATCGGCTACGCAGCGACTGGCTCAAGGTGCTGGGTAAGAATCAACAATGGCAACATTTTGAAGCCGAATATCCATTGTTGGTTAACAAGGATACTGAGCTGATGTGCTATTACTATCAGCACTACCTTAATCTCAAAGACAAAACGGCGCTGGCGGATGCGCGCGCACTATGGTTTACTTCGACCGATTTGCCAGACAGCTGCACACCTGTTTTCCAAACCTTGATTTACAGTGGCCTGATTTCTCTGGAAGAGATCTGGACCCGCATCCGGTTGGCATTGGAAGAAGGGCAAACCGGTGTAGCTACCCATGTGAGCCGTTACCTATCCAGCAACGAGGCACTGAACAGCGCTGAGTTGAACAATGCCGCCAAAAATCCGCTGCACTATCTGGACACGCTGAAAAGCAAAATCAGAACGCGCAGTGACCGTGAAATCGCCTTGTTTGCATTGCTGCGCCTGTTACGCAATGATACGGATCAGGCCTATACTCGCTGGCTTAAAATAAAAGATCAGTTTACGGCATCCGATCGTTCCTATTTCCTGGGAAGATTAGGACATCGCGCCGCTATGCGGCATGATTCCCGGGCACTGGCCTGGTTCAGGGAGGCGCAGAATACCACCCAAGCTTATCCTCCTTCAGATGCCGTGCTTGCCTGGCAAGTACGTGCAGCATTACGGGCTGCAAACTGGTATGAAGTTTTGAACACTATCAACAGGATGTCGACAGCTGAACAACGAGTCGATGCCTGGCGCTATTGGAAAGCACGCGCATTAAAAGCACAAGGCAATACGCTGGATGCAAATAACATTTTTATTCCATTGAGTGATGAGCATAGTTTTTATGGTCAATTAGCCAGAGAAGAGTTGGGAACGATGCTCAGTATTGCTGACAAAACTTATCGAGTGAGTCAGAAAGAGGTATCTGCAATGGCGCAAAGACCGGGCATACAGCGTGCGATGGCTTTTTCGCGTATGGATTTACGCACTGAAGCGTATCGCGAATGGAGCTGGACCATTCGTAATTACACGGACGCAGAGCTGCTGGCTGCAGCAGAAGTGGCCCGCCGTCAGGGCTTGTATGACCGTGCGATTAACACGGCAAACAGAACCGTATCCCAGCATGATTTTAGTCTGCGTTTTCTGTCACCACACCGTGAGATGCTCAAGAAAGTTCTACAACAGCATGAACTGGACGAAGCGTGGGTGTACGGTCTGATCCGCCAGGAGAGTCGTTTTATTGCCGAAATCAAATCACACGCAGGAGCGGTGGGTTTGATGCAGTTGATGCCTAATACCGCTGAATGGGTTGCCAAGCAACTGGGAATAAAGAATTTCCGCCAGCATCTCGTGACGGATGTGAATACCAATCTGCGCTTAGGCACTTATTATCTCAAGCACGTACTTAATACGCTGGATAACCAGCCGCTCCTTGCTTCCGCGGCCTATAACGCCGGACCAGGACGAGCCAAGCGCTGGCGTGGAGATACGCTACCCTTGGAAGGTGCTATTTACGCTGAAACAATTCCCTTTAATGAAACGCGGGACTATGTCAAAAAAGTGTTAAAAAATTCCATGTACTACGCTAAAGTTCTGAATCATGGGCATCATTCTCCGACACTCAAGCAACGTCTTGGCGTTGTAACATCAAAGTAACTCGCCAATATACCTATTCGAATAAGAATAAAAACTTGGTTCTGTAATAAAGGAAAAAGCATGAGGGATGTGGTCGTGTTAAGCGGGGTGCGCACAGCAATTGGCGATTACGGCGGGGCGCTTAAATCCATTGCTCCGGCTGATTTGGCGGCAAAAGTAGTGCATGAGGCGGTATTACGCGCCAGAATTGATCCCAATGAAGTTGGTCACCTGGTTATTGGCAATGTGATCCATGGAGAATCCCGTGATATGTATCTATCGCGCGTAGCCTGTATTCAGGGCGGCTTACCCCAGCATACCGCGGCGCTGACGGTCAATCGTTTATGCGGTAGCGGCTTGCAGGCGATTATTTCAGCCAGTCAAGCTATTTTACTCAACGACACCGATGTGGCTGTGGCAGGCGGCGCCGAATCCATGAGCCGGGGTGGCTATTTACTGCCCGCGCTGCGTTGGGGGCAGCGGATGAATGACGGAAATACCGTGGATATGATGGTTGGTGCCCTGACCGATCCATTTGATCGTGTACACATGGGGATTACGGCTGAAAATATTGCAGCTAAATGGCAGATCAGCCGTGAAGAACAGGATGAATTTGCAGCAGAAAGTCATCGCCGTGCGCTACATGCCGTTAAAAACGGCTACTTTAAGGAGCAGGTACTGCCGATTGAAGTCACTGTCGGCAGAGAGACAGTCATTTTTGATACGGATGAGCATCCACGTGAAAACACCAGTGTGGAAAGTCTGGCCAAATTACGTCCGGTTTTTCAGAAAGAAGGCACTGTAACAGCAGGTAATGCTTCCGGTATTAATGACAGCGCTGCTGCGTTGGTGCTCATGGAAAGCAGTGCGGCGGAAAAGCGCAACCTGAAGCCGATGGCACGGCTGGTTTCCTATGGTCATGCTGGCGTTGATCCAAAATTCATGGGTATCGGGCCCATTCCTGCTGTTCAGCATGCTTTGCGGCGCGCAAATCTTAAAGTAAGCGATTTTGATGTCATCGAATCCAACGAAGCTTTTGCCGCACAGGCTTGCGCGGTTGCAAAAGAGTTACATTTTGATCCACAAAAAACAAATCCTAATGGCGGGGCTGTCGCATTAGGCCATCCGATTGGTGCAACTGGCAGCATTCTAACGATCAAGGCTATTTACGAACTGCATCGCTGTGGCGGGCGTTATGCTTTGGTAACCATGTGCATCGGGGGTGGCCAGGGCATTGCGGCTGTGTTTGAGCGACTTTAAGGATTTCGGTACTTGACAAGCGCTCACAGGTGCGTATGGTTATTATCTATTACAAAATTCATACACATCATGCGTTACTTAATTTTATTGCTCTCATGCATTGCTTCACTCGCTGTTTGGGCTGAATCCGCAGAAACCAGAGACGCCGAAATCCGTCAGCTGGAAAAATTAATGGCACGCGTTGCGCAGGAATCACAATCCACTTATCAGGAATTTTTAATGACGCAAGAATTGCGCAAACATGAAATAATACAAGTGCCTGAAAACATACCGTTCAATCTGACAGGAAAAAGCATTCCCGTCCCAAATTATGAAGACCTCCTCCGACGTAGAAAGGAGAAAGAGGAGCGCATGGAAAAGTATACTGCAGATTTGGATCGTCTTTATACACGCTATAAGGAATTAGAAAGCGAAAGACAGGCGCTCTTTGAACAAATTAAGAGCCTTGAACAGAAACCTGTGAAAGAATAAGCACTTCTCTTTGCGAATAATTTCTGTATTAAATGTTCGGGGAGGGTGGGCCAACAGGCTGAGCTGTAAGTCGCGGATTAGCACGGTTTTTGACTAAACCAGTGCGACAAAGTACACGGGGCAATGGTTACCCAAGAACAACTTTAGCCAATTTGCAGGCCGCAGATGTTCTCCTGGTTGCGAAGATTCACCAGAATAGGTGGAATATAAACGAGCAGAATGAATGGCAAAAGCAGCGGATTCAGCTTTGCCCGAATAAATTCTCAAGCGCGGCTGGGAGATGGTTAAATTTGAATTCAAAGCCATATGTTTGCATTAATTTTGTAGGTACGATGTGATAGCTGTTCAGAGCTAAGGCAGCAGCTTCTCCAAATGCCAGTTTCACAATAAAAGCCGGTGTAACAACGAAGGCTGGCCGATGCAGCGCTTTTCCGAGAGCATGCGCGAAGTCACGATATCGTACTGGATTGGGTGAAACCGCATTTACCGGACCCTGATAACGAGTATCCACGGCAGCAGTTATATAGACTGAGACCAGATCGTGAATATGAATCCACGGTAGCCATTGACGCCCGTCACCGACTGGCCCGCCTAATCCCAACTTGAATATTGGCAAAAGCTTTGCCAGCATGCCGCCATCCCCTATCACAATCCCGGTGCGGATGCTCACCCGGCGCACCCCTCTGCTCTCGATGTTGGCGGCTTCTTTTTCCCAGTCGCGGCAGATGGTCTGCATGAAATTTCCTTGTTCGGGTACTGCATAGGATTCATCATAAATATCATCCCCCTGGCCTGGATAAATACCAATCGCTGAAGCGCAGAGAAAGCATTCCAGGCTGGGAGGTGCCGCCTTCACCAGCTTACGGGCACTGATGATGCGCGATTCATAAATCTCGCGTTTGCGCTGACTTGTCCAACGACCATTAGCGAGATTTTCACCCATCAAATGGATGATCACCTGAATATTCTCCAATGCTCTGGCGGGCACTTCTTCTGTGGCATAGTTCCAGCTATAGGCTGGCACGCCTAGCTTCTGGCTGGCGCGAACACCGTCCCGACTCAGCACTTTGATCGTATGATGGTTTTGTTTCAGGCGCTGTACGAGATGGCGACCAATAAATCCTGTTGCGCCAGTAATGAGTATATTCATTTCATTTAGCCAGTCAGGGTTGATGGATTAAGAAATTTAGGAGTATCCTGAACGTTCTGTAAACAGGTTCAGGTCAGTAGGCTCCTGTCACAAAATAGTAAACCAATTTAAGGCAGCTATCCAGTTTGTTTAAAAAAGACAGGGTCACTCTGACTCAAAGTGGTGAACTCTCAGTGATGCGAGAAATTCACCAGGTTGTTGGTCTGCCAAGATTAATCATTTGCTGGAGGAATTTTTCCATGTTTATCTCAAGACTATATAGGATTGCAGGCGTTCTTTTTTTCACTTTAATTCATATCAATCTGGTACTGGCTGATACTTCCAAAGGGACATGGACAACAGCGGCCCCAGCACCTACACAACGGACCGAGGTAGCTGCAGCGGCGATTGAGAATAATATTTATGTGGTAGGTGGTTTTAATAAACCGAATTTACAAAACGTCCTGAAATTTGCCATCAGTAATGAAGTGGAGGTATACCATACTGCTTCCGATTCCTGGTCAGTTACCACACCTTTGCCGGAAGGTCGGCATCATGCAGGGATTGCTTCTCTAAATGGGCTATTGTATGTGATAGGTGGATTCACCAAATCCTTAATGTCGGTCTGGGAGGCGGTTCCCACTGTTTATCAGTACAATCCCGCTACAAAAGAATGGCGTGAGCTCGCTCCGATGCCGACCGCGCGTGGCGCGCTTGGCGTTGCTGTTTATCAGAACCGCTTGTATGCGATAGGTGGCTATGATGGAAAATACAATTCCGGCGCTGTAGAAATCTTTGACCCAAAAACCAATACCTGGTCAACCGGCGCAGTCATGCCTACTGTGCGAGACCATCTGGCTGTGGTGACAGCCGGAAATCGGATCTATGCCATCGGTGGCCGGCCTGAACTGGATTATCGCCGTAATATGGGAACCGTTGAGGAATACGATCCACAGGCCGATCAATGGCGATTACGCGCGAATCTTCCAACTCCCCGCAGCGGCATAACCGCGGGGGTCATTAATGATTGGATTTATGTGATCGGTGGTGAGTCGGGAGAGGGCACATTCGCTACTAATGAGGCCTATCATCCTGCGACCGATCAATGGCGCACCATGACTCCGATGCCGACTGCGCGCCATGGGCTTGGTTCAGCCGTAGTCAATGGACGCTTGTATGTGATCAGCGGCGGCCCAACGCCGGGCGGCTCTTTTAGTCAGGTCAATGAAGTTTTTACACCACCTGCTGTTGAATGATATTTCGCAGGATGAGTAGAAGATTGATAGCGATCAATGATTATCATAAAACAAAATGTTCGGTAACTTGAAATTGAGATGCATTTCAAATGAGAGTTACTACCCAACAGTTGGTGATATCTTTACTTGAGATTGATGGGGCCTTCGTTGATTTGCGCATAAATTGTGTAAGGCAAAGCAAGTGTATCCACTGCACCTGACAACGCCACATCAATAAGCATGAGTTCCGGTCCGAGGCCCATCCACAGTGCTGTACGAGATGGTTTCCCGCGCAAAACACAAATATCATACGAAACTCCGCTATAAATCCGAGGTATTGTTTCACAGGGTGACTTTACTTGATTGAGGTTTCGCCGGGTAACCGAATCGCCTTTGATTACTGTATTGACAGTTCCGCATCCCAATAGCATCACAGCTATTATCCCTAGAAGAATATGCTTAAACTTTTTCTTCATGCTATCCATCATATTCTATTCATGGAACGCGCAATGCGGATGTGTCAAAAGCCGCAGCATGCAGAGCCATTGCAGGACAAGAATGATAATAACGAGAACAATCTCTTACATATGAATGGATTGATCAGAAATCATTTTCTTTTCCACCCAGGTTGTTACACTTGTCAGCGCGGCCGGTAAATGTTCCGGTTGTGTGCCACCTGCCTGTGCCATATCCGGGCGGCCGCCGCCTTTGCCGCCAACTTGCTGGGCGACAAAATTGACCAGTTCGCCAGCCTTGATCTGATTGGTCAGATTAGCGCTGACACCGGCAATCAGAGTTATTTTTCCATTCTCAACCGCGCTTAATACGATGGTACAAGTTTTCAGTTTGTCTTTGAGCTGATCCAATGTTTCACGCAAGGTTTTCGCATCGGCATTTTCCAGATTGGCAGCCAAGACTTTGATGCCGTTGATTTCCCGCGCTTGCGCCGCCAAGTCCGCGCCTTGCGAGCTGGCGAGTTTGGTTTTTAAGCGCATGAGTTCTTTTTCTGCTTGCCGCACATTCTCAATCATCTGGGCAATTTTTTGTGTAACTTCCTGCGGATTGGCCTTTAAGGTATGGGCGATTTCCTGTAATTGCGCTTCGCGTTGCTGCACATATTCGACTGCAGCCTTTCCAGTAACCGCTTCAATCCGTCGGATACCTGCAGCCACACCTGATTCCGCTATAATCTTGAAAAAACCGATCTGTCCGATCTGCGATACGTGCGTACCGCCGCATAATTCCGTGGAGAATTCACCCATGCCGATGACGCGCACTACATCAGAATATTTTTCACCAAATAGCGCCATGGCACCACGTTTTATCGCATCATCATATTTCATGGTTGACGATTCGACCAGCCAGTTGTGCCTGATTTGCTCGTTGACCAGCCGCTCGATTTCTCGTATTTCATCGGAAGTGAGGGGTCCGCTATGGGAAAAGTCAAAGCGTGTGCGATTGGCATCCACCAGCGAGCCTTTTTGTACCACATGATGACCCAGCACCTTCCGCAGCGCAGCGTGCAGCAAATGAGTTGCGGAATGATTGTTCGCAGTGCTGGTGCGGGTGAACGGATTAACTTTGGCCAGCACGCTGTCCTTGATCACTAGTCGGCCACTGCGCAAGAAGCCTTTATGACCAAACACATCCGCTTGTATTTTTTGGGTATCGGCTACGGCAAAGGTGCCATTGGCCGCCAATAATTCGCCACAGTCACCGACTTGCCCGCCTGATTCGGCATAAAAAGGGGTTTGGTCCAAAACGACGACCGCTTCATCGCCAGCTTCGATAAAATCGACTGGACTACCCTGTTTATAAATCGCTAATACCTGCCCTTCATGCTGCAGCGCCTCATAGCCGTAGAAAGTGGTTGGACTGCCACGGTATTCAATGCCTTCTGGCATGGTGAATTTATTGGCGGCACGAGCCTGCTCACGCTGGCGCGCCATGGCTTGCTCAAAACCGGCATGGTCAACGATAATGCCGTGCTCGCGGGCAATGTCGGCGGTCAGATCAATCGGAAAGCCAAACGTATCGTACAGCCGGAATGCGGTTTCACCATCCAATACTTTGATTTTCTGACTGAGTGCGGCTTCCAGAATTTGCATGCCGTTTTCCAGCGTTTCCGCAAAACGCTCTTCTTCTTGCAGCAAGACGCCTGCGACACAGTCTTTGGCTTCGACTAATTCCGGATAGGCTTGTCCCATCACTTGACATAAGTCTTTTACCAATCGATAAAAAAAAGGTTGTTTTTGTCCCAATTGATAACCATGACGAATGGCGCGGCGGATGATGCGCCGTAATACATAGCCGCGTCCTTCACTGCTCGGAATGACACCATCGGTAATCAGGAAGGAACAGGCGCGAATATGATCGGCAATCACTTTTAAGGAGTTGTCCGACAAGTCCTTAGTATGGGTAGCACGTGCAGCTGCCTGAATCAGGCTCTGGAACAGATCGATGTCATAATTGCTGTGGACTTGCTGCATCACTGCGGAGATCCGCTCCAACCCCATACCGGTATCCACAGATGGCCTGGGCAGCGGATGAAGGGTGCCGGTGCTGTCACGGTTATACTGCATGAACACCAGATTCCAGATTTCAATATAACGGTCACCGTCGGCATTAGCAGAACCGGGCGGACCGCCTTCGACTTCCGGTCCGTGATCGTAAAAAATCTCGGAACAAGGGCCACATGGACCGGTATCTCCCATTTGCCAGAAGTTATCCATGGTGGCAATCCGCACGACTCGATCTACATCGACACCGACTTCATTCAACCAGATATCTGCCGCCTCATCATCTTCCGCATAGACGGTAACCCATAATTTCTCGGCTGGGATTTGCAGGGTATTGGTCAGAAAATCCCAGGCAAACAAAATGGCGTTGCGTTTGAAGTAATCGCCAAAGCTGAAATTTCCCAGCATTTCAAAGAAGGTATGATGCCGCGCGGTGTAACCGACATTCTCCAGATCATTATGCTTGCCGCCGGCACGCACACATCGCTGCGAGCTTACGGCACGCAGGTAGGGCCGTTTGTCATGGCCAAGAAATACGTCTTTGAATTGCACCATGCCAGCATTGGTGAACAATAAAGTGGGGTCATTACCCGGCACCAGAGAACTGGATGCCACGACGGTGTGACCATGCGATTCAAAGAATTCAAGAAATTTTTGTCTTATTTCGCTGCTTCTCATATTTTTATTTGCTGCTCGTATCGTTCCAATTCAGTGACTGTCAAACCCAATGCTTCACCTCTGACGATTGCCAGACTTTTAACTCTGACCCGGATAGTGATTTCCTCATTCATTTTGGGTAAATCCAACTCGGTCAAAACCGTGATTTCGCCGGTCTTATCCTCTAATACGTAGGATTTCAGATTGACTAGCGGCAAACGCGTAGGGCTCTTTGCAACGCCTCTCAGCTTAACTTCTCTGCCATCAAAATTGGCGGGTGAGGTATTGATTTCGCTGATGGACACGATCTCTTCGGCATTCACATGACCAGCCAATAAGATTGCCAACATGAGCATGGTCTTTACCAGTAGCTTTCTCATCTGCTTTCTCCGTCAGCTTGTGATAAAACCTGGTGGATGATCTCACTTGAAAAACCCCTGCCCATCATGAATCGCATTTGTCTGCCACGCTCTTCTCTTGTGCTGGGCGATTGGTCAAACTTCTTTTGCCAGATTTTAAAAGCTGCTTCCAACTCGGTTTTCTTCAAAGCCGGTAATGCCTCATGAATTAAATGTTCATCAATACCTTTCTCTTTCAGCTCATAAACAATACGCTGGCTACCAAAGCGGGGTCTGCGTGTACGTATTACGTGCTCAATAACCCGTTTAGCAGATAAAAAACCCTTTTGTTCCAGTTTATCAAGAACGACCGACAAAGCTTCCGGAGGAAATGAACGTGCGTGAACGGAAAGCTTCTGTTCCAATTCCAGCCGCGAATATTCGCGTTTTGACAAATAACGTAAGGCACGCATTTCTAGAGATGACCGGGTATTCATAATACTTATTGCTCTTTTTCAGTATTTTCTTTTTTAGGCTGGATTTGATCAACGGTACCTACACCTACAAGGGAGCGAATTTTTTGTTCAATTTCTTGGGCAATATCCTTGTGCTCTTTCAGGTACTCGCGCACATTGTCTTTGCCCTGGCCGATTTTCTGACCTTTATAGGCATACCAGGCGCCCGATTTGTCTATAAGCTTGTGCAGTACGCCAAGCTCGATGATTTCGCTCTCACGTGAAATACCCTCGCCATAAAGAATATCAAAATCTGCCTGTTTGAACGGTGGGGCTACTTTATTTTTAACAACCTTCACACGGGTTTCATTGCCAATCGTTTCTTCTCCTTTTTTAATCGATCCCGTGCGGCGGATATCCAGGCGTACCGAAGCATAGAATTTTAGTGCGTTACCACCTGTTGTTGTTTCAGGGTTGCCAAACATCACGCCAATTTTCATGCGAATCTGGTTAATGAAAATAACCATCGCGTTACTGCGTTTGATATTGGCTGTCAGTTTGCGCAAAGCCTGTGACATCAACCGTGCTTGCAATCCCATTTGCGGGTCACCCATATCACCTTCGATTTCTGCGCGTGGCGTGAGTGCAGCTACGGAATCCACCACAATAATGTCAACAGAACCGGAACGCACCAGCATATCGGCGATTTCTAATGCCTGTTCACCATTATCCGGTTGGGATATCAGCAGTTCCTGAACATTGACGCCAATTTTTTGTGCATATTGTGGATCCAACGCGTGTTCCGCATCAATAAAGGCTGCTGTTCCGCCCGATTTTTGCATTTCAGCGATGACCTGTAATGTCAGCGTGGTTTTTCCTGAAGATTCAGGGCCGTAAACTTCGATGATCCGGCCACGCGGCAATCCTCCTACACCCAGTGCGATATCAAGTCCCAAGGAGCCAGTAGAAACAACCTGTATGTCATAGGCGACGTCATTAGCGCCCAACCGCATGATCGACCCTTTACCAAACTGTTTCTCGATTTGGGCTAGCGCAACGTCAAGCGCTCTACTTCTGTTTTCGTCCATGATTTTTCCTCTTAAGAGTTGATAATTATCGCATAACCTGCCTTGCATTAACGTAACTTATGAGGAAGCTGTTTAATTCATCAAAATTACTGTAGTAAAAAACTCGAGTATCTGACTTGCCTGCGATATAATCGCGTGATGTCGTTGAAGAGGCAGATATAAGTTCGTCGCTGCATTCAGTAAATTTTAATTGCTAATAGAGGGAGAATAACCATCCGAGTCATTTTATTAGGAGGTCCTGGTGCGGGGAAAGGTACTCAGGCCAATTATATTAAGGAACATTTCGGTATTCCACAAATTTCTACCGGCGATATGTTGCGTAATGCTGTCAAGGCAGGCACTGAATTGGGCGTTATGGCAAAAAAAATAATGGATACCGGTGGACTGGTTTCTGATGACATTATTATTAACTTAGTCAAAGAACGCATTGCACAGCCAGATTGTGCGAGCGGCTTTCTGTTTGACGGTTTTCCGCGTACGATTCCGCAAGCCGATGCGCTGAAAGCAGCGGGCGTACCGATTGATTTCGTGGTTGAAATTGATGTTGCGGATGATGAAATTATCAAGCGTATGTCAGGCCGTAGGGTTCATCCGGCCTCGGGGCGTACTTATCATGTGGATTTTAACCCACCCAAAACGCATGGTCGGGATGATGTCACGGGTGAGCCGCTCATACAGCGCGACGATGATAAAGAAGAAACGGTCAGAAAGCGGTTAGAAGTTTATCATGAGCAAACTGAGCCTTTAATTGACTATTACTCAAAATGGTCGGCAAACGGCGGGGGCAATGCGCCTCGCTATACCAAAATAGCTGGAATAGGTACGGTTGAAGAAATTCGCGACCGGATTTTTGCAGCATTAAAATAAACTTAACCAGCTTCGTCTTTAGATTCATATAACTGAATTCTAACTGTAGGTCGCGATGAATCGCGCCTATATTTTTGACATACAGATGAATAGGAATACAGCTAGCTTAGCTTGGCTTATGATTTGATCAATCAGGAGAAAGATATGGCAATTAAGAATGCATTTTATGCCCAATCCGGTGGCGTTACAGCTGTAATCAACGCTTCCGCTGCGGGTGTTTTAGAAACAGCACGCCAGCATGCCGATAAAATAGGTCATGTATATGCGGGTCGCAATGGGATCATCGGTGCATTGACTGAAGATCTGATTGACACCCATGCTGATTCAGCAGCAGCCATTGCTGCACTGCGCTACACCCCATCCGGCGCGTTTGGTTCTTGTCGATACAAATTGAAGAGTTTGGAACAAAATCGCCGTGAATACGAACGTCTGATCGAAGTATTTAAAGCTCATAATATCGGCTATTTCTTTTACAATGGCGGCGGTGATTCTGCTGATACCTGCCTTAAGGTTTCGCAATTAGCAGATACACTGGGCTATCCCATTCAAGCGATTCATGTTCCCAAAACGGTCGATAACGACTTGCCCATCACTGACTGCTGCCCTGGTTTTGGTTCAGTTGCTAAATATATTGCGGTGTCCACACGCGAAGCAAGTTTTGATGTGGCCAGTATGGCCAAGACCTCAACCAAGGTCTTCATACTGGAAGTGATGGGCCGGCATGCGGGCTGGATTGCTGCCGCGGGTGGGTTGGCTTCAAGTGCTGATTGCGAGATTCCGGTTGTTATTCTGTTTCCGGAAGTGACCTTCAATAAAGAAAAATTCCTCACCAAAGTGGACCGTTGCGTCAAGGAATACGGTTATTGCTCGGTCGTGGTATCAGAAGGTGTTAAAGGAAAAGATGGCAATTTCCTCTCGGATCAGGGATTACGCGATGCGTTCGGTCACGCACAACTGGGCGGGGTTGCACCCGTGGTGGCGAATATCATCAAAGAGGGACTGGGATTGAAATACCATTGGGGTGTTGCCGATTATCTGCAGCGTGCGGCGCGTCACATTGCCTCCAAAACCGACGTAGAGCAGGCGTACGCGGTAGGGAAAGCAGCGGTGGAATATGCCATAGCAGGGCATAACTCGGTAATGCCGACAATCGTCCGTGAATCCGATACACCGTATCGCTGGACGGTGGGTATGGCGCAACTTGCCAGTGTCGCCAACGTTGAAAAAATGATGCCGGCTGAGTTTATCAGTGAAGATGGATTTGGCATCAGCCAGGCCTGCCGTGAATACTTGGCGCCTCTGATTGAAGGTGAAGATTATCCCCCCTATAAAAATGGTTTGCCTGATTATGTACGGCTAAAAAATGTTGCAGTTGAGAAAAAGTTGAGTGAATTCAATATTTAATAGATAAAGGATTGCAGTTTATGGTGTTTATGGTGTTGTAATGACTAACGCTGATTAGATCCATTGCAACCCAAATTCTCTTAAATTTGATCCCTTAAGTAACAAGAATCGGATGCCTCTACAAAGTCAGAATTTTAAACAACGCAAGGCGCAAACAAAAAATAGTGGTATTGCAACAGCTTAGGAAATATTTTTTGTAAGTGACGAAGCATTGTAATGAAATTTGGATTTTTAGAGGTGCCCATATAAAATACGTCGTCCTGATTGTACCCGGGTTTGAACAATTGTTTAATTTTGTGGAATTTTATAGGCCAAGATTCTGCATATGATTTTGTATGGTCTGACTTTAATTGGAGTTCTTTATGGCTAATGGTTTAATTATCGCAATAGGTAGTGCGATTTTAGCCCTGATATTCAGCGGTATATGGATTAGGGGCATCTATGTTCAATCTACTGGCAACCAGCGTATGCAAGAAATTGCTACTGCTATACAAGAGGGCGCATCTGCGTACCTGAAACGTCAATACATGACTATCGGTATCGTGGGCCTTGTTTTATTTATTGCCCTTGCACTAGCACTTAGTTTGGATACAGCCATTGGTTTTGCTTTGGGTGCTATCCTTTCAGGTACTGCCGGCTTTCTAGGTATGAATGTTTCAGTTCAGTCGAATGTACGCACCGCGCAGGCTGCAACCGTTGGATTGAATGAAGCGCTTGCCATTGCTTTCCGTGGCGGTGCTGTTACCGGAATGCTGGTGGTCGGCTTAGGCTTATTGGGTGTTGCCGGATATTGTGCCATGCTGTTTGACGGTGCAGATCCCAATCAGGCAGTCAGCGACGTGATCAAGCCGCTGATTGGTTTTGCATTCGGCGGATCGCTGATTTCTATTTTTGCCCGTCTGGGCGGCGGTATTTTTACCAAAGGCGCGGACGTAGGGGCTGACCTGGTTGGAAAAGTAGAAGCAGGTATTCCAGAAGATGACCCACGCAATCCAGCGGTGATTGCTGATAATGTCGGTGATAATGTTGGTGACTGCGCAGGGATGGCTGCCGATCTGTTTGAAACCTATGCGGTGACGATTATCGCTACCATGATCTTGGGGGCGCTATTATTTTCAACGAATGCAATGAGTGCGGTAGTTTATCCACTCATGTTAGGCGCAGTCTCGATCATTGCATCGATTATTGGTTGCTATTACGTCAAGATGCGCGAAGGCGGCACTATTATGAACGCACTCTATCGCGGACTGGCCGTAGCCGGCGGTATCGCTTTATTTGCTTATCTTCCGGTGACTGTCTGGTTCATGGGCGATATGTCTCTGACTATTGATGGCACTGAAGTAGCAGGTGGCATGCTGGTGATGCGCATATTCCTGGCTGCAACGATTGGCTTGGTGCTGACAGGATTGATGGTAATTATTACTGAGTACTATACGTCAACAGACTACCCACCCGTTCAGCATATTGCCGAGTCATCAACGACTGGGCACGCAACCAATATTATTGCTGGCTTAGGTGTTTCAATGCGCGCAACTGCCGCGCCTGTGCTGGCCGTTTGTATCAGTATCATATTGGCTTATGCATTAGCAGGTTTATACGGTATTGCGATTGCCGCAACCGCGATGCTGTCGATGACGGGTATTATCGTAGCTCTGGATGCTTATGGTCCAATTACCGATAATGCCGGCGGTATTGCTGAAATGTCTGATATGCCGGATTCCGTACGTGCGATCACAGATCCTTTGGATGCCGTGGGCAATACCACCAAGGCTGTCACCAAAGGCTACGCAATCGGTTCTGCAGGCTTGGCTGCACTGGTATTGTTTGCTGACTATACCCATGCATTGGATCACGCAGGCCATGTGCTGACTTTTGATCTATCCAATCACATGGTCATCATTGGCCTTTTCATTGGCGGTATGATTCCTTACTTGTTTGGCGCCATGTCCATGGAAGCTGTTGGGCGTGCTGCGGGGTCAGTGGTTATTGAAGTGCGTCGTCAGTTCAAAGAAATTCCTGGCATTATGGAAGGCACAGGCAAGCCCGATTATTCGCGTGCGGTGGATATGCTGACCAAAGCAGCGATCAAGGAAATGATGATTCCATCATTATTACCGGTACTGATTCCTGTAGTAGTGGGAATCATCCTTGGACCGCAGGCATTAGGCGGCGTACTGATGGGTTCCATTGTAACGGGTTTATTTGTTGCCATTTCCATGACAACCGGTGGCGGTGCCTGGGATAATGCCAAGAAACATATCGAGGATGGTTATTTTGGTGGTAAAGGCAGTGAAGCTCACAAAGCCTCGGTAACAGGTGACACAGTAGGTGATCCTTACAAAGACACCGCGGGTCCAGCGATTAATCCATTAATCAAAATTATTAACATTGTGGCATTATTGATTATTCCGCTGCTGTAAATATCATTCTTAAGAAGTCATTAAGAAAAGAAAAAGCACATCAGTTTGCTGATGTGCTTTTTTGTTGGATAGTTGGATAAGCTGGGTAAGTATTAGAAAAGTTCCAGTCATCAAGGTAGTAGACGTGCATTTCCAATAGTACGGCGCGATAGATGATGTTTTCTTAAAACATTCCTTTAACTCCTGCGACGATAGCGCGCCCTGGTAAGGGTGCGACATCCTTCAGGAAAGATGTATGTACGCGTATGTCGCTATCGAGCAAATTTCTGCCTTGCACGAAAAGTGTATAGTTGACGGACTTGGTTAATTTCATGTGATACCCGATTTCAGCATTCATCAAGGTATAGCCAGGTGTTTCGGTTTCCAATGTAGCGATGCGATCTTGCCGGGTTACCCGGGTAAGGTTGAAATTGGCTTGCCAGGCATTTTTCCGGTAATCCAAGTCGAAGCCAAAGCGTTGCGGTGTCAAACGTGGAATATTGCCGTTATTCTTTAACTGACCATAAACGATATCGGTAAATAACCGCATATTAAGCCTATCGGGTAAGAGTGCCACGATCGCTTCAGTTTCTAAGCCGTAAAATTTCGCGCGGGTTTGTGCGAAATCCTGAACCAGAAATGAACCAGTGGTATCCAGCGCGCCTTCATCATCGACCCGGTCAGCCAATCCATCACCATTGCTATCACGACTTTGCTGAAAGATATAATCGTTGATGTGGTTGTAAAATAAATTTACTTTTCCTGTGACAATACCCTGGGTTTTTCGCAGTGCAATGTCGAAGTTATTGGAAGTTTCCTTTTTCAGGGTTTGATCCCCTTGTTCATAAGTGTTGGTGGCGACATGAATGCCATTGGCATACAGGGCTACAGTATTCGGAGCGCGTTGCCCGCGCGTGGCAGTTAAATCGATCTGATAACCATCCACAAATTTCCAGGCACTGCCTGCGGAGATGCTATATAAATTAAAATCACGTGCTTGAAGTAGCGCTGCTTGTGGATTATGTCTCGTATGCTCAAAGCGTCCTCCCACTTCAAACTCCCAGCGCTGCCAATTACGCTTCTCAAGCATAAATAATCCGGCCGATTGCGAAAGACTCGATGGTACGAAAGCTTCTTCGCCTTTTGCGGAAAAATTGCGATGTTGTAATTGAACGCCCATTACACCTTGCCATTGTGCGATAGGCGCGTGAACTAATTCGGCCCGACCTTCCATTTCATCATTTTTAAAGCGGCTGCCAACCTCACCGCTGTGTTCGAGCTCCTTATGCTGGTAATCGTTATAATTAAAACGCGTCTTCAGTTGCTGGAATCCTGCCAGAGGATTATCCAGATCACTGGCCAGGCCATAGCGCGTCTGGCCCATATCAATTTTTGCACCTTCCGGACCGGGGATGCCATAGAAATTTTCCAGTCTTGAAATCGACATGCCCATAAAGCCACGTTCGCCAATATAGGAGCTGCCAACGGACAAATTACTGGAGTCGATGGCGCTATTTCTGACAAAGCCGATCTCACTGTCCGGATCGTTGACATTAGCACGGCCAGGAATATGAATATCATTGGTTTTTCTTTTAGCTCCTTCAATATTCCAGGAGACTTTGCCTAAGCTTCCTGACGCCGTAAGAACACCGCTGCGTTCTTCCACGGCAGAATTGTAACGCCCTTCAAAGTTGGCTTGCGGCACCTTGAATAAACGATCGGGAATACGATCATTGATTACATTCACAACACCCCCCGCTACACCACTGCCATACAACAGCGTGGAAGGTCCGCGCAGTATTTCGATGCGTGTTGCATTCAAGGTTTCCGTTGCGACTGCATGATCCGGGCTAATCGTTGAAATATCGCCCGTACTGAGGCCATTTTCTAATACCTGTACCCGTGGTCCATCCTGGCCTCGAATAATGGGACGGCCTGCACCAGGCCCAAAGCTCGTCGAAGTAACGCCCAGTTCGTGGGATAGCGTATCACCCAGGTTGGTTTCCCGCTTTCGGCGCAAGCGATCGCCTTGTAAAACCGTATCAGCCTTGAATCCCGCTGGCTCAGCCGATTTTCCAGCCGGTGCTGTAATGACGACACCCGGTAATTGAGTATCTTGTGCGTAAATAATGGCGCTGTCCAGCAAAGAAAATACCAGAACAAGTGTCGCTGATCCCAAGAACCTGCTGTCACCCAGCAGACTCATATCATTTAAAGTGTGAGCAGAATAATTCATGCAGCTTCCCAATCTCAAATAGGGCACCTGGGTGCAACCCTGTTGCATTAATGAATGCAATCACTCATAGAAAATAAACATGAATCAAGACAATCGATACATTGCCCAACAATTGATTCAGATTAAGACTAACAACTTAATGAAAACTTAAAAAATCAGAGAATGGGAAATGGTGGTGCGCGTGAATAATAGAAAGAAGCATTATCGGCATAATGTCTAATTGTCACGAATGCCAAGCTTCGATGCGAGGTAGAATCGCCCAGGACGTATCCTGCAGCGATCAGAATGATATTGAGTGCGGTAAGTGCAAGACAATCAAGACAGATTTCATCCAGATCAGCCTCACTATCATTCCCGGTTTCGGTGGTATCCAGCACATCAACCTGTGCAAAATGCGTGAAAGCATGCGCCATCAAAAAGACGGGTACCGATGATAATGCTAATGCCAGAATCAGAAATAAGGTTTTGCGTATCATTGTCAACAACAATTGGCACAAAGGCCTTTTACCGTCAATTCAATTTCCTGGAATTGATAACCGGCAGGTAGTGACCAATTTCGCTCAGCCGGTAAATCATCCAGGCAAATGACTTGCGCACAACTGGTACATTTGAAGTGAGCATGCTGATGTGAATGCAATTCATGGTTGGCATGATAGCGCCATACCCGGTCACCGCTAACTACCTTGTGAATCAGGTTCTTTCCGACAAGCCATTCAAGTACGCGATATAAGGTCACCCGATCCAGTTGCAATGTTTGTGGTAAACGTTGCTCAATTTCCCGATGTGTCATCGCATGCTGTTCCGCCAGCAAAATGGCCAGTATGCCAATTCTTCCTGAAGTTATCCGGCCATTCTGGCGGATGATATCTTCTGCGATATGATAAAAATTATTGAGCATAGTAAGCCATCGATAAGCAATTGCAACTCGGTTGCATTCATTGTAATTAAATAATCCCTGTGAAGCAATGTGATTTTATTGGTTACGGAAAGGAAAAATTTTATCTAACGCCACCTTGGAAATTGTTTATAATTAAAAAATGAGAATAGATAAGAGCAAGTGGATATTGATCTTTTTTATGCTGTGGCTACCCGTTCAGGGCGTCACAGCCGCTGTTTTGTCTATGTGTACTGTAGAAAACATGCATCATGAGTCAGCCCTGATCAGCGGCGAGAATCATCACCACGATAATTGCCACAAGCAGATAGACAGTAAAATGGCAGATGATCAAGCAATGTCTCCTCAACCGTGTGGCGATACTTCATGTAGCGCAAACAATAATATTTTGTTGACAGACTACTTCGCACCATCACTTGCTAACATTTCTCACCACATCGCTGTTTTCAATTCAGGTTTCATTTCATTTATACCTGAACAACCTCAACGTCCTCCGCTGACTGTTTCCTTTTAAATTCCGCCTGTAACCTCAGGCAAGAACCCTATTACACCCAGTAGCTTTCGCGTCTTAGCAGGTGCGTGCAATGCTTTGCAATGACGAGCTCTGCTCATTATGCAAGAAGTAGAAAAAGCTGTTTGGTTTGGGCCTAGAAGCGCTTAATTGGTGAAATAAAGTGTGCAAAAGCGCAAATTCTATGCTCCGCTGTTAATAGCAAATTGGATATTTTTATTACGGAGACATCATGAAAATTAAAATCTTAACTTTAATTATTTTGGGTTTATTAACGTCATGTGCACAAATGGGCCTTCATCCAATGGA
Source organism: uncultured Nitrosomonas sp. (assembly GCA_965652935.1). GTDB lineage: Bacteria > Pseudomonadota > Gammaproteobacteria > Burkholderiales > Nitrosomonadaceae > Nitrosomonas. The sequence goes on from CBFGXU010000013.1 coordinate 26,349, forward strand.
TATGGCGCAAGCTATTCAAACCGCTAAAACCCCTGCTGACCATGAGGCACTAGCCAAGCATTATGAAGCTACTGCGAAAGAAATGGAGGCAAAATTGCAAGAGCACAAAAAAATGTATGAACAATATGAGGCACAAAGGCAGACCTATGGTAAACGCGGTCTGGATATGGAAGCGATGTGCCGGGCCTTAATCCATTTTTATGGGCAAGCTGCAGAGAAGAATATGGAGATGGCCGAATCCCATCGGAAAATGGCTGCCGAGGCTAAGTAAAGTTTTATCAATAAATAAGGTAATCCCCGGCTAGGCCGGGGATTGATAAATTAAGCATTCGGTTAGTTTCGCCTATTTAAGGAGATATGATCATGAATAGAAAGGTGGCGTTTGTTTTTATACATATTTGTGTTGTGTTTGGATTGATGATCATGCAGCCTGCCCGTGCTGCCACTGAGTCTCATGAGGGAACAGCAACGGTGAAGGGAATTGATTTGGACAAGGGCATAGTGAAACTTTCCCATGGCCCGATTGCTTCCCTCAAGTGGCCCGCTATGACTATGGATTTCAGGGTTGAGAATCGTGCGCTTATGCAAGCAATCAAGGTGAATGATGCCGTGACTTTTACCTTCATTCAATCGAATGGTGATTATGTGATTACTCATATTAGACCTGGGAAATAAGCAGATGCATTAATATCTTAAGGAGTACAACATGGTTGCCTCATTTTCAAAATACGCCGGCAAAGTATGTTCGATAGTTAGATGTGGATTCATGGTGATATTAATAGCAGGTGCGATGAATTCAATCCATTCGCAAGCAGAGGTTGTAAATTCTGCTTACCCGATAACTAAGCAAGATACACTCGCAGCCAGTAACAAACATTTCACGCCTCTGCCAAGCCTGATTGCTGAAGCTTTGCAAAATAATCCTGAAATCCAGGCGGCATACCAGGAACGTGAGGCAGCCCAGCAACGAATAGCACCCGCAGAAGCTTTGGATGATCCCATGCTTGAGGCGGGTGTCATTAACGCGCCATTGGCATCGTCGCCATTTAATCGTGAAGATATGACCATGAAAATGATCGGCCTGTCGCAGCGCCTGCCTTTTCCAGGCAAGCGCGGATTGCGCAAGGACGTCGCCACCAAAGATGCGCAGGCGATTGAACATGGTTATCAGGAAACCGTGAACCGGGTGATACGTGATCTTAAGTTCGCCTATTTCGACTTGGGTTTGACTCTTGAAATGACCAAGCTGGTTGAGAAGAACAAGCTGATCCTGGAAGGATTTCTCCATCTTGCCGAGGAACACTATAAAGTAGGCTTGGGAAGCCAGGCCGATGCCTTGAAGGCACAAACGCAAGTATCCAGAATGCAGGACGAACTGCTCAGACTGGCACGCGAACGGCCGGTGATTGAAGCAGAGCTTATTCGCACCCTTGGGCGTCATACCAGTGCTGCTGCGTTGATACCTGCACCACCTCACATCCACGAACAATTATTAAATCTGGAATCTTTACGTGAAACCGCCTTTGCGCAGCGCCCGCAATTGCTGGCATTACAAAGTCTGATTGCACGTAGTGAGAAATCCATCGATCTGGCGCGCAGGGCATACTACCCGGATCTCGATGTACGTTTTTCGTATGGTCAACGCGACAACATGCTGGACGGTACCCGGCGCGATGACATGGTCAGTATGACTGTAGCGATTAACCTGCCCGTATGGCGTGGCAATAAAATCGAACCGCGGATCATGGAGTCTCAGGCAATGCGCGAACAGGCTTTGAATCTGCACCAGGCACAGCGCAACGAATTAGCCGCACAACTGCGTCAACAGGTGGCCGTTACTGAGCAAAACCACAAGTCAGCGCGGTTATATCAAACAACGATACTCCCGCAAGCCAGGCTTACGGTCGAATCAGCGCTGGGTGCCTACAGAGTTAACCAGATCGATTTCCTGACCTTGCTCGACAATCAGATGACGGTATTCAATTATGAAATCAGTCTAGTGACAGCCATGGCTAATTACAATAAAGCACTAGCAGAAATCGATCTGCTTATCGGCAAGATACCTCATTAATTTGTGTTTCATACCCTATACCAATGGAGTTTCAATGAAATCCATCGTCAAAATGATCGGTGCCGTTGCTGTGATTGCAGCGGCTGTTGCTGCAGGATACTGGTGGGGCATGCAATCTTCGGTGATCACGAAAGATGCTTCACCTGAAGCACTCCTTTCAAGTAAAAAAATTCTCTATTACCGAAATCCAATGGGTCTGCCGGATACTTCGCCAGTGCCGAAGAAGGATTCAATGGGAATGGATTATCTCCCAGTCTATGAAGGTGAAGAACCGCCATCAGACAGTTCCATGGTAGAGCTCAGTGCCGAAAAGATCCAGAAGCTGGGGGTGCGCACAGAAGCCGCAGCGTTACGCCAGCTTATCCGCACTGTCAGAGCGGTGGCAACCGTTCAGGTCAATGAGCGTCAGCTGTATTCCGTAACCCCCAAATTTGAAGGGTGGATACAGCGGCTGTACGTCAATTCAACCGGTCAGTCTGTCAAAAAAGGCGAAGCCCTGATGGAAGTGTACAGCCCCGAACTGGTTACAGCACAGCACGAGTACCTGATCGCTAGAAGAGGAGTACATCATGGGGAAGTCCATCATGGAGCCGCGGGTGGCGGCCTTGAGGTAGGCGCGAGCATGGAGCGGTTAGCAGAAAGCGCTTTGCAGAGATTGCGTAACTGGGACATATCGGAAACTGAATTACAGCGCCTGCGGCAGGAAGGCAAGGTCAGCCAGAGCTTTATTTTCCGGTCTAAGACTAAAGGCGTAGTCTTGGAAAAGCCTTCCATTGAAGGAAGACGTTTTATGCCCGGAGAGACGCTCTATCAGATCGCTGATTTGTCCAGTGTATGGGTGCTGGCTGATGTATTTGAACAGGATCTCGGCTTGATCCAGCCCGGCCAGAAAACCACAATCAGGGTCGATGCCTATCCCGACAAAATCTTTAACGGTGAAGTCGCTTTCATTTATCCCACCGTGACGCCGGAGACGCGCACCGCCATCGTGCGTATAGTACTTCCCAACCCCGATGGTCTGCTGAAACCTGCCATGTATGCGCGCGTGGAATTTGCATCGATTCCCAGCAAAGATAAAGTGCTGACCATACCTGA
>CBFGXU010000014.1:0-27526 GCA_965652935.1 uncultured Nitrosomonas sp.
TACTTCAGATAAATCTGATCAAATGTGCCGCCATCAGCAAAATGGGCTTTGTGCGCATTTTTCCATCCCCCAAACGCATCATCGATTTTGAATAACTCGATTTTGGGAAACTTAGCGGCATATTTTTCAGCAACTTTTGCATGGCTAGGCCGGTAGAAGTGCTTGGCGGCAATCTCCTGACCTTCTTCAGAAAACAGATACTGAAGATAAGCTTCTGCGACCTGACGTGTGCCTTTTTTATCGACCACCTTATCCACGACTGCAACCGGTGGTTCTGCAAGAATACTCAGCGATGGGATGACAATTTCAAATTTATCCGCGCCGTATTCCTTGAGCGCCAAAAAAGCTTCGTTTTCCCAGGAAATGAAAACATCCCCTACGCCGCGCTCGACAAACGTTGTGGTTGAACCGCGCGCACCGGAATCAAGCACCGGTACATTTTTGTAAATATTGCTGACGAATTCTTGTACTTTGCTTTCATCGCCATACTTCCGCTTGCCATATTGCCATGCCGCCAGATAATTCCATTGCGCTCCCCCGGAAGTTTTCGGGTTCGGGGTAATCACGGACACACCAGGGCGCGCCAGATCGTCCCAATCTTTAATTCCCTTGGGGTTACCTTTGCGCACCAGGAAAATGATCGTCGAGGTATACGGCGTGCTGTTGAGCGCTAAGCGCTTCTGCCAATTTTCCGGAAGTAATTTGGATTTTTCGGCGATGGCGTTGATATCATTTGCCAAAGCCAGGGTAACCACATCCGCTTCCAAACCGTCGATGACCGATCTCGCCTGCTTACCGGAACCACCGTGTGATTGACGGACTGTTACTGTTTCGTTATTTTTTTCCCGCCAATATTTGGCAAAAGCAGCATTAAATTCCTGGTATAACTCACGGGTTGGATCATAAGAAACATTCAGTAAGGTTTTTTCTGCCAATGCATTACTGCTGATAAACAGACTTGCCGTCAAAAAACTTGTTGCTAGCCAGGTTTTAATGGTCATGATTTTTCCTCCAATAGAAATTTAAGATGATTTACAACAGACTGATTAACACTTCAAAGTACAGAAAATCTGTATCGCCCGACCGTTGATCCACGCAAGGATGCGTGTGGCGTACATCGCAAGAGTTTGCTGCGATACGGTTTTTTACGAATTCACCCGCCGTAAAATGGGTATAACCTAAGATGGTGCTAATTCGTGATGTGGGCTGATAGCGTATACGTCCTTCAAATGCATGGCCACCGAAATCACCACTTTGTCCCGTGCGGTCGCGATTAAATCCTGGATCTCTAACGGTATTACTGATGTTGCCGTCGAGAATATCAAACATACGATCTGTCTTACTGGCCAGGAAATACGCGCCATAGCCGAGTTCAAACCCTAGTTTCTGAGTCGGACTGAATTCAAATCTGATTTTGGGTGCCTTTAAGTTCTCATAAACCACATAGTGATCTGCCGACCAAGGACGCGCAAATCCAAAGAAGCGGTCAAAGCGATTATCGACGCCGTCATTAGGATCTTTGTCACCGCTGGCGTATCCATAAAATAAGCCGATACGGGGTTTCCAGGCGTGCTCAAAGTTCCGTCCTATTTCGATGGTATAGCCTTGCGCATCTTGCCGCAGAGGACCGCTGAAACCGAGTTGGTGGTTGTAGCTGACATCGAAATCCATGATATTGCCTACCTTGCCGTAAGCACGAAATCCTGGCATATGAATTTCCCGGTCTAACCGGTTAGTTGCGGTAAAACCATTCGGATCAGCCGTTTGCTTCTGTCCCATGTAATAAGGTTGGATGGTGACAATGTCAGACCATCTGCGCCAATTGCCGATTGCACCAAAAAACCACAGATGATCATTAGCCTCGTCAAATCTGGTTTGCAAGCGTCTGACTGGCTGCATGCCAAACAGATCCAATTCCCAGTCATTGGCTTCGCGCCCCAGATTCAGGCGAAAGCCCTCAAAAGAATTGGTCGTGTTGCGCCACTCATTACGTGCAATAAACCGCCGGTCTGTTGCTTCATAAGCGAACCGCCCTACACGAAATCGAATCGGACGATTTTGGTTCCGGTCATCGACACCCAGTGCGTTTTTGAAATATAACTCGCCATAGGCATTAATCAGATCGTACTCGTTTCTTTCCTGATCGGTGATGGCATGTTTATTGTTAACTACCCGTGAGTCCTGAAACTCGACTGCAAAACGAAATGGATCTAGAATATTTTTTATCCCCAGCCAGGCGCGATGACGCAAAAAGATGGGATTATCTTCTCCGCCTTCAATGCGTCGTACGTCATTATTGCGCCATTCATAACGCGTACGGTGCTCAAAACCGATATCCAGCCAGGTAATATCTTTAAACGCCTCCACACCGATATCGCTTAACTGACGGACATAGCGTGGCGGGTCAGAGTCCGGATTGGTTGCATAGCTGTTGGAGCGCCGGTGGTAACTGGTCGATTGACTGCTGGCTGGCGGCACAATGGCAGGCAATGGATTGGCTTGTTCGGATGGCTTAACTTGCCCGGATGATAACGGCTTGCCCATATCAACTGCAATTTGCTGCGCTAGCTGCACAATATGCCGTTGCGCAGCCTGAAAATCTATCGACGATTTATTATCTGAAGACGCTTTAGCAGGATTGACAGTAAATATGCTCAATACCGCAATGTGTAAAAAAAACCAAAGAAACTTCACTTTATTCTCCTAAATGAGCTCTCCGAAAATCCGGTTGAGTCACTGATATTTTTTGCTATTTCACCTCCATATTATTGGTCGGTGCTATGCAGTCTTTTGCAAGACCAAGTTTGATCTTGGGGAGCCAGACCTGAAACTGATTCAGCTATGATTTCGAAACCCTACGCCCAGATCCACTTTGATTCACGCGAATTTTCTCGCGACACTCTATCTGCACGACTTTACCCTCGTGTATGACTATTTCAATGGATCCATAAGCGATACTGGCAACAGTGCGCAGAATTTCCTGAGCAATATCCGCAGGTATCCGTTTGGCGATGCTTTCTGCAGCAAACTTTGTTTCTAAATCGGTAGTCATGTACCTCACCTGATTGGTAAAAATGTCAACGGGAGCGAACGATAGCATCGTTTCTATATAAAAAAAAATAATATTTAGTTAGATAAATATATTATTAAGTTATAAGTAATTTTTTAGTGATTAATCATCAACTTAAAATAAACCATGGGTACGAATGGCAAAAATTTCAGCTCACTCCCATCGATCTCCTGGAATTCTTTTTAATCGAATGGATATTTATCAAGAGTAAGGGGCAAATAATGGCTCATTATTGAAGCAAAACAACGTGTAAAATGTTGCAGATCTTGAGCAATTTTCAGTAAGCTTGTGATTTAACAATATGATTAGAATTTTGTACTGTTATCACAAACCTCAGGCTGCGAGGATTCCTAAAAGCAAACGTTAGCCGCATCGTCCCAGTCTGGGCGCGAACCAGAACGGGATTGCCACTTATAATCTCCTTTGCTATAGACGCAAAGAAAGAACATCAATCTAATGTCCGGGAGTTTAATTACGATGAAGAAAATGATTTACATGTTTTGCTTAAGCGCATTGGGGATAGTATTATTATCAGCCTGTTCAACTACGCAAAAAATAACCCATTCATCTAGAACCGCAACTGAGCAGTTACTCATCAGTGAAGCGTTGATGCGCAGCCTTCCCAAACAAGCTGATTTACCCGTACCTATACCACGAGGTGCAGTCGTTAAGCTTGATGTTACGGGAATGACTTCAGACAAGGATATGGCGCGCGGAATAATTGCCGGATGGTTAGGACTGCTGGGATATGCGGTGCAGGATGGACCAGAAGATGCCACTCATCGTATTAATATCGTGGTTGATGCTCTGGGAACTGAAATGGGAAGCACTTTCTTTGGAATTCCTCCAATTCGAGCTTCTCTGATACCTATTTCGCTGCCTGAATTAGCGCTTTTTAAGGCGGAACATCAAGGCGGATATACGAAATTTCATTTAGATGTTTTTGAGATGCCATCCGGTCGGTTTATTGCATCATCTTCACCGTTTCTTGGCGACACGTCTTATAGCACCTATACGGTATTATTCTTGATCAGTTTTACCAAAACCGATCTGACTTCTCCTCCACGCATAGGGCATTATCTGAATCACTAAAGATAGTAATGCTGTAATTGCTAGGAGCAATTCGATGATAATCATGCAGCCGATAACCACAAGCGCTTTTTCAGCGCTTCTTTAATTGAGTTCGGCCTTTATTTTGGCGATACGCATTTCTCGTACTTTAGAATGAATTGCGGCCGGTAATTCTTTGAAATCCAGGAGTTTCTGGCTTAATTCAGCTGCAATTGCGCCAGCATCCACACGCTTGGCTGCGGTAAATGCTGTTTGGAAACGCTCTGCTTGAGGATAAGGTTTTACGGCAAATCCTGGCCTTCCATGAAAATCACAGGCACAGGCTTGTAAAAATTCTTCGAATCTTTGCGGTTTTCGATAGGCATCTACTGCCTGAAGCATATCTGCCATGGTGGACGGTTTGAGTTCGTTGGCTCTGTGAACATTACCGTGATGGCGGGCAACCAGTAAAGCAAGATCGCGGCAATCCTTCGGTACCCTAATGCGTTCGCATAAATTCTTTGTTAACTGCATACTACGTACTTCATGGCCGATATGATGTGGCCACTCCTCGGGAGGGGTCGTGCCCTTGCCCAAATCATGCATCAGCGTTGCAAAACGAGCAGGCAAGGAATAGTTTTTGGCTGCTGCGTAATCAACCGCCAGCATGATATGTACGCCGGTATCAATTTCAGGGTGTGCATGTGCCGGCTGCGGAACACCAAACAATACATCGACTTCTGGCATGATACGTGCCAAAGCGCCACATTCGCGCAGCATATAGAACATCCTTGAAGGATGTTTTTCCATTAATCCCCTTGCGAGTTCTTGCCAGACGCGTTCCGGCACCAGTGCATCAACTTCACCGTTATGCACCATTTCGCTCATCAGTGCCAAGGTTTCCGGGGCGATGCGGAAGCTGAAACGTGCTGCAAAGCGAGCAGTTCTTAAGATACGTACCGGATCTTCAGAAAATGCAGGACTGACATGGCGCAGTATGCCGGCTTCCAGGTCGGCAACTCCATTAAATGGATCGATGATATTCCCTTCTTCGTCTTTGGCAATTGAATTGATGGTTAAATCACGTCGCGCCAAATCTTCTTGCAGGGTAACCTGGGGAGAGGTAAATACTTCAAATCCTTTATAGCCACGCGAAACTTTTCGTTCTGTACGCGCTAATGCGTACTGTTCTTGTGTTTGGGGATGCAAAAAGACCGGGAAATCCTTACCGACCGGACGATAGCCCAGCTGTACCATTTCCTCCGGTGAAGCACCTACAACCACATAATCATGATCTTTTACCGGTAATCCCAGCAATTCATCACGCACGGAGCCGCCTACCAGATAAGTTTTCACAGTTTTAAAGCTTGCGCAAGCTAATGAGGTTTTAAGCGATTTAAGGCTACTTTGTTATTGATTATTTTCAAAATTCTTATACCAGATATCATAAATCTCATCAGGCCATAATGATTTTATCCATGCAATCACATCATCGACCTGCTGTTCAGTCAATTTTCCTTCCCATGCCGGCATGGATCCGATTTCTGGTGGAGTACCTTTAAGTATGGTTTTCTTCAAGACTTCTGTCGAATGATGCCAGGCATGTGCTGTACCATCCAGAGGCGGTGGCGGGTATTTGCCATCCGGATTAGGTTTGCGCCAATCCGGTGTTCCAGCGCCATTAGGGCCATGACAACCCACGCAATTTGCCACATAGACATCTTCTCCGCGCTTGATTTGCGCTTGATCAAAATTCCGCTCTACCAAACCTTTTTTGCCATTAATCTGGGGTTGTCCTGAGAAAACATTACCGGGTGCGGAATCACCGCAACCCAGCATCAGCACAGCAATGCCGAGGAGTAGAAGGTGATGGTTTGTCATGGGAAGTTCGATTACTCTATTTTAAACGCATAACCGAACTGTTTTTTTCGGGTTCCGGACTGGCTGGCTGTGATTGTTCTGCTTTTTTGGCGTAGGGATCATAACGGTTATAAATCGTCGTATCCTTGCGTTCTTCATTAGGTTCTTTGATCAGAAGGACATTATAGGGGTCGCTTCGAGCTCCCTCCATACCTGGGGTTCCATGTGGCATGTCAGGTACGGCTAACCCGACTGCTTTGGGTTTTTCTTTCAATAAACGCATGATATCTGGCGCCGGTACATGTCCTTCGATGGCATAGCCGTTGACCAGAGCGGTATGGCATGAGCCTAGACTATTTGAAATCCCTGATTTTTTTCTTATTTCTTTATTGCCAACATCGTGCGTTTTTACGGTAAAACCGTGATCGCGCATATGATCAACCCATTTCTCGCAGCACCCACAAGTTGGACTTTTATAAACCTCAACCGTGGCGGTCGCAGCTGCTTGTGAAGCAGCGCTCAACAAACCGAATGCCATAATTGATCCCGCTACTAAGGTACTTACTCGTATTCTCATTTTTTCTCCACAGTGATTGTTCCACGCATCTTTTTAAAATGACCTGGCAGTGGACAGGCAAAATCTATTGTTCCTGCACGGCCAAACTGCCAGATTAATTCTTTTTGCTCACCCGGCTCAAGTTGCACCAAGTGCGCTTCGGTATGATCTTTTTCAGGAAACTTGCGCCGCATCTCAGCAACTTTCTTCAGATCCGCCATTGAACCCATCAACATTTCATGTTTTAGATTGCCGCCATTTTTTATCACAAACCGGACCGTTTCGCCTTCACTCACCGTAATTTCCGAGGGTAAAAACATATTATCTACCTGCGCTAATTGAATGGTACGCAATACTTTTTTTGAGTCGCCAGGTTTGCCAATATCGACTTCAGGATTAGACTCTGCACTTGCATAAACATGAGTTGAAAGCAAGACCAAAGGTATCAATGCTATAATTGAATAGAATCTGCCCAAGCGATTCTCCCGAATAATTATTTCCGAAGCCGTTTATCTGCCGTTTATTAGAATCTGAGCATGCTAAATTGTTCCATTCTGTTTGTCTAATATTCTGCCATAAGATTCGCAAAGCTTACTCATTCACAAAAAAATGATATTTTCTTTTCTGGTTAAGCCATAAGAAATCATGCAAAAAAAAGAACAATACAAGACCAATAAGTTACATAAACGCTTAAGACGGTTGGTAGGAACAGCCATTGCTGATTTCAACATGATCGAAAGCGGTGATCGGGTCATGGTGTGCTTGTCCGGGGGCAAGGATAGTTATGCTTTACTGGATATTCTGCGCAATTTACAAGCCCATGCCCCGTTAGAATTTGAACTGGTTGCGGTTAATCTGGATCAGAAGCAGCCCGGCTTTCCTGAGCAGGTGCTGCCTGAATATCTGACTAAAATCGGCATGCCTTTCCGGATCGTTGAACAGGATACCTACAGTGTCGTAAAACGTGTCATTGCAGAGGGAAAAACCACTTGCAGCCTGTGCTCCCGGCTACGTCGTGGCGTGTTATACCGCGTTGCCAGTGAGCTGGGTGCCACTAAAATCGCATTGGGCCATCATCGTGATGATATTCTTGAAACCTTGTTTCTGAATATGTTTTATGGTGGGAAACTTAAAGCCATGCCACCCAAGTTGGTCAGTGATGATGGGCGGCACCTCGTGATCCGGCCATTGGCTTATTGTAAGGAAAAAGATCTGGCGGCATACGCTGAAATTGCAGACTTTCCGATTATTCCCTGCAATCTGTGCGGATCGCAAAAAAACCTGCAGCGTCAGGCCATCAAAGAAATGATGCAGCAATGGGACAAAAAATTTCCTGGCCGCTTGGAAACCATGTTCCGCTCCATCCAGAACATTCAGCTATCGCATCTGGCCGATACCTCCCACTATGATTTTTTTAATCTGAAAGCACAGGGTCAGCCGGTAATTGATGGTGATATCGCCTTTGATGAAGAAGCATTTGAACCCACGATTGATGAAATGCTCACTTCTACCGCAGATGAACACGATAATTTGATGGTTTCAGGATAGTCAATGCCGATTTCTGCGTGCATTCGGCGGCACCCATTTGAAAGTCATGGCAACCAAGCCGGCAAACAGGATATAAATTGCTGTCAATACATATTCAGGTACATTGTAAAACATGATTTGGTGCAGCCAGCGCTGGATGAAACTGTCCTCCGTTTCAATTTGGCGCAATGCATTTTCCCATGCAGTCAACGGACAGACTACGCCGACTATGGATTCAACCACGACCAGGCCAATGGCGCCAAGATGTAAATAGCGAAACCAGCGGTTTCTGACAAAGCCCAGCTTAAGCCATGCACCTAGCCATATGACCGGCAGGCTTCCAACGACAAACAACACATAAAGAAAATGGATGATCAGTACAAGGTCAGCTAGCATATGTAAATCAACGCAGTGAATCGTCGTATGAGGAGCATTCATGAGTCTGCTGGCCAGTTGAGCGGACTTTTGTGTCCTGCTCAACTGGCCATTAGGTAACTAAAAATAATCGCCGGTTCCCTGCAGCCGTATGTCATTCTTAATAAATTTTACACCAGGAACGTTGCGTGCAATAGCTATCGCTTTGTCCATCTCATCCCGGGTATTGACGATGCCGCTCAGTTCAACGACGCCTTTCACAGTACTGACATTAATCTCGTAGGGTCTTAAGGAAGGTTCATCGAGAATGGCTTCATGAACCTTGGCGGTAATGACAATATCATCGAATTGTTCTCTGCTTCCTTGATATTCGGACGTTGAGGCACAACCCGGAAAAAAAGCCATTTGAATAACTAAGAAGAAAACAATGAAATGATTATTGCTAGCGAGCCGTGTCATGGTAAGGTTCTCCTAAATGATGATCGGAAAAAATATCCTCGTTACATTTAGATTAAAAAAACCCTTGCTTTCCTACCTTCAGTACTTTATCCAAATAATTGCTTTATTGAGGCCTCCGGTAAGTATTCGCAAAATCAGAATGCGAGGTATTTGCAAGGACAGAGTAGCTCGCATACATGCCAGTGACAAAGCATTCCATTCCTGCAAATGATATTACCTGATTATTGCTGATAGAGACAATTTTTGTTGGGAGTTACTGCTTCGTAGCCTTCGAGAATGCTGCATGGCAGGGTCGCACGGTGCTGTAATTCCTGCATAAGCTTACGTAGATTGTCCGGTTTGCGGATTTTGCTTCAATAAGGGGATTACCAGTTTTTCCAGTTTTTTCAGATTGACGCGGCCCAGGTAAGTTTCAACAATTTCCCCGGAGCGATTAATGACGACAGTATAGGGTAATACAGACAGGCGGTTGCCTGCCGCCTCTGCCAGCGACCAGGTATTCAAACTGCCCACCAATACCGGATAATTGATGCCAAATTCCTGACTGAACATTTTCACTTTATCTTCCTGATCAATCGCAATGCCGATAAAGACCAATCCCTGATCACGGAATTTTTCCTGTGCTTCAATAAATTCAGGTATTTCCTCACGGCAGGGTGTACACCAGGTCGCCCAAAAATTCACTACCATCACCTTTCCTAACCATTGGGAAATGGCCTGATTTTCTCCCTGAACATCGGGTAAGCTTGCCGCAAGAATCGCTTCTCCTCCTTGCTGACTGACATCGCCCGAAAGAACAGCTTGAGAACCGCCCGTGATTTGCGTCCGCAACATAAAGCCAGCCGTTATTGCAACAGTAGCCAATCCTAAGTATATCAATAATTGCTTCAATTTTGCCATCATATTCCTTTCAATGAAGTGATCAAGGGCGATGTGCTTATTATCATTTTTGTCAAATCAGCACTGCATTAAGCACCGTCAGAAAATCATTTTTATTCATAAAGCCAATAATTTTGATATCGGCAATATCGTCACCTTGACGATCAATAAATAAAATTCCGGGTGGACCAAACAGTTTAAAGCGTTTGAGCAATGCGGTGTCATCAGAAGTGCCTTCAGTCACATCAATTTGTAGTAAAACGACATCCTTCAAGCGAGATTGTACTTCGCCATCCGAGAGTGTGAAACGATCCATTTCTTTACAAGAAATACACCAGTCCGCATAAAATTTGACCATGATGTACTTGCCTTGGGATTGCCGAATCTGTTCATCCAATTCTGCAATGGTTTTAACTCGCTGGAAAGGTAAAGATTCACGGGAGGAAGTGGTTGTCTCCCTGGTATTAACCGCACTGGTATTTACCAGACTGATTTTCGAAAGGGGCTGCAAAACATCGCGGCTGCCCGATAAAACACCAATCAATAAGGCAATGCCGACCAGCAAGGCAATTACACCGATCCCTTTCAGAAATTTTTGCAAACCTGAAGTTCTTGGCGGTAATGGATCAATGGCATGCAGGTAAATCGCGGAGATGATCAACAAGGCCGCCCACAGCAGCATGTGAACCACTTCGTTGATGACGGGAGAAATCAGCCAGATAGCCACCGCCAATAACAATACACCAAAAAATCGCTTGATCGACTCCATCCATGCGCCGGCTTTCGGCAGTAAGGCACCTGCCGATGTGCCTAATAACAGCAACGGTACCCCCATACCCAGCGCCATCACAAACAATGCCGAGCCACCCAGAATCACATCACGGGTTTGGCTGATATACAGCAAAGCACCTGCCAGGGGTGCTGCAACGCACGGTCCGACGATCAATGCAGACAATGCTCCCATGCCAAACACACCGGTTAAATGTCCACCTTTCAGCTGCCCTGCCTCTTCGGATAATTTGGTCTGCAGTACACCGGGCAATTGCAATTCATAAAAACCAAACATGGAAAAGGACAATAATACAAATATCAATGCAAACGTACCCAGGACCCAGGGGTTTTGCAACACGGCGGAAAGCATGGCGCCAGATAACCCGGCAGCCACACCGGCGATGGCATAAGTAATTGCCATACCCAACACATAGGCCAGCGCCAGGATAAATCCATGACTTTTAGTCACATGCTTGCCGCGATTGGTAATAATTCCCGACAGAATAGGAAACATCGGAAACACGCAAGGGGTGAATGCGATCAGCAGGCCGAAGCCGAAAAATCCAGTTAAAATCAACCAGAAATCACCGGTTTGAAACAATTGATCAATTTTATACGCTTCGGTTTCGATAGCCGGCGTTCTGGATGGCATCTGAAACAGATCAGCTGTCGCATCGATTTCTGCCGCCGCTGCCTGTCCGCTCACCACTTCCGCAACTGCACCGAGCGCCGCTTTCACGGCAGGTAATGTCAGATCGATAGCTTTATTGATTGGCGCATAGCATACCCCGACTGGTTCATTACAGCCTTGATAAGTGGCGGCCAGCGTGAGGGGTTGTTCACTCGCGGGATCGTCACGTTTCAGCGAAATAACGACCTGGATGGGATGGTAATAAACTTCTGTCTGGCCAAAGGTTTGATCCTCTTTCATTTTGCCCGGCGGCAAAATTACTTTTTCGATGACTGTACCGTCCTGTTTCGGCTCGAACGCAATTTTATCGCGGTAGAGATAATAATCCTTTGCTGGTGTCAAATTGGCAATCAGTGTATTGGCATCGCGCACTTCCACCGAGATCTTGAATGCTTCATCAGGCGGTAACAATTCTTGTGGATTGTTTTGGCCCAGATGGATACCCAGTCCCTGCAGTTTTTGGAACAAGCTGAAAGCCCCGCTTTCCTGGGCAAAAGCATTGGCACCGGCCAAGCATAGAATCAGTAACAAAAAATGGATTAATCGCATCGGTATTCAAATATTTTGTTAGTCAGATAGGATTGTCTCACTGGCGATCCACTGCAAATAGGCAGGTAATCCGCCTAGGATAGGAACCATAATCACTTCCGGAAGTTCATAAGGATGCATCATCTTGATTAACTGTTCAACCTGCTCATAGTGCTGCCGCTGAGTTTTGATTAAAAGGGGTATTTCCTCAGCCGATTCAGTTTTTCCTTGCCAGCGGTAGACAGAAGCACATGGGCTTTGCACATTGACACAAGCAGCCAAGTGTTGATCAATCAATGCTTCGGCTAACGCAACAGCGCTCGCTTTATCGGGAAAATTAGTAATGATGAGTATGAATTCCATTCCAGGCATTGTGATAAATAATCGAAAGATGCGCTCATTTTACCCTGCCAGTACCCAATTCAGTAAGCCTTGAGCAGACTGGGCATATTCTGCCAATAAGCTTATACTTAAAAAAATTTGCACAGGACATTAACAATGGAACGATTACTGGGTTTAGTTATAATTTTATCCTTGATAGCCCCGGTCACGGTGTTTTTTGGCTATATCATCATGGATGAAGGCGATCAATTCACATCTGAGCATTATATGGTGACTGCATTGAGCGCAATCCCGTTTATTTTTGCCCTGCTCGTTAAATTTCTGATGACAGGCGCAGACAAGGAATAGCAGGCGGATCATTTTAAGCTTTTATCAAAACCCCTTTTGAACATTCACAGGCACGCCGGTAAGCCAATCCAGCGACAGCCAAATCTCCCAGCGCCAATCCCCGAAATACAAACGCCGTACGCTCGCTATCACTACAACGACCTGGCACGCTGCCATTTACCAAACCGCTCAGATCGCCGCAAACCAGAGTTGGGTCAACCAGTGGTTTGGGCATGCTGGCTTCCTGTTCCAGATCGTCGACAATAATACGATCAAAGGCCGGCATGCTTTCAGCCAGCCATGAAGCAGCCAGATCTGTCATTGTGACAAAAGCGCCTGGCTTTAACCAGCGCGCATCCAGAAACGGAACCAATTGTGGCGATAGCGTGACGGAAGTAACGATCAGATCCGCATCACTGATCGCTTCTTGTGCTGTTTGGCTGGCCATGACGGATAAACCCATTTTTTCAGCGCTGCGACAGAATGCATCCCGGCTTGCGGCTCCGCGTCCAAACGCGCGAATTTGTGTTAATGGAAATAATTCAGCCAGTGCCTGCAAGTGACTATGCGCTTGCACGCCGCAACCGATAAACGCAGCAATGGATGCATCGGGCCGGGCGAGCCGCTTGGCAGCCACCGCGCTCAATCCGGCGGTACGCACCGCGGTCACCCAATGGCCGTCAAGTATGGCAAGTGGTAAGCCGCTATGGCTATCCAGCAAAGTCACCAGTGCATTGATGCTTTTAAGGTCATGCTTTGGGTTATCCGGATTCAGCACTAACGCTTTGACCGCTAGAAATGGCGGATCGTCGGCAGCAGCCAGGGTAGCCATCATATACCGGCCATCTGGCGGCGTAATCACCGCTGTGGGTGCGTTCCAGACTTGCTGCCTGTTTCGGCCAACAATCAATTGTTCGATGCTGGCAACAACGTCTTTGGTGGTCAGTTGCAAATTCTGCAATGAACTTTGGGATAAGTAACGAATCAATGATGGCATCCGAGCTCCTGTTTTTTTTGATATTTCCCGTAGTAAGAACTTAGTCAAGACTTAAATTAGCTATATTAACAACCAGCCGGCTGTTATAATGTTGCCCCCCGCCGTAATCACTAACAGCCTATTTTTGAGGAATTATTTTATGTCTCGTCCGATCCGCAATATCGCCATCATCGCTCACGTTGACCATGGCAAGACCACGATGGTCGACAAACTTTTGCATCAAGCCGGTACTTTTGCCGCACACCAGCAGATTTCCGAGCGTGTGATGGATTCCAATGATATTGAGCGCGAACGCGGGATTACCATTTTAGCCAAAAATTGCGCCATCGATTATGCAGGCATCCATATTAATATTGTCGATACCCCCGGCCATGCGGATTTTGGCGGCGAAGTCGAGCGCGTGTTATCGATGGTGGATGGGGTATTGCTGTTAGTCGATGCGGTCGAAGGCCCGATGCCGCAAACCCGTTTTGTTACCAAAAAAGCGCTCGCGCTGGGCCTGCGGCCGATTGTCGTCATCAACAAGATTGACCGGCCGGGTGCTCGTGCCGATTGGGTAGTTGATCAAACGTTCGATTTGTTCGACAAACTGGGTGCCAATGATGAGCAGCTGGATTTTCCAGTGGTCTATGCTTCCGCATTGAATGGTTTTGCCACCCTTGATTCCAAAATACCGAGCGAGGATATGCGCCCACTGTTTGAAACCATCCTCAAGCATGTTCCAGCGCCTTCCGGCAATCCGGATGAACCGTTGCAACTGCAAATCAGTGCATTGGATTATTCCAGTTTCGTCGGCCGTATTGGCATTGGACGCATTCACCGCGGCAAGCTGAAGCCCGGCCAGGAAATCATGGTGCTGATGGGCGACAAGCCTCCTAAAAAAGCCAGAGTAAACCAGGTTCTTGGCTTCCAGGGGTTGGAACGGGTGCAAATGAAAGAAGCCTTGGCGGGCGATATCGTGCTGATTAACGGCGTGGAAGAGCTCAGCATTGGCGCCACGCTGGCTGATGTCGATAAACCCGAAGCATTACCCATCCTCGCGGTGGATGAGCCTACATTGACCATGACATTTCAGGTCAACACTTCGCCTTTTGCCGGCCAGGAGGGTAAATTTGTTACCAGCCGTCAATTGCGCGAACGTCTGGAAAAGGAGTTGTTAACCAACGTCGCGATGAAACTGGAAGAAACCAGTGAAACCGATTCATTCTTGATTTCGGGGCGTGGCGAGCTACATTTGACCATTTTGCTGGAAAATATGCGTCGGGAGGGCTATGAGTTAGCCGTTTCCCGACCGCACGTCGTAATTCGTGAAATCGATGGGGTTAAGTGCGAGCCTTTTGAAATGCTGACCGTAGACATTGAGGACGCCCATCAGGGTGCGGTGATGGAGGCATTGGGGGCACGTCGCGGCGATTTGCTGGACATGATATCGGATGCCAAAGGACGCGTGCGGTTGGATTATCGTATCCCTGCGCGTGGCTTGATCGGTTTTCAATCGGAATTCATGACCATGACGCGCGGTACCGGCTTGATAAGCCATGTGTTTGATGAATTTGCGCCGATGCGCCAGGAAATCCCGCCGCGCAGAAATGGTGTGCTGATTTCTTCCGAACAAGGGGAAGCGGTTGCGTATGCGTTGTGGAAGCTGCAAGATCGGGGCCGCATGTTCGTCAGTCCCGGCGATCGCTTGTATGAAGGCATGGTGATCGGCATTCACAGCCGTGATAATGATTTGGTGGTCAACCCGATCAAAGGTAAGCAATTGACCAATATCCGTGCATCGGGAACCGATGAAGCCGTGACTTTAACGCCACCGATCCAGCTTACATTGGAATCCGCAATTGAATTCATCGCGGACGACGAGCTGGTGGAAATTACCCCTAAAACCATCCGTATCCGTAAGCGCTACCTCCTGGAACACGAACGCAAACGCGCATCGCGCGCAGCCGCTTAATACTATCAAGCTACCATCATCATTGATAATTTCGATGATGATAACCCGATCATTCACTCTGTTCTGAAAGGCTGGACTTTCATCCAGCCCGAATTCAGCAGCCCTGGTTTGACTCAGCACCCGAGTTTATTTATAGTCAATTTGAAAATAAATTTTTTTATTTTTTGTACTCCATTGCAGCAGGAATGCGAGCTTTCCCTATACAACAAGGAGATTAACAGCATGAAAGTAGCCCTACCATCCCTGTCATACTTTTTCCCAACACCCACCGAAATCCGCAGATCGTTAATATGGCTGGCAATATGGATACCCATCATGATTTCAGGCTGCAGCATCGGCGATAAAATTGACAAAGCGACCGATACAGTCAGTGATGTTACGGGTGACACTGTAGCTGCATTGGATAACGCTATTGATGCTTTGGATCGTAATTCATCATCCTGGCAAACAGTCTTGCAAGAAACTACCCAGAAATTGACCGCTGATGCCCAATCAACTATTCGAACTGAAATCTCGAATCTGCTCAATCGCAGCGTTGCAGCCACTGGGACAGAACTACGTTGCAATATGGATTTCATTGGTTCTCGTGTGCGCCAGGCACTGGTGAGAATTCGCGCTCGATTACTTCATCAACCGATACCTCCGGTTGAGCCGGCATTGTGTCATGTGGTGCCCGCAGCTGTGGATATGGCGCTGGATGCAAACCGCCGCAATAAATTAGAATTTTTCGGTTACGATTTTGACACTACCCCTATTAAGGTGACCCTGCAGGATCAATCACGTATATTGGACGTGTCTTCTCATTTGGACCGGCTTACTCACTACCATATGACGCTCAACCTTGGTGCCAATGGTGTTCCTTTATCGAGTGCGAGTAACCGCCTGACCTTGGAATGGGAAAATCGTCCCATTTCCAGTATTGCCGTCATCCAGCCGGCCACGCCGGTATGCGAGGAAAAAGATGAGTCAGTTTCACCACGCGCTTACTTATCCTATACACCGCCGCATACTCGGGGTGATAGGGAATATTCGGGCAATGGACCTGAGGTATGGGCGAACGCGCGCTTGATCAATGAGGGTACACACATCGATTTCCGGCTTTGGATGAAGGCCAAGGAAACGCGCAGTGACTGGACCACTGCAGAAGGGGAAACCATCATATCCTATTATCCAGCCCCTTCCGGATATCGCATCGACCGCATAGTAGCAGGCTATGCAGAAAGCTCAGCACACTATGTCGACACAGATCATAACGAAGACCGTCAAGGCGGTGGCCCGAATGGGCCGGTCAAGGAATTTGTATTCCGCGGTGATCGCTCTGGTGACGATGCGGGTAGCTATACCGGTGTTGACGTATATTTTAACCCGATCAAAGTCAAACTGGTGAAAGTGGCTGACTGCGCTCCGGCATCAGCGATTAAGTCATTGCAAATAAAAGATCTGATCTCGCCAACTACGATCAAGCGCATGCAGCCGATGATGTTCAGGCTGCAACCCCAGCCATAATGGATCAAAGACCACCGGCTTTGCCAGTGGTCTTATCTGAAAAATGTGTCGATCCTCCTTTAACCTTTATCTAAGGAAGGCACTTCATTAATGTGTGGGAGCGAACTGACCAACGTGGATATCTACTATCATACTAAAAAAGAATTTTTGTGGTGATTAAGGATCGTACTTAAAAATTACTTAAAAATTCTTACTCAGAAGAAGGGTGCTATGGAGTGTTTTGGAGTTCATCTGTCAGATCCCTTATTACAAACTCTTTCAGCACATCAGCAGTTAGCTAGATTTTCCATTGGATAGCGGGCCGGGCAGGACTATAGATACCGGTAAGTAATTATAGGAGTAAAAAATGCCTAAAAATATCGATATTGGACCAGGTAATCATGCACCTTGTGTAGAGCCAACTTTCACCCATAAGGATATTCCTAAGGATATACCTTCTCAAAAGGATCTCCCAAGAAAAGAACCTGTTGACAATCCTGCTTCCGAGCGGGAGCCTAACAAAGATATTCCTTTTGAAGAAGTCATGCCGGAAGATTCGCCTCCCCGTAAGGGCATCCCTGAAGAGCCTACTGTCAAGGATTCTTCCGGTAAAAGGGTACCTGTTGAAGAAACGATTCCTTCGGATGGTGATAAGGAGCAACCGCCTTCAAGATAACCATTTTTCCTTTAAAGAATAAATACTTCAAGTATGGGCTTTGGAATACAAAGTAACTCAGGCTCCGAATAAAAGACGGTGATCTTCTTAAAGGGAATTTCCATGGATAAACGGCAAATCGAGCAATCGAAAAATAAATTAAACAGACTAGCTTGGTTGATGGATAACTCTTTTCGTGTTCCAGGAACGCAGATGCGATTTGGTGTTGATGGATTGATTGGATTGATTCCCGGAATCGGCGATGCGATTGGCGCATTGATTTCAAGTCACATTATGTCCGAAGCAGCTCAACTGGGTGTCCCCAAATCTATTCTTTTGAAAATGGCATTCAATGTTGGACTAGACGCTCTCTTGGGCATAATTCCTGTGGTAGGGGATGTGTCAGATTTCGTCTGGAAAGCCAATCAGAGAAATGTTAAATTGCTGAGCGATTATCTGGAACAACCGGAAAAAACTGTAACTTACAGTCGCTTTTTTGTTGGAATGATTGGTGTATTAGTGATTGGCGTGGTAGTGCTGATTGGAGCCTTTGGTTTTCTGGTAATGCGCTGGCTTTGGTTCTCGGTTCAAGGTAGTTAAGCCGATTTTTCAACCGCTTCATTCAAACAAATTAATTCACAACGAGCAATTCATGCCAGTCAGTCGTATAGTTCTGGCTTTTGTTTGCTTGCCGCATGGCCCAGCTTTGCCGGATGCCTTGGGATGCGAGTTTGATGGTGCCGCTTCCCATGCGGTCATTAATTTGATCCATCACTTCATTTAACTTTCTGGCTTTATGATCAATTGATGCCTTGCTAAATAGATCATGCTGTAGCTTATTATCCGCAGGAACCAGTTCAGATAACATTACGCCAGCTTTCTGATATTTATAACCGCGGCGGTAGATTTTACGCAGTCCCCACAAAGCTGCCTTAGTCAGTAGCACAGTGTCATCCGTAGGTTTTAAGAGCGGAATCGTTAAGCCATTCGCATAATAAGCTTCTTTTTCCTCAAAGGGGCTGGTGCGGAGAGAGACGCAAATTGCTCCTGCGTAGGACTGTTGCCGTCGTAATTTTTCAGCTGCCCGGCTGGTGTAAAATGAGACGGCTTCTTCTAAGCAGGGCAGATCCGAAATTTTAATTCCGAAGGATCTTGAACTGACAATCTGCTTTTTTGGGGTCGGATTTCTTCCAGCTCAATACAGGGCATTCCGTTTATTTCTCGGATAACTTTTTCCATCACCACGGAAAATGCTTTGCGCAAAGCCGAGGGATGGGCGTGTTTTAAATCCAAGGCAGTTTTAATTTTCATGGCATGCAGCTTGGGCGCTACTCGTCTGCCAATTCCCCAAATCTCTTCTACGCCGGTTTTCTTTAACCATTCCTCTTGCTGTTGTGGTGAAAGCGCATTGAGATCGCACACGCCATTGAATTCAGGATATTTCTTGGCCATGTAATTAGCCAGTTTGGCAAGTGTTTTGGTTGACCCGATTCCTACGCTGACTGGCAGACCCAACCATTGTCTAATCCGTTGACGAATATCCTGACCATAACACGTCAGATTAAGATTACGAAAGCTCGTCAGATCGAGAAAGCATTCATCAATGGAATACACTTCCTGGTCTGGGCTGAATGTTGACAAGATGCTCATCACCCGATTGCTCATGTCAGCATACAGCGCATAGTTGGATGAATATGCGATGATGCCGTGTTTTCGCGCCAACTCTTTAACTTGAAACCAAGGCTGCCCCATCTTGATCCCCAGCGCCTTCGCTTCATTACTCCGAGCCACTGCGCAGCCGTCATTGTTGGAAAGCACCACAACAGGTTTACCTTCCAGTTTTGGATTGAATACTTGCTCACAACTGACGTAGAAGTTATTGACATCAATCAGAGCAATAGAACAGTCAGGCATGGTCAATGCAACCTAATGATTTGAATGTTTTTCTTTTTTAGGAATTTCAGTAAGTAACGATAAGTATCACGGTCGAAGCGCGGATGACAGGACACTTCATCAAGCGCCTGAGGATCTTTCACTGTTCCAAGGTGACACCACTGGTCAAAGACATGTACTTCTGTCATGTCATGATCCGGGTTATGCTCCCTGATTCCGATGCGGCCACCGAATGGCCAGGCTAAAAGCTTGTAACTACTTAACGCTATCAGCAGGCGCAAACGGTGCAGTTCCGCGGGTTCCTTGCCAGCACACAAACCTTTGCAGCGCTCCAATTGATGAGAGAAACAAACACCAGACCCTTTCTCCAACCCTAAAGCTTTATCACATAACCCATGCTCGTTTGCAAGCTTTCGCAAAATTTCCAATGCCTGGCGTTTGGTTTTGAAAGTGCCATACATATTCCCTAAGGTGGTCCAGTCCATATCACTCTCATAAATCAAACTAACCAGTGGTCGGGTCGTGGGCTCATCAGCCACCAGCCAGGCACATAATTGTCTCTCACGCCTGAGCTGCCGATTGTGGATTGGTTGACATTCTTTGATCAGGCGAGATTCCAATAATAATGCCCCCAGCTCACCACTTGTCACACGGTACTCGATCCGCTTGACTTCTTGTGCAATGCGCATTTCCCTGGCTGAACTATGATCGCCTTGGAAGTGGCCTAGCACCCGGGCTCTCAAAGTAATACTTTTACCCACATACAGCAGTGCACTATCACCATAAAATAAATAGACACCGCAGGTTTCTGGGATGGCATTGATTTCCAGATGATCCACACCTGCTGGAATGGCTTGTTGTTTCAGCAATGCCTGGGCGGCTTCCTGAACGGTGTATTCACCTAACTCATTCATCGCCGCACTAATAAATGCCGCCATCATTTCAGTATCATCCATTGCGCGATGGCGATTTTCACAAACCAGATGAAATCTTTCTATGATGGCATCCAGGCTATGTTTTTCATGCTGAGGATATAACTTTCTGGAAAGCTTGACTGTGCACAGCAGTTTCTTTTGAAAGGTAATGCCGATGCGCTTGAATTCGTTTTTGAGAAAGCCGTAATCAAAACGCACATTGTGAGCGCATAATACCGCGTTATCTAACCAATCCAATAAAGTATCGCGCACTGCAGAAAATGTAGGGGCGTTTTCCACCATGTCTTGCGTAATGCCCGTTAATCGCTGGATAAATGGCGAAATGCTGGCTTCTGGATTGATTAAGGTATTCCATCGGCCAACTTCAATACCGTTCTCATAACGGATCAAGCCAATCTCAGTGATACGGTCACTGGTAGGAGTCGTACCTGTTGTTTCCAGATCAAGCAATACATAAATCGGCAGCATACTCATTTGAAACGACGAAATGCTTCTATCACAACCACGAATATTTCCAACTGCCTATTTTCAGTAATTTCGATCAGAGAATAAATTTCTGTCGAATTTGCAGGCAATAATCGCAGCTTGCCCTCGGTTTTGCGATCCAGTATTTTAGCTGAAAATAGCGGTAACCTGATCGATTGACTACTCATAGCTGGAATAAGAAATTTTTCTATGTTTGTTTCTTACAGCTATTTTTTTGCATTGATATGCCTCGAGAAATTCTTTGCTGACTCATTCTTGGCTTTGCGGAATGCGTATCGCTACTGGAGGCTCTCCAAAGTTTCCTTTTGCACAGCGGGTGACCTACCGACACTTTTTCTCTTGCCACCACGATTTGATACTGTGCGAATAAGTGTCTAATTGAAATATGTACATTATTCAAACATGAAAGAAACCATCCTGTCAATCCTTTTTATTCTTCTCGCCTGAAACCTATCCGATTCTAATTTTGCTGGAACTCTAAATGGAGAATTTACGGAGTTAGCGTACCGAAATCATAAAATGCCTGTTAGCCAGAAAATAACATATGATCTATTTCGGTAACGCTTGCTATTTAAAGGATTCTGTACAATTAATTGAAAGAAGTACAGCTTATGGCTTCAGAGGCTGCTCTTCTTTTTTCCCTCCATTTCCTTCTGCTGATTTTTCTTTTTCATTCTCTCCGTCACTGGCTAACTTGCTGCCGACATAGCTTCCAACCGCACCCCCTATTAAAGCTGGCATGGCCGATTGAAGTAATGATGGATTGCCGCCAGATGCGTTTTGCGCGGGCGCTGAAGTTGATGTTGATGCGCTGGGACTGCTGGCTTGGGCTGGCGCAGCATGATTTGGTGTATCAGTTTTCTTTTGTTGTGTAGTAGCAGGTTTGGAGCTAAACGAACCTTTTGATGCGCTGCCTTTGCTTCCTTTCGCATACAGGCT
The DNA here is from genome assembly GCA_965652935.1 of uncultured Nitrosomonas sp. Classification (GTDB taxonomy): domain Bacteria; phylum Pseudomonadota; class Gammaproteobacteria; order Burkholderiales; family Nitrosomonadaceae; genus Nitrosomonas. The sequence goes on from CBFGXU010000014.1 coordinate 21,780, forward strand.
ATTTGAAAAGATCATAGAAATCAGAACAGCAAAAAGTATTTTTTTCATATGTATAAACCTATCAAATTAATTTTTAAATTAAAAAAGCACAAAGCCGTTGTTAACAACCCTCAACGCATTTTACAAGATAGTATTACAATCGTAGAGAGCATGATGAGGGTTTTTATTATCTAACCTATCAAACGATAAGCCATACAACGTGCCGCGATTTTGAGAATAATTTTGAATTGTGTCAATCAGTGTCGATTTTTACATGGATGAGATAACTTTAATCTTAATCTAACTCTTGTATTAAATTTAGTTGTATCTTTCTATTCGTCAAGATAATGAGCATCTTGATGAGGTTTACCCTGTGGCCATGCACTAAATGGGAATGGACGTTGTTCGCTATTAAAAGTTAAAAATATTGTAATTTGATAAAGATAGGTACTCAGATTCTGACCAAATTTCAGCAATTGTTCATTGACGGTACCCGTCAGGATCCTAGTAAAGAATTGAAATAACATCACAGCTATCACTAGAAATTTTGAAAACCCATAGATGAAAATGAAAAATAACATATAAAATCCGCGCTGCCAGGTTTCATCCTTTTGCAATCTTTGTTTAATTTCTTCTTTCATTTTTTTCCTATAAAAAATAGATAAGGTTATCAAGCTGATGATTTATTGAATATGATAGCTTTCAGTTTTTAACTCCTATGCTTGGGGTCGCGTGCATTCTCCGAGATTAGTTAAAAACCATCTCATTTGACAACATTGGCTGGAGAAATTCCTAATCGCGTCTGTTAATTACATTCCAGCCCACTCCGAAGGTAAATGATAGAGCTTTCCAACAGCTAGAGCTGCTTCTCTGGCTAATCTTCACTCAACACATGATGTGCCTGATCTTCAATAAAAAAGCATAGCCATGGAGAATTCTTGATTATCAGGATAATTACAATACTTGGCTTCTCAGAGTTTGATGAAAAATAGATGGGAACTTTTCCTAATAGATGGAGTTTCAAATTATACAAATTCAACCATATTTGTAGAATTCGAGTGAATTTACTTTTATCTATGGCTATCATAAGTTAATTTGCTTTAAATTAGCCCCGGCGTGGCAGTTCGTGCTCATGGACGGATCAAGAATTTTTATGCCTTTTCGTTCCTTGCTTCGGTTAACATTTTTTATTGATAATTCTCAAAAACCTCTAAGATGTTCACTTAAGGTTAATTATTATGGAGGAGTCTATGCTGTGGAAAACTGGTCGTCGCAGTCAGAATATTGAAGACAGACGTGGATTACGAATATCTAGAGGGCTTGGTGGCGGCGGTATTGGTGTCATTGTCTTGGCTCTTGTGGCGTTATTTTTTGATATCGATCCACGTATCGTTATGCAAGGAGCTGAAATTTTAGGTAGTGGCACTTCTCAAACAGAAACCCAACCTATTCCTCCTGGTCAGGAGGAGGCGAAGGAATTTACATCCGTGGTGCTTGCAGATACGGAAGATACATGGAAGGTATTGTTTCCTGAACAGCTTAATAAAAAATATGAAGAACCTACCCTCGTTTTATTCAGTGGCGCTGTACAGTCTGCATGTGGCTTTGCGCAGGCTGCAATGGGTCCGTTTTACTGTGCTAGTGACCAGCAGGTCTATATAGATTTGGGTTTTTTCGATGATTTAAAGAAAATGGGTGCAGCGGGAGATTTTGCACGGGCATACGTTATTGCCCATGAAATTGGCCATCATATCCAAACCCTGTTAGGTATTTCTGATCGTATTATGACGAAGAAAGAACATATGAATGAAGCCCAAAGAAATGCGTTGTCAGTTCGGCAGGAATTACAAGCAGATTGTTTTGCTGGTGTATGGGCAAATCATGCGCATCGAGCACGTAATATTCTTGAAAGCGGCGATGTTGAGGAAGGGTTGAATGCTGCTGCGGTGATTGGTGATGATCGTTTACAACGACAATCACAAGGCTATGTTATTCCGGAATCCTTTACACATGGAAGCTCAGAACAAAGAGTTCGCTGGTTTAGAAGAGGATTGGAATCCGGAAAGATAAGTAGCTGCGATACTTTCAATACGAAAAAGCTATAGATTATAGATAAACTCAATTACTGAATCCTTTGGAAGAATACTCATGGCTTTCAATAAGTTAAAGTGGCGTTAAAGAATTGCATACACCTTTAATGCTGGCTTACTTATATTTACCGGAGCCTGCAATGGCGTTGGGGTCAAGAAGTTGAAAAATCCCCTTTCTTAATTTTGAGTTAACCAATGCCTGACGATTTGTATGTCTCGGTCTGGTTCTATCCGATAAAACATATGAAACTACCTCTGCTGAAATTTCCTCTAAATTAAATCCACCCTGCATAGGCGGTTGATCCATATCATGGGGATAGGAATCCGCGCCGCGATGCAGTCTAATGCTCTGCTTCTTGTAAGTATTGAAAGTTTGTATCGCGGAACGCCCGTGGATGAGCGAGTAATTTCCGTCATAATCAGGATTACGGGTAACATGACTATCGGAAAAGGAATCCTGAATGACATGCAACAAGCTGCCAAGGGCGATATTTTGAATATCATGTTTGTTTGGTAGCCACGGTGTCTGAGAGCAATCCAATTCTCCGAACGTAGATGGCAATGTCACTTCACGGGTGCATTTTAAAGAAAATAAATAAGCAGGGGTCCAATTAAGCCTTCTACCGTTTTGAGTAAAAAACTTTTTAAAAACCAAATTGCTCTTAGGAGTTAAAAAATTCTGGAGTCGTTTAAACGGTGTATGAATGGGGATATATCCAGATGCCACTTTGTAGGTAAACTCAATCCAGCTCATTATCGCATCCAGAGTAAATTGAGCCGATTCATCTTCAGACGATGCCATAGCATGTAAAAACTGCAAATCGGCATGATGGCTTCGATAGAACAAATCAAAATTTTCATTAATGCGATCAGTAATCTTACTGGCACGCTCGAAATTCAGAAGCCATTGGCGAGGATTGTCCGGTAAAAAATTTAAAGGATCATCATTCCATCGAACGCCTCTAATAACTTTCCTTATCAAATTATCATCGATTAACTCAAAACCAGGCATTCGCGTATCTCGAACAAAAAATAAGGTTTTGATTGTTAGCTCTTCATGGACCGGATTAATAATTGAACTTACTAAAATCTCCGTAGCAGGTTGTTCAAAAGTTTGTACTAATTCAGTACCCCCGTTGTATTCTTTAAAAGGATTAATATCGAAGGCCAAGACAATGCTTGGAGAAAAAAATAGTAAACTCAGGGAAATTAGTTGTTTAAACATAATACAGGTACTTTTTTCCATTTGACATTTTGTCTGTACTAATAAATTTGCGATCAAAAATATGAAGAAGAATCTTTATGTTAGCAATAATGTATCAATACTGATAGTTTTAGCGCTCGTGCTAGGCTTTCTTTATTGGGCCAAAGTAATCATTATTCCCCTTGCCTTATCGGTTCTGTTGACATTTTTACTTTCTCCCATAGTAACATGGTTACAGCAACACGGCATCGCTAGAGTAGTGGCTGTCTTCTTGGCTTCTTCTCTTGCATTAAGCGGAATAATGGGCGCTATGTGGGGGGTGACTAGTCAAATGGGAGGTTTATTGGATGCCTACCCACAGTATGAAGATAATATTTTGTCCAAACTCAATCAACTTTCTCAGCGTGAACGCGATGGACTATTAGACAAATTGCAGGCTGTAACAGAACGTATCACCGAACAGCTCACAGATAATCCGGTACTAGAAAATAGCCTACCGCTTTCTGCTGACAAGAAAGGAAAGAGAGATGCCCAACCGGTGCGTATTGTAAATGATGGTCCCTTTCAGCTTTCGCAATTGTGGTCAGTTTTTGGTCCTATGCTAGAGCCATTGGCTAATGCGGGCTTAATTATTGTTCTGGTTTGCTTCATGCTGATTAACCGGGAAGATTTGCGTGATCGTGTAATTTCGCTCATTGGGGTAGAACAAATAGCACGCACAACCCGGGCATTTGAAGATGCAGGTGAACGTGTCAGCAGGTATTTGTTGATGCAATTATTGATAAACGTAGGGTATGGGGTAGCAGTTGCGCTGGGTTTATGGTTAATTGGTGTCCCTTACGCACCTTTATGGGGATTTTTTGGGGCGCTGTTACGTTATATCCCTTATCTTGGCGCATGGTTGACTGCAATCCTGCCTATCACGCTAAGCCTGCTAATAACGCCTGACTGGTCATTAGCGATAATGGTAATTGCACTTTTTTGCGTCCTTGAGCTAGTCACAAACATGATCATTGAGCCTATGCTCTACGGGCGCGGTATGGGTGTTTCGCAGGCGGCTTTACTTGTATGCGTTGCATTCTGGACATGGCTTTGGGGATCTATTGGGCTTATTTTAGCTTCGCCACTAACCGTCTGTATTGTAGTTCTGGGTAGACATGTTCCACACTTAAAGTTTCTGGATACCATGCTCGGCGATCGACCAACATTATCGCTTGAGCAGCGTTTTTATCAAAGATTATTGGCTGATGATATTGATGAAGCTTCTTACTTGATAGAGCAAGAACTCTCTAATGAAAATAGCACATTAACACAGGTGTTTGATAAATTGGCAATTCCTGCACTAGCGCAAGCCAGAGCTGACTTACGGACCGGCAAAATTGACTCCGATGAACAACGTGGCATAGTTGAAAATTTACAAGTGATTATTGCTGATCAGGATAAAGTGGATGTTCCTGTAGAGAGGGAAGATAAACAGGCCCATCGTAACATTGTCTTAGCCGTTCCGGCGCGAGATTCGATTGATGAATTGGCAATATCAATGTTGAGCAAATCAATATCTGGCCAGGATTTTGAGTGGCATGAAATTAGCTCTATGGGGCTAGCAACTGAAGTGTTAACGACGATTGAACAGCTAAATGCTAATATTATCGTTATTACTACAATTTATCCAAGCAGTTTGGCGCATGCAGTTTACCTGTGCAAACGCATACGTGCACGCTTTCCAGAGATAGTTATTGTTGTCTGCAGGCTCGGCATCAACCATATAGAAGATATAAAACTATCTGCAAACAACAAGAATCAAATGCAAGCAGCTGGAGCTAACATGATTGTTTACACTCTTCAAGAAACTTTATTAGAACTTGATAAGCTAGATCTTCTGGATTTATCAAGCGCCAGTAGACAGTAGAATATTTAATTTGGCTTTGGCAGAGGTGTCTGCTGGTCTTGAGCCTTATTTGTTTACCTCTGTGTAATCAATTTAAAGTTAAATCAATTAACTTAGCTGACTTGGTGAAAGAGATAAGCGTCGATGTGAGATCTCTTGAATAGATGATCCAGCAAATGATCGTAGAAAAAAGATTTTTTGTTTATCACCGTACAGAATTTTCTTGCTGAATCCTTAAAGTTACAGACAAATTTGAAGAAAAGTACCAAGTTAACCTGTTCTGTATGAGTACTGTTTGGGGTAATTGTTATTCGGCTTTCGAATACTTATTTTTAATGAATCAATGATCTTCATCAAGATGCACTCAATCGTTCAATAGGATAAAAATCATGCCAGAAGAAACTAGGGAAAATGTTCCTGTCACCACGAATAAAAGGGGAGCAGAAGAAGAAGGGGCAAAAACTGAAGTATCAGTCATGCAACCATTTAATGAAATAGACCGCATTTTTGATCACTTTTTCAGGCGCGGATGGCCTTCGTTGAGGCGTTGGGGTGATATGCCGATGCTGGAAAAAGCGTTTGAATG
>CBFGXU010000015.1:0-25912 GCA_965652935.1 uncultured Nitrosomonas sp.
ATCCATCAAAGAAATAGTGATAATGCTCAACCTGTGGGAGAAAAGGAATCGGTTGATATCGATTTAACTACGGCGACAGGAGATCATTCACCACAAACCGAACCTAAAAATGCGAGAGAAAATATTCAGCAAGATTTAACAGTGAATCAGAACACACCAGTGTCAGAAGAAAAAAATACGCAATCTTTCCGTACAGAACAAATGACGGATTTCAGCTCATTTCCTATTAATAAGAATAAAAACACTAGTGGGCAAATCAAAGTGGGCGATAATGAAAACAAGAGTATAAATTCTGATTCCAAGGTAAGTAAAAATGTACAGAATGATATTGATTCAACACATATTGTGCAAAGCATTGGGCATATATTACGTAAAGCAAGAATAGCCAAAGGTATGAGCATTGAAGATGTATCTCGGCAATTACGTCTTTCGGTTCAGCAAATTGAAGTAATTGAGAAAGAAGATTTTGACAAATTGCCTGGACGCACCTTTCTGCGAGGTTTTATCCGTAATTATGCAAATCTCGTTCAGCTGGATCCGGTTCCACTATTGCAAATGTTGCCAGAATCAGCTCGAACTATGCTCACTTATGAACGAACCCCCTTTAAAAAAAAGCAAATATCTTTTTCTTCAAGCCGAGAAAGCTCAGGCAGCAACCGATTAGTTATTTTTATTATTTTATTTGCTAGTGTCTTCGGCGCGTATTTTATTTTTGAGAATAGTAATTGGAATAATAAATCGGATAATAATCTTATCAGTAGCGAGACAAAGCGGAATACTGAAAAGACTCCCATGGAAATTCAGTTACCTTTGTCTGCAACAGTAAAAAATACAGCCAATCCGCAGGCCCATAAAAAATCTGAGACTAGTGTTGAAATTAATGGTGAGAAAAATTCAGAAATAAACTCAAGCGTAAAAACTGAAACCCTTACTATTCCTATTCCGATAGAAAATAAACCTGTCACTCAAGAAACTGAGAAACCAGTTGTGGCATCCAGGGATTTAGGTAATTTATATTTTAAATTTACTGCAGATTCTTGGGTTAAAGTAGTTGATGGTAAGGGTGTTTCTTTACTCGAGCAACTCAAAAAGAAAGGGAGTGAGCAGATTGTTACGGGTAAAAGGCCTTTATCGATTGTTATCGGTAATGCGACGGGCGTTAATCTCACCTATAATGATGTCGAGATTGATATTTCTTCCTACAAAAAGCAAGATGGAACTGCACGTTTCACACTCCAATAAGAATGCTTTAACCTTTTGATCTAGTTTATTAATTATGACTGAAAACAGTTTTTCAATACCTCGCCGATCCAGTGTGGGTGTCCGGGTTGGGACAGTCATGCTGGGTGGCGGCGCACCCATCGTAGTGCAATCGATGACCAATACGGATACCGTTGATGATTTGGCGACTGCCGAGCAAGTTGCGCAATTAGCACGTGCAGGGTCTGAGTTAGTGCGCATCACTGTCAATTCAATGGAAGCGGCGAGTGCTGTACCAGGAATTCGTGCACGTCTGGATGATATGGGATGTCATGTACCCCTGGTGGGTGATTTCCATTTCAATGGTCATAAGTTGCTGACTAGCTATCCTGAATGCGCAAAAGCCTTGGCAAAATTCCGTATCAACCCGGGAAATGTGGGTCACGGTAAAAAACGTGATGAGCAATTTGCTACATTGATTGAAACTGCCTGCAAGTACGATAAGCCTGTGCGTATCGGTGTCAATTGGGGAAGCCTTGATCCAGAGATGCTGGCACGTATTATGGATAAAAATGCAGCCTCCAGTAATCCGCAAGATGCCAAATATGTGATGCGTGAAGCGTTGATCACATCTGCACTGGAAAGCGCTGCGAAGGCAGAAGACATTGGTCTTAAGCGCAATAAAATTGTTTTATCCTGCAAAGTAAGTGGCGTGCAGGATCTGATCATGGTTTATCGCGAATTGGCGGCACGTTGCGACTATGCGCTGCATCTGGGATTAACAGAAGCGGGTATGGGCTCCAAGGGCATCGTGGCATCGACAGCGGCATTAGCAGTACTTTTGCAGGAAGGCATCGGAGATACCATCCGTATTTCACTCACACCAGAACCAGGCGGAACTCGTTCTCGGGAAGTGATTGTCGCACAAGAAATTCTTCAGACCATGGGTCTGCGCGCATTCGTCCCGCTGGTGGCTGCTTGTCCGGGATGCGGTCGTACCACCAGTACTTATTTCCAGGAATTAGCGGAGAGCATTCAAGCTTACGTACGTGACGAAATGATTGTATGGCGCCAGCAGTATGAAGGTGTTGAAAACATGACATTAGCTGTGATGGGGTGTGTAGTAAATGGTCCTGGTGAAAGTAAGCACGCCAATATCGGCATCAGCCTGCCGGGCTCTGGCGAAAATCCTGTGGCTCCGGTGTTTGTGGATGGTCAAAAAACCGTAACTTTAAAAGGCGATAACATCGCCAACGAATTTCGTCAGATCGTCGATAACTATGTGAGCGAAAAATATCCGAGAAAAGCTGTCTGATGGCTAATGGTGTAAAAGCAATTCGCGGAATGAATGACATTCTGCCGGACGAATCTTATCTGTGGATACATTTTGAGCAGATAATACATCAATGGCTTACTGCCTATGGTTATCGGAATATTCGTACTCCCATTGTCGAGCAAACTGATTTATTTATTCGCTCGATTGGCGAAGTGACTGATATTGTTGAGAAAGAAATGTATACCTTTATTGATCATCTCAACAATGACAGTTTAACCTTGCGTCCTGAAGGCACTGCATCGTGTGTACGTGCTGTCATCGAACATAACCTTTTGTATACAGGTCCGCAAAGGTTATATTATGCGGGACCGATGTTCAGACATGAACGACCGCAGAAAGGGCGTTACCGCCAATTTCATCAGGTGGGTGTTGAAGCGTTAGGCTATGCCGGGCCGGATATTGATGGGGAATTGATTGTGATGTGCTCCCGCCTGTGGGATTTATTAGGAATCTCCGGGTTGCGCCTGGAAATCAGCACGCTGGGTAATGCTGAATCACGCGCATTGCACCGTACTCGGCTGATTAAATACTTTGAACAGCATCATGACGAGCTGGATGGAGATTCATTGAGACGCTTGCATACTAATCCACTGCGCATACTGGATAGTAAAAATCCCGAAATGCAGCAGATCATCGAAGGTGCACCTAAACTGATTGATGATCTGGACGAAGAATCCTATCTTCATTTTGAATCATTGCAGCATATGTTGCGTGAGCAAGGGATTAATTTTGAAATTAATTTGCGCTTAGTCAGAGGGCTTGATTATTATAACCGCACAGTATTTGAGTGGGTTACCGATAAATTAGGGGCACAAGGAACTGTTTGCGCAGGTGGACGATATGATGGCTTAATTGAGCTAGTGGGAGGAAAACCTGCTCCGGCTTGTGGTTTTGCGATGGGTATCGAGCGGCTTCTCGCTTTAATGCAAGAAAGTGATAAGAAAATAGCGCAGCCTATGCCTGATATTTATATTGTTCATGAGGGTGGGCAAGTAATGGATTATGCCTGGAAATGCGCTGAATCTCTCCGCGATGAAGGGCTCAATGTCATCTTACATTGTGGTGGTGGCAGCTTCAAATCTCAGATGAAGAAGGCTGATGCCACAGGCGCCTGTTATGCGCTGATTATCGGCAATGATGAAGTTAAAGCGCAAGAGGTAACACTCAAACCGCTACGTGAGCCAATCGAACAGGCGAGCGTAAAATTAAGCGAGGTTATTCAGTTAATCAAAAAATGATTGCTCTGCTCTCTTACCGATCGATTTATTTAAGATGATCAATCAGCTTACTTACTTATTGAGTCTTTATGCAATTTAAAACTTATGCAGGAACGTATAATGGCAACTTATAACCTTGAAGAGCAGGAAAAAATTACTGGAATTAAGGTATGGTGGGATAAGTATAGCACCGCGATTACCATTGTATTAACAGCTTTTATTGTGATTATCGGTGGTACTCAGGCTTGGAAATATTATCAACAGCAGCAGGCACAGCAAGCAGCAGATTTGTATGCTTTATTACAGCAAGTTAAAGAATCTAATGACGCAGCAAAAATTAATGATGCGGCACATCTACTTACCGAAGGATTTCCATCCAGTGGTTACGCGTCCCGTGCAGCACTTATTGCCGCACAAGCGGATGTCCAGTCCGGTAACAATAAACGAGCGATACAAAATTTACAATGGGTCATCGACCATGCTAAAGAAACAGCATTGCATGATCTGGCGCGATTAAGAATTGCTGGTATTTTGCTGGATGAAGAGAAATATGATGAAGCGCTAAAAATTCTGAATATGCCGCATGACGAAACCTTTGCGGGTTTATATTTAGATCGAAAGGGGGACATATTAGCGGCTTCAAAGAAAATTTCTGAAGCACGGCTTAGTTATCAGGCAGCTGTTGATAAGCTCAGTAAAAGTAACAACTACCATAATATTGTGCAAATGAAATTGGATGCATTAGGCGATTCTGATTAGTTACTATAGTATCATGCAGTTGAATTTCTCAGGGTCTTGGCGATTGCAACTTTCGCTATGGATTTTTTTGCTGCTAACTGGCTGTAGCAGTATGCCTAATCCATTGGAGTCACCTATCATAGAAGCAATGAGTACGGGAATATCCGATATTTTTGCTAAAGAAGAAGTGATCGTGTATGAGAAAGAAGAGCTTGATGCTTTAAAGGCTGCCGATCATATTCCCTTGAAGTGGAAAGACAAAGTAAGTGCGAATCAGATCGCCTCCTTTTATACCGCCTATGACAATGGCGCCTTATACGTGGCGGATGAAGAAGGAAAACTGACAAAATATGATGCTGCCACCGGCAAACAGTTATGGCAAATCAAAACTAAAAATCAATTTTCTGCGGGTGTCGGTTTCGGTGAAGGATTGATTCTGGTGGGAACGTTCAAGGGGGAAGTGCTCGCCTATAATGAATCCGGGCATATGTTATGGCAATCATTCGTCACCAGCGAAATTTTGAGTCCACCGCAAATACAAAATAATATCGTAGTGGTGCGTACTTTAGATGGCCGCATTTTTGGGCTTGATGCTATCGATGGAAAACGTAAATGGATTTATCAAGGCGCGACCCCTTCACTGACAGTACGCAGTGGCGCGGGGATAACATTGGCACATGGTGCGGTATTTGCGGGTTTTCCGGGCGGAAAATTGGTTGCGATGAGCTTGTTTAATGGGAATTTAGGCTGGGAAGTGACTGTTTCCCAGCCACGCGGTGTAACTGAGCTTGAACGCATGACAGATGTTACAAGCTCACCGGTGGTCAACAATCAATTTGTTTGCGCGGTTGCTTATCAGGGACGTGTTGCATGTTTTGCAATTAATGATGGTACGCAGATATGGGCACGTGAAGCCTCCAGTAGCGCAGGATTGGCAATGGACAATGATTACGTCTATGTGACGGAAGAAAAAGGTGTGGTTGCGGCTTATGATTTGCTCAGTGGCGCTGGTATGTGGAAACAAAGCAGATTAGGCAGTAAGAAATTATCCCGGCCTGTCATAAAAGGACAATATATTGTAGTCGGCGATGATCAAGGTTATGTCAATTTATTACGAAACTATGATGGTGCACTGGTAGCTCGTTCGGCAACTGATGGTACAGGTATTAAGACGCCTGCCAGCTTATTGCCGGACGGATTTGCAGTGCAAACAGCTAAAGGCGGTGTTTACGCTTTTAGTACACAATCTTAGATTGTAAGATCTTTTTTGAATCTTAAAGATTCATCTACTCTAATATACAAGCATCTACTTTTCCATTTCAAAACATGCAGTCGTGCAGAGCGAGTAGCAAAAAATGAAACCTACACTTGTGCTGGTCGGTCGACCGAATGTCGGCAAATCGACCTTATTTAATCGCCTGACTCGTAGCCGTGACGCTATTGTTGCTGATATTCCTGGCTTGACACGGGATCGCCATTACGGGCAGGGAAGGGTGGGCGATAAGCCCTATCTGGTAGTGGATACGGGAGGTTTTGAGCCGGTTGTCAAAGAAGGGATTTTGTATGCCATGGCGAAACAGACCTTGCAGGCGGTTGACGAAGCGGACAAGGTGCTGTTTATCGTCGATGGACGTCAGGGTATCACTGCACACGACAAAATTATTGCCGAGCAATTGCGCAGATCTGGGCAAAATATTCTACTGGTCGTGAATAAAACAGAAGGTATGGCAACAGCCGTTATTACGGCAGAATTTTATGAATTAGGCTTGGGTGAGCCTTGTGCGGTGTCAGCCATGCATGGCGATAATATCAGGGAGCTAGCCGATTTAGCATTGGCTGACTTTCCAGATATTGAAGAAGAACCATCTGTTAACAAGCATCCCAAAATTGCCATTGTAGGTCGTCCAAATGTCGGTAAATCGACGCTGATCAATACGCTGTTGGGCGAGGAACGGGTGATAGCATTTGATCAGCCCGGTACGACTCGCGATAGCATCTATATTGATTTCGAACATAAGGAGAAACACTATACATTGATCGATACTGCCGGATTAAGGCGTCGCGGTCAGGTATTCGAGGCCATTGAGAAATTCTCAGTCATCAAAACCCTGCAGGCGATCGAAGATGCCAATGTTGTAGTGCTGGTCTTGGATGCCAGAAATGAAATTTCCGATCAGGATGCGCACATTGCAGGATTTATACTGGAAGCCGGGCGTGCGTTGGTCATTGCGGTGAATAAATGGGATGATTTGGATGAATATCAGCGCGATACCGTTAAGCGCGAACTGAATCGCAAACTGGGTTTTCTGAACTTTGCGCAATTGCACTATATCTCCGCATTGCACGGCACTGGCATGAGTAACCTGCTGCCTTCCATTGACAAAGCCTATGCCGCAGCCATGGCCGATTTGCCAACGCCTAAATTGACGCGTGCATTGATTGCCGCGGTTGAAAAACATCCGCCACCACGCGGTGGCATGTCACGTCCCAAAATGCGTTATGCCCATCAGGGCGGTTCCAATCCGCCGCTTATTATTGTGCACGGCAGCATGCTCAATCATGTGCCGGAAACCTACCGGCGTTATCTGGAAAATACTTTTCGGGAAGTTTTCAAACTGACGGGTACGCCCCTGCGGGTTGATTTTAAGGTCGGATACAACCCTTATGCCGACAAAAAGCCCGCACCCCCCACTGAAGCTGAATTGCGGCGCGCGCATAACCGGCGTCGGCGCAACCGCAAGAAATACGGTTAGATAGGCCTCGGGCCTCATAAAATAAATGGCAGCACTCAGTCAGTCGAGTGCATCAGCATTAAATGGACCACAGGAAGCCAAGTCAGATTCGCTGCAGGCTGGCAACTGAGCAGCCAGATTACGCAGTGCCGTTCGTAGGCCCTCCTCAAGAACCGGGTGGTAAAATGGCAGGCGCAATAAATCCCAAACTGTAAGTGAACGGTCAATGGCTAGCGCCAATAAGTGAGCGATGTGTTCACCCGCCGGTGCGCACATTTCACTCCCCAACAGGCGACCGCTTTCTGATTCCGCGTAAATGCGTAACATTCCTTTATTGCGCTGTGCGGCACGGGCGCGTCCCTGACGATCGAAACTTACTTCACCGATCATTGTATTTTTTTCGTTGAGTGATTGAAAAGGTTCTCCAGTAGTCGCTACAGTGGGATCCGAAAAAACGATACCCAGCGGCGTGCGTCGCCTGAAGCACACGATTTCTTTCCGCACTGCGTTAAGCCCTGCGATATGTCCTTCATCGGCAGCTTCATGCAGCAAGGGGATATGGTCATTCACATCTCCAGCCAGAAACACTGGAAGATCGGCTATTTGCATGGTTGCAGGATCTACCGGCGGTAATCCTTGTTCATTCAATGAGATGCCCAGCGTTTCTAATCCAATATCGTCAATGTTGGGTCGGCGCCCGAGCGCTACTAGCACCTTATCTACTGAGAGATGAATGTCACCTGCTTGTATGCCGATGCAATTCTTACCAGGCTCTGGAATCAATTCAGCTTTCTCTCCTAAATGCAATGGAAATTCCTGGGAGAGTAAATCAACTGCCACCTGATTAATTCGGGGATCACCTAAGCTACCAATAAATTTATTGCTACCGAACCCTGCTATTTTTATTCCCAGTCGGGATAGCGCTTGCGCCATTTCGACTCCAATCGGCCCCATTCCTACCACTGCCATAGTTGCAGGCAGTTCTTTTTGTTCAAATAACGTATCGGTTGTAAGCAAATGATTCCTGAATGCCTGCCACTTGGCAGGTATGATTGGCCGAGATCCGGTTGCAATAATTATTTTCTTCGCATCGAGTTTTTTATCGTTGACGAGAACCTGATTCGGTCCTAGGAGGCGTGCACGACCTGAGATAGCGCGTGCACCCAATGCTTGAGTTGTTGCTAGGGTACTGGCCACGAATTCGTCACGAAGTTTACGCACCCGCTGCATCACGCGAGTAATATCAACGGTTAACTGATTCGCACCTTGAATACCAAAGGTATCGAATGTGGTTCGGTGATGAAAAGCATTCGCAGCTTCAATCAGTAATTTGGATGGCATACATCCGACCCGTGCGCAAGTGGTTCCCCATGGACCATCATTAATGATTAAAAAATGCTCGGTACGCTTCCTGACTTCCCGTAATGCTGACAATCCTGCACTACCCGCGCCAATAATAATGACATCCAAAGTTTCTCCTGTATGTTCAGCCATGTTATTCCTCACTTTATTTTTTGATTTTCATACTGTTTTCTGCAAGTAAATTTCAGATTTATTGGAGAGAATCTAATCAAACTGAATTGTATAAAATAGATCCATGGCATTATCTTCACCGGCCTGAGTAACAATAGTTACTTTGGGAGTCAGGTTGTAAGTCAGCTTGGTGATTCCCATGGCCGTTGTCATCAGGCCGCGCTCATAGCTCAAATAAGCTCGCGAAGAAATACGCTTTCCGACCACACCGATTTGTCCGCTCAATGAACTACCGACGCCTGCCTGTTTGACCGAAATTTCATCCACACCTAATGTGCGGGTAAGCTGTTCAGTTATTCCGCCACCGGATCGCCCTCCTAGTATCGACCCGGCTGCTGACAATAATACCGAAGTATCCAAACCGCCTGCGTCGGGTTTTCTTCCCAGGACAATCCAGGAAAGTTTTTCATTGTCGGGAACATTCGGGGTCGATACCAATTTAACCTGAGGATGATGTACTGACCCCATGATCTCAACACCGGCTTCAACCGGCAGGCCTTCGCGCACTGCCAGAACATTTAATCCGGGATCATCCGGTGGTCCATTAAAGTTGACAATGCCGCGTCTGACCGTTAGGTTCTGACCATATGCTTTAAAAGTCGTGTCTTTGGCCACAATCGAACCATTCACGCTCAGTGCGTTTCTTTGGTCATTACGCACTTGCAGCCGCCCAGTCAGACGACCTTCCAGGCCAGATGCCCGTAAATAGAATTTTTCTCCCAGATCAACGCTCATATCCAGCAGGATGGACAAATTCTGTTGAGTTGTATCTTGCGGAAAATTATTCACGAGAACAACATCTTCAGGCAATTCAGGTCGATCTTCCGGTGGTTGCTGCAATAAGCCGGCGTCTGTCCAGAGATCACCTCTCAAATTCAGGACGTTCTTGTGCAACCTGGCTTGCCCCGAACCGGATGCGATGATCCAGTAATCTGTTTTATGTGTTAACGGTAATTGATTAATTTTAAAATCTAAGTAGCTCTCATTGCCGGTAAGTCCAATATTCCCAGTGAGGGTCAGGGAGCCCGATGTGCCGTCCAGCTTGAGTTCCTTGGACAGGCGATTATCCGGTGGTGCTTTATGGGGTGTGATAAAGCGTAGCTGATCGATTTGCAAGTCTGATTGATGGAATTTTGCAGTCAAGGCGCCATGCTGTAAATCTATTCCTTGCTCTAATAACAGAACACTCAGTTCCTTACCCGTGGCAGTGCCTTCAAAATCGGGTTGATTCAGCGTTCCGTGAATATTTGCCTGAATCTGAAGCTGACCATCTGTTCGTATCTCACCGCCCAGAATGGAATCCATCCATTTTAAATTAGTGATGTGAGCAATTATTTCACCATTCAGTGGCGCTTCATTGGAAATAGACCAGCTGTTATTCGATTGCTTAGTTGGTAGGGTTAGATGTGCGTGGGCTGAACCGACCAATTTGCTGAATAATTCAAATGTTCCGGCTATTTCTCCATTTTGTGCGACTACCTGCAGTTGCAATGTTTGTAGACCTAAAGGAAGTGATAACTCGCCGGGTAAAGTCCAGTCACCTTTTTCTCGGCGGATTTTTAAATTGCCGGTTAATTGAGAATCAGAAACAAAATTCCAATGGCCTCCAAAAGATAGGGAGGATTGTTTTAATTCAGCTTGCTCACCAGGGAGTAAAGCAATGTTGGAAAAATGACCTTGGGTTTTCCAGTTTTTGGGCGTCCATTGAAGCTGATCAATGGCCATAAAACCATCAGAAATTGAAAATCTAGCATGTCCGAGTGAAACAAATTCAGGGCTGATCGAAACTGCTGTGGGTGCCATTAAGCGAGCAGGCATCTTGCCGGTGGAGGATAACTCCATTAATTGACCATGCCAGCGCGGGGATTGAGTTTTACGGTCGACTACGCCGGCTGCTTTTAACTGGATTTGAATATCATCGTCAATTTGTGCTTTAGCGAAAAAGGTATGATCAGAGATTTTTCCATCAGCATTCATAATCAAGTGCTTGACCCTTGTTTTTTCATCGGTGGCGTAGCGATCAATCGCTATCTTGAATGACATCGTTTCGTTATGTAAGCGTCCATCGGCAGCTAATCCTGAGAAAATCTGGTGTCCTGGCAAGCGTAATTGCCGGCTGTTTAGCTTCAGGGCGAAATCAGGTAATTTAAGGTTTCCGCTCAGTGTCATGAACATCTGCAAATCGCCTGCCAAGCCGAACCCAACTTGCTCTAAAGCTGGCGCATTTAATTTAAATTGAAATGAATCTCCCGGTTCACCAATGCTTCCTTGTACCAGAAAGTGGTTGGTTCCCACCTTTAATTCTGCTTTACCTTTGAATCGCTCAAAGCCGCTGAATGCGATTTCACCGGCTCCTGTCACAGGATATTTCTCCAGGCGGCTTTTTTGGATGGCATACTTGAGTGTTCCAGAAATATGGGGAGATAATTGTCCAGACAGATTGATGACTGCATTCAGGTTTGAGTCAGATGCCTGGATAAAATCTGCCATATTGAAATTTGCTAAATGACCGGACAGTTCGAATCCTTGTGCATTGCCGAGACCAAGCTTTCCTTGCCCAGTTAATTGGGATTTGCCGCGCCGCAGATTGAATTGCTCGAGCATAACATGCTCACCGGATCGGGTTACTGCGGCATTTAAGCTGACTGACTGATCCTTAAGATGGATGCGGACAGATTGTGCCTGCGCATTGCCTGCCACATCGATTTGACCTGAAACCTGGGCGGCAAGTAGACGGCTGTCCATGTGCTGCGGATTGAGCTGGTTGACTAGCAAATGCACTGAACCGGATTGCTCTTGGATAAGCCATTTCAAATTGCCACGTATCATCTCGTCAGTGCCTATCCGAACACGGATGTCCTGTAATTTTAAAAATTCTGGAGTGATGAATGCTTGCGTACTGATGGCAGAAAAGGGCAGGCCACCATCGTTTAGTGTGGTCGCTGCATGGTTTTCAACTGCAATTCTGCCTTCCAGTTGCCCTGACTGATTCATAGCCAAATCTGCGGATACTGAGAGATCGGCATGCGGTGCATCAGCAAGAAAACTTGTCGGGTTGAGTTCTTCCAGCATTGCATGCAACTGTGTCACAGGATTGGCTGAAAACGGTTGCAGTTGAATGTGCAAGTCTCTTTTGGGACCTGGCTGTTTAGCGCTGATCTGAATATTCATTTGTTCCAGATTCCCCGTAACCGCAGCTTGAGTATCTCTCCATGGACCGGTATCAGACAGATCAATGTGTGCGGACACATCAAACGGAGAATCACCATCGAGTTCTGCCCGGATGTGGAAAGCCCCCCCCGGAGTATGAAAATTCAGATTGTTGAGTCGATGATAATGGCCATCGCTCTCCAGCGACAGGGCGAGATCGGAAATGATGAATTCAGAATTTTCATTCCCTGCAGTAATTATCTGGATTGAATTGACTTGAAGCGCATGAATCGATACGGCCAGTGGGATATGCAAGTGATCGGGCAAAGTGCGTCTTGGCGCTTGAGTTGTGGAAGGTCGTGCATGGATAACCATTGATTCAACAGACAATTGATGGATGCTTGCCCGCTTCTGAAGCAATTCACCGGGATACCAGGAAACTTGAATATTTCGCATCGCAAGCTGAAATTCATCACTGGAAAATTGAATGTGTGCGATGTGCATATTTTGCAATGTTCCGCTAACCTCCTCAAATTGAATGACATTAGAACTTAGTTGGCTGATGATAGAAGAAGCCCATTGCAGCCCTGACTGGCTGTTCATTAACCAATATCCGGCGATCGAAATTGTGAGTAGGAGTGCAAGCAGCAAACCTATTAACTGGTTGTATTTTTTATGCTTTAAACTTTGATTGTTATGAATGGGATTGGTCATGATCGACTTTCAGAATGCCACCGCCATCGAGAAGTGTACACGCAGCGAGCCTGTTTCATGCGCCCTAGCCAGATCAAGCGCTATCGGTCCCGCAGGGCTGCGCCAGCGGATGCCGCCGCCATAACCCAGAAATGGGTGCAATCTCTGCAAGCTGTCGGCCGCACTGCCAATGTCTGCAAACACAGCCGCACCCCATTGATGCGTTAACCAGTGGGTATATTCGATAGTGCCTGTGGCCATGACACGACCGCCAACAATTGCATTGCCTTCCTGTACGCCGATGCTTTTAAAGTCATAACCGCGAATCGATTGGATGCCGCCGGCACGAAAAAGATATTCCTGGGGGATTCCGAATCGCGATGAGGCGAGCGTGTAACCCACCTCTGCGCGCAAAAAAATGACATCTTGCGAGCCAATCGGCCACCAGCTTTGGTGCCGCACATAGCTGCGAATAAAATCCTGGTCTGATAACAGTTGCTGGCTGCCTCCGCCAATCCGGATCTCTGTCACATCACCTCGTCGAACGTTAACCGGATCATCGACCACTTGGCGTCGCCATCGCCAATCAAGGACTACTGCTTCATTCGTTTGGTGGATTGCGCCAGCGGGTTTCTTTTCCTCTCTCAGCCAATTCAATCCGAACTGCATTTGAATATGTTGAGTCTGATAATTGCGGGTAACTCCTACTTTTTGCTCAACTGTCTTCAAGTTCTCAATATCCGTCATTTGAAAACTGGCACCCATAGAATAATTGATATTATTCTGATCGGGAAGCGTATCAATACCGGTAAAAAAGGTTTGACGCTTTTGTTCCAGACGCAACATGCTGGTTAAGTTCCAGGCACGGTCCAGAAAATTATGATTGCGATAATTGATTTCACCGCGCGCACCATTATTTGAGCTGTAGCCAGCACCGAAGGCAAAGCGCTGTGATTGGGCTTCGGTCAAAACGACTTGAACAGGAATGGCTTTATGTTGTTCGATATCGGGAGAGATACTGACTGAAACCGCGCTAAATTGCGGTGCTTTTTGTAGGGCAATCTGAAACAGATGCAGCAAGTCACGCCGATAAGCATCACCGGTTTTGAAGGGCGCGAGATGAGTGATCAATGTCTGATCATAGCGCTCTAGCCCGGTGATCTGGATGGCACCCAAATAAAAAACCGGCCCGGAATCAATCGTTAATGAAAGATCAGCGCGTGCGTTATCAGGATCAACAGCAGCCTGGCTCTTGGCAATAGCCGCCGCAGCAAATTCTTCCCGTGTTAGCTCTGATAATAAAGCTGCTTTTGCTTTTTCCCATTCATCAGAACGAAAAGGGGAATCTGTTTGCAAAGACCAAGCGGCACGAATCTGTTCGATACGCTTCTGATACTTTGTATCTTGCGTGATTTCACCTTCAAAGGTAATCGAAACTTTACCAACGCGTGTTAATACGCCGGGATCCACCTTGATTTCAGGTTTAGTAACGGTACCCTGCGTCTGTTGTGATAATGAAATTAACGGCGAGAAGTAACCCTCTGTTGTCAATAAACTGCGAATCTCCTTTTGTGCGCGATGCAAAAAAGTTTTCTCAGCCGTACTGTCAGCAAATGGCTCGGCTGGAAATTTAAAATACTTTAGAAGAAATTCTTTAATCTCGTCAGGAGCCGACAATATAATGATCGGTGAGTTTTTGGTGGAATCGGGCGATTTCTGCGCCAGCGCTATTCCAGGAATGATGGCGACGAGTAGCAGGATTATTGACCAGAATCGAATAGAGCAATAATGAGTTTCTGATAGGGTGCTTGGCATGATTAGTTGATCTGAAGCCGGTACGACTCCAGTTTAATTATCATTTTTTTCTTATAATCAGGATAAAAAAACACATATTTTTAAAATTCAAAGTGGTTGAGCGAGAACGGTATTTGAATATCGAATTGCATAAACCGTATATCCTATAACTAATTATTCTGAGTTTACGAATGGCGAATGATTCCTTAATGCACCCATGGAATAATCCGGATCTGTTTGATTGTAAGCAATGTCCGCGCTTATCCAGTTTTTTGCAAACTGTAAAAATCCGGCATCCTGATTATCACGCGCGGCCGGTCAGTGCTTTCGGTGATTCGCATCCCAAGCTGTTGATTGTTGGTCTGGCCCCTGGCATGCATGGCGCTAATCGGACAGGCCGGCCATTTACTGGCGATTACGCGGGGATCCTACTGTACCAGACATTGCATCGGTTTGGTTTTGCTACTCGGCCTGAGTCCGTTTCAGCGGATGACAGACTGCTACTGCCAGGTTGCCTCATTACCAACGCAGTGAAGTGCTTGCCGCCGGAAAATAAACCCATACCGCAGGAAATCAAGCAATGTAATCAATATCTGAGAACAGAAATGAATGCATTTATTGGGAATGGCGGAATGGCAGTGCTCACCTTGGGAACGGTCGCGCATCAGGCGACACTAATGAGTTTACAACTTAAATTAAAGGATTATCCATTTGCTCATGGGGCTGTTCATTCTTTACCGTTGGGGAATGGTCTGAAACTCTATGACAGCTATCACTGCAGTCGCTACAATACACAAACCAAACGCCTCACGCCGGAAATGTTTGAGAGCGTTTTTGATAAAATCGTTGCTGATCTCAACTTATAACACCATCACTAACACTAACAAGGAGAATTTTATATGCCGTATGTCAATATCCGCGTCGCAGGCACACTAACGCGAGAACAGAAAAAACAAATTGCTGCGGAGCTGACCGATACCCTCGAGCGCGTTGCCAAAAAACCGAAATCCTATACTTATATCAGTTTTGATGAACTTCCCGATGAAAACTGGGCGGTGGCAGGAAAATTACTCAGCGGCGAGGATTAAGCAGTTTGTCGAATACCGGTTTTAACAGCAGGGAATTTTGCATCAACCTGCCGCTGCAGCCAGGGGTTTATCGCATGATAAACGCCCAAGGTGAGGTGATTTACGTTGGTAAGGCGATCAATCTCAAAAAGCGTGTTTCTTCCTACTTTCAGAAAAGCAATCTGGGACCCAGAACCCAGTTGATGATTTCGCAGGTGGTCAATATTGAAACCACCGTTACACGCTCCGAAGCCGAAGCGCTGTTGCTGGAAAATAATCTGATCAAAAGCCTGAAGCCGCGCTATAACATTTTGTTCCGGGATGACAAATCCTATCCGTATGTGATTCTGAGCGGTCACGACTTTCCCCGGTTGGGATTTTATCGCGGTGTGCTGGATAAAAAGCATCAGTATTTTGGGCCTTATCCCAATGCCGGTATCGTGCGTGAAAGCATACAATTGTTACAAAAGATATTCCGCTTGCGTACTTGCGAAGATAGCGTTTTCAATAATCGTACCCGTCCTTGCTTGCTGTTCCAGATAAAACGTTGCAGTGGCCCATGCATTGGTCAGATTGGCCAGCAAGCCTACCAAAATGACGTCAAAAACGCTGAATTGTTTTTACAGGGCAAACAAACCGAAGTCATGGAAGTAATCGCAACTAAAATGCAACAAGCTTCAGATCATATGGAATATGAACAAGCTGGGGTATGGCGCGATCAGATTCAGGCACTGCGTAAAATCCGTGAGAAGCAGTTTGTCGATAGCGGAAAAGCACTCGATGCCGATGTCGTTGCTTGTGCGCAGATGAATGATGGCTCTGGAAAAGTGTGCGTCAACCTGGCCATGATCAGGGGCGGGCGGCACATGGGCGACAAGAGTTTTTTCCCGCAGAACGCGGACGACTGCACGCCAGCCAGGGTACTTGAAGCATTCCTGGCGCAGCATTATTTGAATCGAAGTGCGCCGCCACTGATTATTTTGGGTGAAAGAATCGAACGCGAAGCGCTGCAGCAATTATTTACCGAGCAATGCGGTCATAAAATTGACATTCAGTTAAATCCTACGGGTGAAAAACGCGCATGGCTCAACATGGCGACTGAAAATGCCCATTTGGCGTTGAAGCAAATGATGAGCCGGCAAGCCAGTCAGGAAAAGCGTTTGCTGGCATTGCAACAGGAATTGCACATGCCCGGTTTGAACCGCATCGAATGTTTCGATATCAGCCATACGCTAGGGGAAGCTACGGTTGCCGCCTGCGTTGTGTATGATAATTTTTCCATGCGCAATAATGAATATCGCCGCTATAATATTGAAGGCATCGTACCTGGTGATGATTATGCTGCCATGCGAGAAGCCTTGTCCCGGCGTTATCAGAAAGTCGTTAACGGCGAAGGACAATTGCCGGACCTGATTCTGATCGATGGCGGAAGAGGTCAAGTGACGGCAGCACAGCAAGCCCTGCAGGAGTTGGGAATTTCTGATGCCAATTTGTTGGGTGTGGCTAAAGGTGAAGGACGCAAGCCTGGTTTGGAGCAATTGATTTCTCCCTCACTGGAAAAACCGCTACAATTATCCAGTGAACATGCTGCATTACATCTGATACAGCAAATTCGTGATGAAGCCCATCGTTTTGCAATTCAGGGACATCGCGGTAGGCGTGGCAAAGCCAGAACCAGCTCCAGTTTAGAAGAAATCAGCGGCATAGGCACAAAACGCAGGCAACGTTTATTGGGTCGGTTTGGCGGATTAAAAGGAGTGCTTACCGCAAGCATTGAAGAATTACAGCAAACTGAGGGAATTAGCCGGAAGCTCGCCGAAAAAATATATAAGGAGTTACATTAATAGCGTTTGGCTCCCAAGATCCGTTTAAATCGATGTTTCTATAATCAGTCAGTTTTTATATGCCTTACAATCTACCCAATTTATTAACGTGGCTTCGCATACTGGCCATACCGTTATTTGTTGGTATTTTTTATTTTCCGCATTCGTGGTTATCTCCCTTCAATCAGAATTTAGTCGCTACCCTGATTTTTGCCGGTGCAGCTGCTACAGACTGGCTTGATGGTTATCTGGCGCGAGTTCTCAATCAAACATCTGCTTTTGGCGCATTCCTTGATCCGGTTGCGGATAAGTTGATGGTTTCTGCGGCGCTGATTGTCTTGGTTTATCTTGGGCGGTTGGATGCGCCGATCGCTTTAATCATTATTGGACGGGAGATTACTGTCTCAGCACTGCGTGAATGGATGGCGCAGATCGGTCACTCCAAAAGTGTTGCCGTATCCTTTCTCGGTAAAATCAAGACTACTTCGCAGATGATTGCAATTCCCATGCTGCTTTATCATGAGAATATCAGTGAGCATGTTAGTCCACAGGAAATCGGCACTTGGCTTATATATATTGCCGCCATTCTAACGCTATGGTCTATGTTCTATTATTTAAAAGCTGCTATACCGCAAGTGCTGAAGGAAGAAAAAAAAATCCTTGATGATCAAATTTAATTAATTGATCATCAAATCACAAAAATCTATATTAAATGCCATCAGAATTCATTCGCTGCATGAATTCAACAAAAAAACATAAATAATGCCGTGCAAAACTGCGCGCCTTGGATCAAACAAAAAAAGCAGGATCAAAGGTTTTTTTACCTTTTGTTCCATAGGATAGAAAAAAATTCTTACATTACAATTCATTGCTGACGTGGTATAGCTTTTGTATGGCTATGCTTAACTTCAGGGTGTGTTGTCTTACCTCTATTTTTAGCATATGGGTTTTCTTCCGAAGAATAGGTCATGCAAATGAGATATGGGACAAATCACTTAAAGGTTAGGACAAATGTTTGAAGAAATCATCAGGATTTATTGTTACCATAAGAAGGTTTTATACATCGAATATTAAAAATTTTATGACGATAAAGATTGAGTTTAAATGGACAGTGCTTGGTATCGTAATTGGACTCATCTTTCTCTGGCTTTCATTGCGTGGCATCGATACTCAAGCGATGCTAGAGAGTCTTGCGACTGTTAAATTTTTACCGGCTATGATGGTCTTAGGAGCCGGGTTGCTATTTATGCTGGTTAAGGCTTGGCGTTGGTCTATTATTTTAGGACCAGTAGTCCCTGTGGAATTGCCATTGCTACACTCTTCGATTTATATCGGCACAGCTGCGAACTTGATTATTGCTCATTCAGGAGAAATTCTGAGGGCTGCATTGATTGGGCGTCAGTCACGCGTTTCATCAAGTGCTGTTCTTGCCTCGATAGGGGTTGAGCGGATCTTTGACTTTATGGTGGTGGTGGCGCTGTTCGGAGTACTTCTAATTATAGATCCACAGTTACCAGAATATGTTGCTGCAGCTGGATTTATTGCCATATTCATGGTTGTGGCAGGGTTGATTGCAATAGTGTCGTTACTGATGCCATCAAAAATTCGGCGTAATGTAAGATTGATGGTTATTCGCTTCTTGCCGGAGAAATTATCGGTGATGATTAGGGGGCAACTTAAACGCAGTCTCGTGGGATTCTCAGCGCTGGGTAGTCCATCCATTGTGATCAATACTTTTTTACTTTCTATCTTGCAGTGGAGCTGCATTGTTGGCGCAATCTGGTTAAGTGCCGCTTCAGTTGACTATGATGCGTCACTCTCAATGGCAATCACCGTGTGGATATTGATGGTTGTTGGTCTCACCTTACCATCCTCACCTGCACAATTGGGCACGATACAGTTAGCTTTCACCTTGGGTTTCTCGCTTGCGCTTAACGAAACACAGATTCCTTTTGCCGCTTCGGTTGTCTATACCTGCTGTGTGAATATACCTTATATGATAATTGGTGCGGCATGCTGGCTTCGGTCCGGTGGAATCAATGGGCAGCCAAAAAAAATACAATAAATTCTTCATTAAAAGAGAGGGAACTGGCAGTGACTATAAAATCCGGATCTAATCGTAGCACCATCAAGACAATCCTTACACTCTTCGGAACCCGACCAGAAATCATCAAGCTGGCGCCCGTTATCTGGGCAATTGAGCGACGTCGCGACATTTGGCGAAGTGTCACTGTTTCATCATCGCAGCATACGGATTTGCTGCGACCCTTTATACGTGAGTTTGGCATAAACATTGATCATGATTTGGCAGTCATGACACCTGGTCAGACACCAAATGCTGTCTTGGCACGGGTGATTGAGGCACTAGAGCCGTTACTCCTGACTGAGCGACCCGATTTGGTCTTGGTGCAGGGCGATACGACAACGGCAATTGCCGGGGCATTGGCAGCTTTCTATGCGCGTATACCGGTGGCTCACGTGGAAGCAGGCCTACGTACAGGCAATCGCTATAGTCCGTTTCCGGAAGAAATGAATCGCCGCCTCATAACCCAATTGGCAGATCTCCATTTTGCCGCTACTTCCAATAATGTTGAAATATTGATTGCTGAGGGTGTTCAGAAAAATTGCATTGTACTTACTGGAAATCCTGTTGTTGACGCTCTCCAGCACATCCTCGCCCGTTCAACGGCTTCTCCATCGCTCTCCAAGCTACTTGACAGTATTACGAATAAGCGTCTAATTGTGCTCACGACTCATCGTCGAGAAAATTTCGGAGAAGTCATGTCCTCACATCTGAAAGCATTACGGCGATTTGTTGAGCGGCATCAAGATATCGAGCTGATTTTTCCGGTGCACCCAAATCCATCGGTGCGTGCCGTGGTTGATGCAGAATTTACTGGTGCAAAGCGAATTCATTGCATTGAGCCGCTCGAATATGCCGATTTCCTGCACTTGCTGTCACGTGCATGGCTAATAGTTTCGGATTCAGGAGGTGTTCAAGAGGAGGCGCCTTCATTGGGTAAGCCGTTATTAGTCCTGCGTGATACGACAGAACGGCCCGAAGTTCTTGACTGTGGTATTGGACGACTGGTTGGTCATTCGGGAGAGCGTCTTGAAGAAATGCTCGAGACAGCGCTCGTGGACAAATCCTGGCTCAATGTAGTGAGTACAACAGAAAATCCATTTGGTAAAGGCGATGCTGGGGAAAAAATAGCATCGGCCATCGAACACTTCCTGACAACTGGAAAGGGCGACATATCATGACTCAAGCGCAATATCATCAAGTTGGCAAGCCACTAGCAAATTTGTCACTGGATTTAGATAATGAATGGGCTTACCTGAAGACCCATGGGGATCCCGTATGGGAATCCTACCCTTCGTATCTGGATGTTGTTGTCCCTCGGATACTTCATGCACTCGAACGTCGCAAGCTGTTGATTACAGTATTTATAGTTGGCCAGGATGCGGCACTTGAATACAACCTTGAGGCGCTGGCGCAAATTGCGAGTGCCGGGCACGAAATAGGGAATCATTCTCTGCGCCACGAACCTTGGCTGCATCTCTTTTCTGAGCATGAGCTCGAGCAGGAGTTAGCGGAGGCCGAGCAACATATACAGGCTGCAACTGGCCAGAAGCCGACGGGCTTCCGCGGACCAGGATACAGTCAATCAGCAACGATGCTGCGCGTGCTGGCACGGCGTGGCTATAACTACGATGCCAGCTCATTGCCAAGCTTTATTGGTCCGATTGCACGCGCTTACTATTTTGCTACCGGGCAATTTAATGCTGAGCAGCGCGAACGTCTCAATCGCTTATTTGGCAGCTGGAAGGACGGACTCCGCCCCCTCAAGCCCTATCGTTGGCATTTCGACGGAATTTCCCTGCTGGAAATGCCTGTGACGACTTTTCCGTGCTTTCGTGTTCCAATTCATCTCAGCTATGTGATGTACCTAGCTGGATTTTCTACAACCCTGGCACAAATTTATTTCAATAACGCACTACGGATGTGTCGGCTATTTGGCGTAGAACCATCAATATTACTACATCCGCTTGATTTCCTGGGTGGTGAGGATGCTCCTCGATTGCAGTTCTTTCCATCCATGGGAATGACCGGAGAACAGAAAATTGCTGTAGTTGAACGTTGTTTGGATAGCTTGACACATTTATTCGATGTGCGCTCAGTAGGTGACCACGCTGCAATAGTAGCTACCCGAAAAAATTTGATGGAAGTTGAACCGAGTAATTAATGATAACGTTAATGCAATGTAGCTAGGAGAAAAAATGCTAGATAAAAAGATTACAGTCATGCTACCTGCTTACAATGAGGAAAAAGATCTTCCCGTGTTGCTGGGCCGCATTCAGCAAGCTCTCGATAGATGGGCTGATTATCGAATTCTTGTGGTCGATGACGGCTCGCAAGACCGAACTGCACAAATTGTGCGCGATGCAGCGGCAAAGATGCCAGTGGAGCTGATACAACATCCTAAAAATATGGGGCTTGGTGCAGCGATGCGCACTGGTCTTAAGGCGGCGGCACAAAACAGTGATGTTGTGGTTACCCTGGATGCAGACAACTCTCAGGATCCAGAGTTGATCAAAACTATGGTACAGCGGCTCGGTGAGGGTTTTGACGTGGTGATTGCATCTCGTTTTCAGCCCGGTGCGCAAGAAATTGGTGTGCCGCTGTTTCGCGTTTTCCTGAGTCATCTTTCAAGTGCGGGTATTCGCACGTTAGTTCGTTATCCGGATGTGCGCGATTATACATGCGGGTTTCGTGTCTATCGAGCCGAGACGCTGCGGAACTTGATCGATATGTTTGGCGACAACTTCATACGCGAAAATGGCTTTTCCTGTATGTTCGAGCTGTTGCTGAATCTACGAGCATTACACGCCCGGGTCTCAGAAGTGCCACTCGTGCTTCGTTATGACCTCAAAGAGGGCGCTAGTAAGATGCGTATTCTGCGCACCATGTGGCGCTATCTAATCACACTGACACGCGGTTTTTTGCCGCTTTCTTGGCGCGTGGCATCAGGACATGAAGGAGCTTCAAATGGCAAGAAATCCTGAGGATACTGGCGTTATCAGTATGCCCAGGACCATCGGCGACTGCAATATTGCGGTGGTGGGTGGCGGCATTGGGGGCTTGGTAGCGGCTTACTGGCTTGCCAAGGCGGGTGCTCGAGTCACTGTTTACGAAGCTTCTGATCAGCTTGGTGGTTTAGGTACTTTCTTTCAGTACCGGAACGTCTTTCTCGAACGTTTTTATCATTGCATGCTGCCAAGCGATCGACACTTGCTTGGGGTGTTGCGTGAGGTTGGTCTTGAGGACCAGATCTATTGGAAAGAAACCAGTTTTGGGTTTATGAGTGATGGACGACTGTATGGTCTTAATACGCCTATTGAACTACTGCGATTCAGTCCGCTCTCTTTGGTTGACAGAATACGAGTTGGTTTGACCGGTTTGTGGGGGAGCATTTGTTCATCAAAAGGGTTGGACGATGTGACATGTGTTGAATGGTTAAGCCGGCTCTCGGGGCAGCGTGCCTTTGAAATTTTTTGGAAGCCGATGCTGCAAGCTAAATTCGGCGATCGTTATCATGAAGTGCCTGCTCTCTGGTTTTGGACGCGCTTCAACCGTGAAAAAGGGGGTGGAAAAAGTGAATGCAAGGGATACATTCATGGCGGCTATCGGCGCATCATTGACACCTTGGTCGATTCGATCAAAGCGCATGGTGGTACAGTCAAACTACAAGCTCCTGTGGAAAAGCTGGATCTTACCAAAAATGGGCAACTTACGGTTCATGTGGCACAGGATGCACCAGAAGTATTTGACCGAGCTGTTGTTACAGCTCCTATTTTCTTTCTACGCAAAGCACTGGCAAGCGGTCAATTGGCCGGTATTGCAGAGCAGATTGATACTAAAATCGATATGCAAGGTGTAGTAAATGCCGTGTTCATGCTGCGGCGCGGATTCACAAAACATTATTGGATTGCTACGATCGATGAAGAAATTCCATTCCAAGGTATTGTGGAGAGCACGACTCTGCTTGAAAAGACCGATACCGCAGGCGTACATCTAGTTTATTTGATGAATTATCTACACCGCACCGAGCCACGTTTCCATCAAAGTGATGCTGAGATTCTGGAAGCATACGTGGAAGGATTGAAGAGGCTTTTTCCAGATCTTCGGGATGAAGATGTGATCGATCGCTTTGTGTTCCGTGCACCTTTCGTGGAGCCGCTTTACACTACAGGCTATCAGCAGCGCAAACCCCCGACAGTTTTGATTCCAGGGAAGCTTTATCTGGCTACGACTACCCAGGTTTACCCGGAGGTTACGTCTTGGAACGGTACAGTCGGCTTGATGCGAAAAGTTATTGATGAACTACTTACTGAGAAATAACGGATCTAAATGTTTAAAGAGTGTGAAGCAATATAACGATGAAGTTTTTTATTCTCATCAGAAAAAATGAAGGTATTAAAATTATCGAGCACGAGCAGAATGGCCAGATGTTATGGTAACGCAATTAACGCTAATACCTATGCTTATGTGTGAATTAATGCCTGCCGAATCCTTATAGACCGTTATTTCATGCTAATATAGATTTTCGCCAGTCAAAATTGTTAACTAACGATAGCGAAATTCGGAGTGGAGGAATAGCTAAAAAACAGAATTTTTTGACTGACTCAGTATCTGCAATTGTTATTTTGCAACAATAATTTCCTGAATCGAATCTACAAAAATATATTTGAAGCGTGCTGCGAAAAAATTATTTTACAGCTGAGCTTCTAGTATATTTGCTGCTTTTGAGCAGACCTGATCAGCTTTAAGAAACTTTTAAGTCTGAATGAAAATGAGCCCTTTCGTTGATAACAATAATAAGGAAGAGGACCACTTTGAATCACGAGTCACACGCACACAGTATTGACAAGCTTGGCAAATTTGCTGGGTGGCGTTCTTCGTTACATCCTTTCTATGTGCTGCCGCTGATTTTTTTTATCGCACTGTTGTTTCATTCTGATCTGGCTCCATTAGAGGAAACTCACTGGGATGCACCGATCTACTTGCAGCTTTCCAAAAGAGCTGCAGAAACAAATATGCTGGCTGAATACCATCAGTACGCTCATGACATTCAGCTTGGCCCAGGTGATGATGCGCATTGGTATTTCACGCGCATTGGTCATATTCTTTTGCTCGGTGAAATAACTCGGCTATTTGGTACTACCGAAACTGCGCTTGTAGCAATGCAATGGTTGTACCGAGTCTTCATGGCCTTAGGCGTAACTCTCTGCATAACATTGGGTTTGCGCTTGGTTATTTTATTGCGATCCGAAAGACCCGATACTATTTGGTGGGCAGGATACTTTCTTGCAGCACTTACTTATATTGCTTCGGATAGTTATCGTGGACTTCAAGGTCACCTGATCAGTGAGCCTCCAGCCTTCTTGGCGTTGGTTGTTTTTTCCTTAATGCTACTGAAAGCCGTTGAGCGCCGATCTTTAATAATTAGTATTTTTGCTGGCTGTTTGCTATTTCTATTATTTTTTATCCGGATTGATGCGGTCTTGTCGGGGGTAATTTTTCTGACTGTATTGCTGGCGACAACTGCGGCGTTGAAGAAGTTCGATACGATACCAGGCATCGTCGTTGCCGGCTTTGTTTCATTAATTTTTTACTTGATATATGCCTGGTGGTTTTCTCCATTAGTCAATCCGCAAACTTTGGTGAATTTTTCCTCTTTGGCAAAGGAAATGTTTCCGGGAGTACCAGCCAAGAGTCTATTTGCTATTGCAATTGCGGGAGGATTGCTGTGGATAGGAGCAGGCGCGGCGGTATCGATGTCATGGCGCGATCCCGTGGTTCGCTTTGCTGTGGTATGGCTTGGACTGTCGCTGCTGCCCATGGTGATCGATAGTTTAAGTGGACGCTCAGTTCAAGCGCGCATGGCTTTCTTTGTCGCGCTGCCGCTTTTGGTTCTTGCAGGCGAGGGCTGGAGCTGTATTCTCCGGAGTTATATTAAGCAGAGGAAAATCCGTCCTTTAGCGATAGCATTGAGTTTTGTAGCGATACTGGCCTTCACTCCTCATTCGCTGGTAATGCAAGAATTTCGAAGGTTGGCGCTTAATCATTTATCCCCAGAGGTTCAAAAATACTTATTCATTTCATTATTAAGAACTGGCACGATTAGATCCGCTCCACAGCATCAGGACCCAAGACTGGGCTTGCTTGTTCGTCCGATAGAGGAACGTTGGACTTTAGAATACTCGAAAGCACGAGAAATTGGGGAATATTTGTATGTTCCCAAGCGACCTGCTTATTTGCTGTGGTCAAATATCAAATTGACTGATCAACAATCCTCCTATCGTACGGTTCAAGGTTACACAAGACTGTTCCGATATTTTGGTAAAGAATATCCCAAAAATGCGGATACAATATTGACCAAGCCGAGAAAAGTCAGCGATGAATTTTGTACTGCACAAGCGCCAACAGAACTGGAGCCTGTAGTATTTTGCTCGACCTTTGATTCTTCGGATTTAGAAGTGTTGCGGGAGAGCAATATTCCTTTATATATCCTTAGTGTTGGAAGAGATCCAATGCCGGATATGCCCCAGTTAAAACTTAAAGTTT
>CBFGXU010000016.1:0-25643 GCA_965652935.1 uncultured Nitrosomonas sp.
CTAGGCAGCTGATATAAGTTTCTATTGAAATTCCTATTCCTGTTGACTGTTTAGTCTGCCGCCGCTAACGCATCATTTACAGGCACTGGCTGCTCGCTAAATATTCTAGGCTATTGGCGCCGGTCGAAAATTGACCAGGTAATTTTCAGGTATCTTGCTCAAATTGAGCAGGAGGATTTTAGAGGTGATGAGGATGGTTAGGTATGCCAAGATAAGGTGATTGTATTACCGTGAACATTTGTCGATCAATGGAATTCAATGACGAACAAGTCTGTCCGAAACACAGAACCTGGTCCTGGTCGGTACACCGGTACCGGAAAAACACATCTGACCATTGCCATCGGCACTTCAGGCATACAGCACCATAATAAAAAGCATGTTTTTATAGGGCTATAGATTTAGCCAATTACTGGAACAGGAAAAATCATCCGACAAAAACAGGGCAGTCTTACGTTAAGACAATGCAAGTTGATCTCGTTATCCTTGGTGAACTGGGGTATCTGCCACTCTCCCAAGCAGGTGGTGCCTTGGTGTCTCACAAACCGAAATTATTGCTTGGTAGCACAGTCATTAGCGTAGCGCTGAATTTCTGAGTAAGCGCTATATAATCATTAGCGCTTGCTAACTTCACTTTTGTAGTCACTAGGTTTGCTCTGTTTGACTCAGTTATTGAAGGTCGGATTTTTAGCAACAAAATTTATTACTTGCTGTTCGTGGACCTAAAAATTCCCTTATCCAGAAATTGCTGCAAATAGGGTAGTAAAAGTGATGGTCTTTCCTCTTGAACCGCGTGGCCAACGCTATTGAGAACAACCATCTTTGAGTTGGGAAGATCTTTATGCAGGCGTTCACCAATCGCTAACGGTACAATTTCATCATCCTTACTCCATATAATTAAGGTAGGGATAGTCAGGTTGACGTAATTGTCCGAAAATTGTTGCAGATCTGCAGGCAACATCTGTTGTGCAGTAGTTAGTGTCGCGTATTTTGCATTTGGCTTTCCCAGATTGCCAGCATAGTGATCTATGGCGCTTTCTGGAATAAGTTCATCATTGAAATATACTTTTTTTAAAAGGCTCTTCACTTGAACGTAGTTTGGAATCGCATACATAACTAGGGAGCCCAATACCGGAGTAGCAAGTACTTCTATGAAATTAGGAAGATCCTGTGGGTAAGCAATGCTGTCTATCAATATTAGGCTATTCTGTAGATTCGGATGTGATGCTGATAAATATATTGAAGTAGCTAAGGCCACTCCACCGCCATATGAATGCCCCACTATATGGAAGTTCTGCAAGCCGTTTTCGAGGATAAAATTTCTTACCAGCCTGGCCTGTTCATAAACAGAATACTGATTATCACGTGGTTTTGGAGAGTCACCAAAACCTTTCAGATCTACCGTAATTACGCGATATTTTTGAGCCAGGGGCTCAATAACATGGCGCCAACTATAACTGCTGGCACCGAAACCGTGGATAAGCAGCACTGGATCTCCTTCTCCGATACTACTGGATGCCAACTGCAGCTTATTAACTTTATCCGGATTACGGTATTCTGACCACCTCGGAATATCTTTGTCCATGACTGCACAGCCATAAAGACTGAAAAGCACAAACGAAAATAAAAGAGTAGAAGTTTTTGTTGAAAGATTCTTCATTATTTGAGAGAGCGAATAAGCATAACCATATCAAATATACCGCCGAAAATAAAAGCTAACGCGCCAAAAGCAGGGAGTATTCCGATAACCATACAAGCCATTTTCAAACGTTTGGCTTCCATATTATCTTCAATCCTCATATGACGTGGAATTGATAAAATTACGTAACAGATCAGGCTAAGAAAGATAATGTTTCCGATGGTAAGAGGAAGCAGATTGGTGAAATAGATTTCTATTGGACCAAGGGTTTGTTCAGTACAGTAACCACAGTTGTCGATCAACTTGAACATCATATCGCGTCGAGCATTAATGATCTCAAAGAAACTCAGCGTAGTATTAACAGCTCCCCATAAAGCTGCCAATAGTACAATCGGGAGGCCCAGTTTATTGATATCGCCCATGTCAATTCTCCTTTTTCTGACAAACATAAAGCTTTATTAAACAGGAACGTATCTTTTTGATACTAATTAAAAATGACCGCCGTAGCTAATTGAAACTGACTAAACTGACTAGGTAATTAGCAGCGTGGAATAATGTTTGGAAAAAATTGATCTGACCGTGATAGCTTCTCCGATTCTCTCCAATGATTCAACTCACTCAACTTATATTTTGCTTTTATTTTGATGAGCGAGATTAACTGACGGGTTAATCGGCTCAGTTTGCTTGTCACTTCTAACGCAACAAGCTTATGAACTCTTATGCATACCCATGGCCCGCATGGTATTAACCTTACCCGACTTAGTTTAATCCTGCTCGGTTTTCAAGATTTTTCCGTAAGCATCCAACTCAAGTTCGAGTTTCTTTCCTTCTGTCTTAATTTCTACCTCGTAGCTAATAACCGTTCCATCTGGTTTCATTACTTTCTCTGCCTCTTCGATGGTTGCGCCTGGATGTGCCTTGAGAATGGCCTTCACTATCGGTTCGGGCAGTGTTTTAACATCAATGGTTTCCTCCTTCTGCAAAATCACGCCATCAGAGTCATACAAAATTTCGTACTCGCTGCCATTTTCCTTGTATTCCACTTCATAAACAGTTTTGCCATTGACTATTTCCTTTTCGAATTCTACCTCTTTAGCATTCGGATAAGCCTTTTCAAAAGCTTCGAGAATCGTTTTGGGTACTTGATGTTTGCTTATTTCTTTTTCATCGGCATTCGCCTGACCGGATACGACTAAAAAGGTGATCAGTGCCGTCGTCATCCAAAGTTGCGTTTTCATATAACCTCCTTTCACTAGAACCAAATTAAATTCTGTTGATCCACTTACAATTTCTGAATGTGATCAAAAGATTGCAACGAAAAATTTCGTTAGCTTCTCTGTCTACTCTATAGTTAAATGATTGTCAATATTTAGGAGTATAGAGGCGTAAAGGTATAGGGTAATAAGGATGGTGTTCATGATGTACATGTGGATATAATCGACAACCTCGCCTTACGATGCTCCAAGCCGCCGAGCCAGTATTAGTCCCACCAGGCTGAACACCCCTGCAAGTGTCAGGTAAAGACCGACAATTGACGTGCCACCCATTTCGCTGAGCGCCTGCGCGACAATCGGAGCAACCGCTCCACCTAGAATGCCGCCCGCGTTGAAAGCAACTGATGCCCCGGTATAGCGTACTCGTGGTGGAAACAGTGATGGCAACCATGCGCCGAGTGGACCATAAACAAAGCCCATCACGAACAGCGCGAGCGACAGCGCTGCCCATACCAGCCATAGCGACCCCGAACCCAAAAGAGGTCCAAATATCAACCCCATGCCGATGGTTGCTGCACATCCCCATGTCAGCACTTCCGCCGCACTGCTCTCGTCGGCGCGCACACCCGAGACAATAATACCAAGCACTAGGAATAGAATCGCTGCAAGCTGAACAGCCAGGAAAACCTCGCGATCATATCCCAGAGCTGTTGTGCCATGCGCGAGTGCAAAAGCGGTCGAAAGGTAAAAAATTGCAAAACAGGCTACCACTGCGAAAGTTCCGGCAAAGGTCGCAAGTGCATGCTTGCGTACCAATTCACCGATGGGAACCGGAATCGGAGGATCCCGTGCCAGCGCCTGAGCAAATTCAGGTGTTTCGTTGATCTTCAGACGCACCCACAGACCGAGCCCGACCAGAATGGCACTCGCTAGAAACGGAATACGCCAGCCCCACATCGCAAAATCCTCCTCACTCAATCCCATACCAATCAATAAGAACAATCCATTGGCGGCTAGAAAACCGACTGGCGCCCCTAGTTGCGGAACCATACCGAACCTTGCTCGCCATCCCTGAGGAGCATTTTCAACCGCCAGTAGCGCTGCGCCACCCCATTCACCGCCAAGACCAAGCCCCTGACCAAAGCGCAAAATGCACAATAATAACGGCGCAACCCAACCTACCATCGCATAAGTCGGCAGGAACGCAATTAGCAGGGTTGACACCCCCATCAGCATCAGCGATGCAACCAGTGTTGATTTCCTCCCGATCCGATCACCAAAATGGCCGAACAATACGGCACCAAACGGACGTGCAATGAAGGCGAGACTAAAGCTTAAGAATGACAGCATCAATTGTGCGGCGGGTGAACTGGCTGGAAAAAACAATGGTCCGAACACCAATGCCGCTGCTGTTGCATAAATGTAAAAATCGTAAAACTCGACAGCTGTTCCGACCAAACTCGCGACAAGTATGCGGCGATGCTGACGATAAGGACTGATCATTATTAATTTTCCTTCAGGTCATCATGTATTAGAGATAACCTCTCTCTCAGGGAGGGCGAAGATAATGAAGATATCATCATTTGTCAAACACACTGACAAAAAATTAGAAATACAAAAATGCAGTGGCCTCCCTGAACTGAACAACCTGAGAGAAAATTAAGCGCTGTCATGTGATGTTATCAAGCTCAGGCAGCTTGTTGATGGGATTGTTTTTGATAATAAAACTTCACCAGGTTTCGGTGATTGAGACCTGATGAAAACGTTCTTGATGGTACCCGTTAAGCCAGAGGGTTAAACTGCTTCTTATCTCTTATAAGTGGTTGAATGCCTGGGTATAGAGATGCTCATACTTGACGGTGGGCCACAACAGCCGTTTAACAAAGATATTGTCATAGTAGCAGCCTTTACCATCCATGCTGATTTGAATTCGATGCCGCTGCAACACTTCGATAAATGCGGTGCTCAAAAACTGAACGCCTTGGCCGGTATTCATGATCTCCGGGCAAGCGTGGATTTGAATCACCGCATTCACTGCTTGCACACTGAAATCATCATCCATGATGTTGGATAGACGCCAGCTCAGCACCTTAAAGAGCTACCAATCGATGATGGTCACAAGCCAAACCTTTTCTCCATCGGTGCATACGTGATATCGGCAACCCGTGCTTTGTTAGGTCGGTTAATGGTCGCACTTTTAGCAGATAGGGATAGACCGTATGTTGCTTGCTGGGAATGCTGGTTCTGGGTTTGTGGCTGATGATACCCAGCGCCCTGATAAAAACAGATGATGCCCATCAACCGTTTGCGGCGGTGATAATAGGTCGATCGCGATAAATCCAGCAACTGGCACTGACGGGCGAGGTTCAACTGTGATTGGGCTTAAATCTCTTTTTGCGCTCTCGCAAACTCAATGATTGAGCTTTCTGGCCAAAAAATCCCGTTCTACCGTCAATTGTCCAATGACACGGTGCAAATCATCGATACTGCGCTCCTGGTCTCTACCACCACCTCACTGTCGGCAAATAACTCCGCTGCCGTTTCCAGTTCATTGATCAGCGTCGGGTGGATTCCAAAGAGATGATTTATACGAGCCCAACCACCTCAGGAAAGCTCTGAATAAGTCGTCGAGCGAGATGAGGTGCAAGGCAGATGGAGCCCATGAAATAAGACACATCCGATAGATAGACGAATTTCCGGCACCGCCAAACGGCATCAACTCATGTGCGCAGATACTTATTCGGAGCTTACCTTACCGCGGCTCTGGCTGGGTATGGTCTATTCTCACACGCACGATGTGTGATTCCGTACAGACTAAATCTCTATGGTCCAACACAATTTATTATATACTTATTTTTACAACTTATTGAAATTTTGGAGGATTTATGAAAAAACTACCCTTAACCTTAGCTTTAGTTCTATCATTATTTATGTTAGTGGCTAACGCAGAGGTATTAATTGAAAAAAATGATCTAGGAGATGAAGAAATTACTCATATTCTCACCACTGCAAATGAAGCCGATATGAAAATCGCTCGCTTGGCTACAGAACGAGCCATACATGTCGACGTTAAGTCATATGCCTATAGAATGATCAATGATCATTCCGACAGCAATAAACAAGTTAATGAGTTAATAAATAAACTGAAATTAATTCCTTTAGATAATCGATTTAGCAAAGCTTTAAACTCAGATACTGAGAATGAGATAAAAAAATTGAATGGGATCTCAAAAAATGAGTTTGATAAAAAATATATTGAATCAGAGATTAATTTGCATAAAAAAGTAATTGAAATCGCCGAGTCACAGCTTGTACCCAATGTAAAAAATGATGAGTTAAGAATTCTTCTTGAAAAAACTCATCCTACTCTTATATCTCACCTCGCGCATGCTAAAAAAATTCAAGAATTGTTAGAATAAATTAATAGCAATCGTAGTTCAGACCCGATCTGACAGTTATCCGATTTGACGAAATGGCTGTCAGTTCAAATTTGTCAGTTCGAAATCAGCGATTCAGAATAGTGATTTTATCGTGCTAAACTTCTTTTGCGTCAATTAAAGTTTGCATGGGCGTACACCCACAACACATCTTTCCCTGATGGGTTCGATCACTATTGTAATAAAGTCAGCCAAACCTTTAAGTCTTCCCTTCCCTATCGGCTCCCCTGGAACCACTAATTGGATTTCTTTAATAATCATACCGCCACGCGTTGACCAACTTCTCACTGCTTTCCATAGATTGGCTAAAGGTCTCCATTCTCATCAATCCATTCCTCTAAATGGTGACACCATTATCGTTTAAATATTTGATGTTCGTATTGCCTATGATGAAGCCATATCAGATCGTAACTAATTGATTAAAAATGCACATTATTTGTTATAACAAGCTAAAAACCTTTTGTAAATCAAAGCGCATCTGATACCGCATACTGAGAGCGTGCCAATAGCCGCGCGATCTTTTTTTGTAGCCGTGATCGAGTATGTTTTGCATCAGCGCTAGGTATTGGTGCATTTATTCAACTCCTTCCAGGCTTCATCGCTATAGTGGATCCATTCGTAACCATTCATAATCGCTGAACTTTTCATTCTGCTAATCATGTAACTTGGCAATATGTAATATTTACCTTGATCGGAAACAATAATGTCTGAGTCGTCATCCGGAGGCATCTGCTCTTTGCACTTGATCCAATTTATCTGCATTCACCAATCTCATTTTTGCTAAACATTTTTTGCATATAACAACCTCATCCCTAATCGTCCCTGAAGTACGAGTTAAATCCATTGATTTTGGTTTCACAAAACCAAGTGCTGACACTCCACTGTTTCGATTAACTTGTGATGATTTATGATAAATTTTCATTTGCTCAAAACCTCCGCTGCTCTAATCATTAAAAACTCCTGCTTGTCTGCAACATGCTCATGGCATTCAGTGCAGAAATGAGCCTCGCAGTCGTTGCCTGCTTGGTATAGTTTTACTTGATGATCGCATGGGCATACTGAATAGCCTGGGTCGAGTTCTCTGTCTGTTGGATTATTCATGTTTTTACCAACCCTTCATTAATTTACGTCTGTAACTACATCTGTAACGATCTCAAATGGCTTCAACTAAATACACCAGCACTTCTTCATAAGTCAGGCCGGTCCGGTGCCAGTAAGCGAGACGGGCGGAGGCGAAGGTAAATTTTTTCGGGCCTGCGCTTTGGTTTTGTGAATTTTTGTGCTTGCTGGCTCATTGACATGCTGCTTTCTTTTAACTCATTCATGATCTGATCTGCAAGCTCTTCCCAGCACAAATCACACCAAAACCTGGTACAGCTAACTTGGTATTCTCTTGGTGTGCACCTTTCGATAAAGTCAGCGCTTTTTTTTACGGTTGATGCGCGTTACTGACTTTTATCTATTTTTTGTTCCAAAAGTTTTCTAGATCTATAACCACCAAATCATGGATACTCTAGAGTGGTTGCTTGTTGATTATGGTAATGATTTCAAGGCATCCAAGCGGGTTGGCCCTCGTCTTTCCGAGGTGTCATATCCGTTCCACGAATTCCATGCCACCTTTTAGTTTAAAGTCGCGGGCGTTACCATGAATGGCAGATTCATGCATTATGGGGACCCAACCATTCACAACATTCGCGGCATCTTGCAGAGGATAAACCTGCATGGGAGTGCGACTGCCCCATGAAGATACTGATATGATTGAGAAAGAAGATGCATTCAAATCTACCAACTCTTGATTAATTTGTTCTCGTAAGTAATTTAACTTTCCCCATTCATTTCCTACAATTAGTTCAAAACCTCGAATTCATATACCGAGTACCGCTTTTAACTTATTAACCAAACCGCATAATCGATTGCAATAAATGTAGTCACACAGGCTATGTACATCATGAAAATTGATTTCCCAATTACCATACTTGAATGATTAACCCTTTCTCCTTCGCGTACTTTTTATCAATCTCAAGACTTTCTACCTTTGCTTGTAAGACCAATTTCTCATTCTCTGCATTCTGGCGTACCACGATGGCCAATCTATGTAACCAGTAAGCTATAAAGTTACAAACACAACACCAAATAAACTAAATAAAACAGGTGCTTATTCGGATACATCGGCAGAATTGCTGAAGACTGATAGAGTCCAATGACTACTAATAATATGGAATAAATCGATGCAATCGAGCTTTTCTGAACTGGAATATGCGTCAA
Source organism: uncultured Nitrosomonas sp. (assembly GCA_965652935.1). Taxonomy (GTDB): domain Bacteria; phylum Pseudomonadota; class Gammaproteobacteria; order Burkholderiales; family Nitrosomonadaceae; genus Nitrosomonas. The sequence goes on from CBFGXU010000016.1 coordinate 8,553, forward strand.
AGAAGAAGCAGGCGGACGGGATCTTTTTCTGACCGAAAGCTGGCTGATCGGGGCTATTTCTTCGCGCGATACCAAAATGTACCAAACAAGGAATGGCCAGGAATACAGCTCAGCTGTTCTCGCTGTTTGGGTTTGCCAATTTACTTGACTTGCCGGTGGCTATGTGGCACTGACATTCAGATTGCGTCCTGAAAACCAAAAATAAAGTGAAAGTAATGCAAAAAAAGCGCACCTCAGATTAAAAATATCAAATTTTCAACACAATCCCGAAAATTAGGCACAGGAATCTGCTGTGCGGTAAATTATTCAGCGTTTCCCTAAATCAGCCTGAATTCAGCAAACAAAGGTGTGTGATCTGATAAACGGCGCCAAGGTGCGCCATTTAAATGCATGCAGTTGACAACAGCAAGGCCACGAAAATAAATACGATCCATCGATAATACAGGCAACCAGGCAGGAAAAGTGCGCGCATAAGAACCGTGGGTATTTTTAAAAACTTCCTTAACACCCAGATCATGATGTAGGTAATATTCAGCACGCCCACGCCAATCGTTAAAATCACCTGCAATAATCAAAGGTTCATCGGATGGCACATGGGATCTAATGCGTTTAGCCAGTGTTGAAAGCTGCTGCTCTCTTTCTAGTCCAAATAGACCAAGGTGGACGCAAATAACATGAATTTTTTGATCGGCTCCGGGAATCTGAATTGCTCCGTGCAGAAGGCTGCGACTGGCTGATCTCAGCATGGAGACATTGATATTCTCCCATTCAACAAACGGATATTTGCTCAGGATAGCATTGCCGTGATGCCCAGATTTATAAATTGCATTCTTTCCATAAGCTTGATGATGCCAAACTTGATCAGCAAGAAATTCAAATTGCCGATTACTAGGCCAATTGTCAGAATAGCTTGTGGATGTGTTGCGTTCGCCATGCACTTCTTGTAAAAAAACGATATGGGCATCAATATGCCGCAATAAGTTCTTGATCTCATGCAAGATAAAACGTAGGTTAGTCGCGCTGAATCCCTTGTGAATATTATAAGTCAGAACTTTTATTGATATACCAGACATAGGGCATTAGAATTTTTGCGTTATTCATAAGTCATAATATAAATAAATTTCTTATTACTTTTTCTTCATTACTCAGTAATAATTGAATTTTAGCCATGCATTATTATGATGAGTCACGCTAAAGATCAACTAATTAATTTGCCTAACTTGATTAGCCTGATGCGAATATTAATGGCACCAGCGTTGTTTTACTTTGCCTTCACTCAGCAACCCTACTGGTTCATTGGCACATTACTATTGGCAGTATTCACGGATGTACTGGATGGCTTTCTTGCCAGAGCACTGAATCAGATAACTGAGATGGGATCTCGCCTTGACAGTTGGGGTGATTTCATCATTTATTCAACCATGGCCATCTGTGCCTGGATATTATGGCCGGACATCATACTCCGAGAAAAGCTTTCTTTCATTATTATTGTACTGAGCTTTACATTGCCAGTATTTATCAGTTTTATCAAATTTCATGCCGTTAGCAGCTACCACACATGGAGCGTAAAGATCGCTGTAGCAATCACTGTGATTAGTTATATTTTACTTTTTACTGGTCTGCTCGACTGGCCTTTCCGGATAGCAGCTTTATTTTGCTTATATGCAGCCATTGAGGAGATTGCCATTACATTACTGATTCAGCATGAGCTTGTGGATGTCAGAACAGTATGGCAAGCATTAAAATACAGGCACGAGAAAACCCAAAACGAGGAGGTGCTAGTAAAAAAACAAAATGCTGAAATTAATTGATGAGTGTTCGATAGAAACAATAATCCTTGATCATGCACTATAAAATCAGCTGACTAATATTATTATCTTCTTGAAACACAGTGTATGATCATGTGCTTAAAAACGGAAAATCATGCAATCATTTCACCATCTATCTTTGAAGAAAAAACAAGTCATGCACAATGCATCCAATATTAAAATCCTAATCCTCGATGATGATATCTTTATGCTTAAGCTCCTGACTCGGATGCTGGTTAAGCAAGGTTATACTTCTGTCAGCTCCTGTGACAATGGTCGCGATGCACTCAAAATGATTGATAATGCTGTCACCTGCCCTGATTTAATTTTACTCGATCTTAATATGCCCGATATGGATGGTATTGAATTTGTGCGTTATCTGGTTGATCGACAATATCATGGCGATCTTATTTTAGTCAGCGGTGAGAATGAACGTATGTTAAAAACTGCTGAGAAATTGGTTCATGCACATAAAATACCGATGCTTGGTTATCTGCATAAACCTGTCAGTCCTGAAAAATTGACAGAAATAATGAATATGTGGAAACCTCATTCTTTAGAGAGTCAGCCACAACCCCATAAAAAAGATTACAGCGCAGAAGAATTAAAATCCGCCATTTCCAACCACGAACTTGTGAACTATTATCAGCCGAAGGTATCCGTAGCAACGGGTGAAGTGATGGGTGTGGAAACATTGGTACGCTGGTTCCACCCAATCGATGGTTTGGTTTTTCCCGACCGGTTTATCAGCATTGCTGAAAAAAACCATCTCATTAATGAACTGACTATCTCTGTGTTAACGAACGCATTTACACAAGCCAAATTATGGCAACAAAGCGGGCTGACTCTGCGCGTAGCCATTAATGTCTCAATGGATAATCTGACATCGCTTGATTTTCAGGATCTCGTGGTCAAGTTGGCGACTGACGCAGACCTGGAACCCCAAAAAATTGTGCTTGAAGTAACCGAGAGCCAGTTAATGAGCGCTGATGCACGAATTCCACTTGAAATTCTGACCAGACTGCGTCTCAAAAGGTTTCATTTATCGATTGATGATTTTGGCACTGGACATTCATCGTTAGCCCAATTACGGGATATTCCCTTTGATGAGCTCAAGATCGACCAGGGTTTTGTTCACCGCGCATGGATGGATGATACCCTCCGGGCTATTTACGATGCCAGTTTATCCATGGCAAAACAATTGGGTATGGAAACTGTTGCAGAAGGCGTTGAAGATCAGAAGGATTGGGAATTCTTACGCCAAACGGGATGTGATTTAGCACAGGGTAATTTTATTTCCAGACCATTAAAGGCTGCTGATTTTTCAAATTGGATGAAGGGTTGGAAAGACCGCGTGCGCAATGGATTACTCATCAGCTCCGCGCAATCTTAGCTGCCGGTTCTATTTTTTTTCGTTTCATCGTATAGGGATGCCAGATAGGTTTCAACTTTAATAATCTCTGCATCAAAACTTGGCAATAACTCCGACACCGCTTGCTGGTCGTTCCTTTTACCGGCTTGTTCAATTTTTGCACATAACTCACCTAACACAAGTGCACCCACTGAACGTGAAGAGGATTTGAGTTTATGCGCAATTGAACCTACTGTTGCGGGCTGCTGTGCTTGGTAGGCAGCTCGCAATTCTGAAGCATGTTTTTCTAGACTGACGCGATAATCCTGCAGCATTTCTTTAATGGTTTCCGGATCATCTCCTACTAATTTCTCAAGCACATGGATATCAACCGGCACCATCATTGATTCCGCTCCAGAGGTGAATATGGAAGGTTGAGCAGGTGGTTCGGTTTCAGGGATTGGGAATTCTTACGCCAAACGGGATGTGATTTAGCACAGGGTAATTTTATTTCCAGACCATTAAAGGCTGCTGATTTTTCAAATTGGATGAAGGGTTGGAAAGACCGCGTGCGCAATGGATTACTCATCAGCTCCGCGCAATCTTAGCTGCCGGTTCTATTTTTTTTCGTTTCATCGTATAGGGATGCCAGATAGGTTTCAACTTTAATAATCTCTGCATCAAAACTTGGCAATAACTCCGACACCGCTTGCTGGTCGTTCCTTTTACCGGCTTGTTCAATTTTTGCACATAACTCACCTAACACAAGTGCACCCACTGAACGTGAAGAGGATTTGAGTTTATGCGCAATTGAACCTACTGTTGCGGGCTGCTGTGCTTGGTAGGCAGCTCGCAATTCTGAAGCATGTTTTTCTAGACTGACGCGATAATCCTGCAGCATTTCTTTAATGGTTTCCGGATCATCTCCTACTAATTTCTCAAGCACATGGATATCAACCGGCACCATCATTGATTCCGCTCCAGAGGTGAATATGGAAGGTTGAGCAGGTGGTTCGGTTTCAGGAACGAGCTTACTCTTACTACCTGAGAGATGTTTTTTTAAAACAAGTCGTAAATCCTCAAGTTGCGCAGGCTTACTTAGATAATCATCCATACCAACGCTCAAACAGTGATCCTTTTCGCCTTTCATCGCATTCGCAGTAAGTGCAACAATGGGAATACGTTTCTGCTCAGTTTCTTGAGCGCGGATATTTTTGGTCAACTCAAAACCATCCATTTCAGGCATATGCAAATCTGTCAGTAATAAGGCATAATCTCCGCTCTGCCAACGTCTAAGCGCTTCATTTCCATCATTGGCGATATCTGCAGCATAACCGAGTAAGTCAAGTTGTTGTCTGATTACTTTCTGGTTGATATCGTTATCTTCAGCTACCAATATCAGCTTACCTTGCCGCAAAGCCTCTTCACGTGAAAGAGGGACAGGCCTTGACTTGAGTGCCTCAGCAGATGGCACTTTTTCCTCACCTGTTCCGACTCTTCCGGCAGCAATGGCAATTGCTCGAAGCAGGGATTGACGATACATGACATCCCCATCCAATGTTACGATATCGATATCTTCAATACGTGCTTGCCGGCGGCGGCCGCGTTTGATGATAACAAAGTGGGGTTCTATATCAGACAGCAGAGCAGCAGATCCGGCTTTGACGGCACTTCTTAATTCCGTTGAGCGGGCAGCAAATGCAGCGCGTAATTCCTCAATCGAGGGTACTTCTTTTTGCCCGGCATCAATTACTACCAGCCATAAGCCAGGAACCAGATTCTGAATAAGCTGGCGAACAGAATCCAGATCAGTTGCCTGTTCGACAGTCGCCCCAGCACTGCTCAGATAAACAGCCAAGTCATTGCTCAAACCATCCCCGGCGGCTACTATCAGGCAGTGCAGTCCACTGAGATCATCCATTTTACTACCTGTGATGGATGTAGCCGGCAAAGGTTTGAACGGCATCTGGATAATAAACGTGGACCCCTGCTGGAGCTCACTTTGTACTGCTATTTCCGCATCCATCAATTCTGCCAGATGATGAGAAATAGCCAGTCCGAGTCCAGTTCCCCCAAAACGCCGCGTCGTTGAGGCATCACCTTGTGAAAAAGATGTAAAGAGCTTTTCTTGTGTCTCTTTACTCATCCCGATGCCATTGTCGGTAATTTGAAATGTGACGACGACTTTATCAGGTTTAGATTCAGTCAATAATACCCGTACTGATACCTTGCCTGTTTTTTCCGGTCTGCTGGAAAATTTAATCGCGTTATTAATGATATTGACAAGCACTTGGCGGAGACGTAAGGGGTCTCCCAGCACATTTTCCGGAATTGCAGGATCAATGAACAGGGTCAGCTCCACTCCTTTACTGAGCGCCAGATGTGCCAGCATGCCACAGGCGTTTTCTACCACACTGGTCAGGCGCATGGGAATTTTTTCTATTTCTAGTTTGCCTGCTTCAATTTTGGAAAAATCAAGAATATCTTCAATAACAGCCAGTAAAGCGTATGCTGAATCCCGGATTAAATTAGCCATTTCCATTTGATAACCGCTGAGGCTGGTTTGCCTTAGCACATCCACCATACCAATCACGCCATTCATCGGCGTGCGGATTTCGTGGCTCATGGCAGCCAGAAAGGCAGATTTGGCCTTGTTTGCCTGTTCAGCCTCAATTCTGGCCTGTTTTAAATCCTTCATAATGCGCACATGCTCGCTGATATCACGCATCACCCCTGTAAAATGACGCTTTCCTCCGACAAAATACTCGCTGACCGCTAAATACAATTCGACACGTTCACCATTTTTGTTAACCCCTACCACTTCGCGGCCAAGACCAATACCATGCGTGCCAGGTAAATAGGGACGGCCGATATACTCCTGACCATGCCCGGTACGGCAATAATTTTCCATGTAACCGGGATGCTTGCTGCGATCCGGCTCGGGCATGAGGATCGCCACATTCTGCCCGATGACTTCGTCATGGCCATAACCGAATACCTTTTCCATCACGGGATTGGCCGAGAGAATCATGCCCTTCTCATCCGTAGTAACGACACAATCCACCATGTGCTCAACGACAGAACGCATTTCTTCTTCCTTGATGGCCAAGGATGCATTCGCACGCTGCAAATCGGCAGTGCGCTCTGCCACGCGGTGTTCCAGTTCCTGATTAAACTGCCGTAGACTTTCTTCTGCTTTATCACGCTCCTGATTACTGGCATTCAGCCGCTCCACCATCGTATTGTAGGTGTCCGCCAGTTGGCTCATCTCATCCCAGCCCTCAATCGCAACACGTTGATGTAAATTGCCTGCACAGATTTCCAAGGCACTTTGATTCAGTTTTTTTAAGGGATTCACAACACGGCGGTTAAACAGCACAGCACCCAATAAAGCAGTCATTAATGTCAGAGCCAGAAGCATTAAGCCGACATAATGTACTTTGTATACAGAGGCAAATGCTTCATCCACATCAATATGTACCACGATGCCCCATTGCATGAGCGGCAAGTAGCGCCATGCGGCAACGACTTCCTTTCCACGATAATCAACTGTAAGTCCACCACCGGGATAATCATGCAAGGCATTTTGTATGGCTTCAGAAGAGGGTGGCACATTGAGAGGAATCCTGCGCTTTAAGGCTGCTCCAGGATCAAATTTTAACGGCGCCATTACCAATGCAGTCTGGCTATCTTCAAAACGCACCACAACCGTTTCACCGCTATCCGGTAGTCCCACGTTATTGGATATGACGGCAAATACACGTTCACTATAAATTTGCAACGCTAGTACACCTTTTAGTTCTCCATTAATGATAATTGGCGTGCCAACAAATGCAGCGATGGCGTCATTGGACGGTTCGTAAAATTCGAAGTCAGAAATACTACTTTCTGAATGCTTCAACACATGGCGAACAACTTTACCTAATCCCGTGTCACGGTAAGGACCTGTAAATAAATTCGTTTGAAAATCAGATTCATGTGCATCAGAATAAACGATATCGCCTTTCAACGAAATCAGAAACAGATCGTAATATTTGGCTTCCTTAACGAAACGTCGGAAATTTGCTCGATAATTAGCATCCAGTTGACGATACTCATCAGAATCGACGCCACTTTCTTCAAAGATTCTGGAAAATTCAACGATAGCATCATAAGTTGTCTGGGCATCACGCAACAAACTAGCGTCAAGCAAGCGTTCCTTCAAATAGCTGTCAATCTGCTCAACCTTTTTATCGGCAACCGAGGATACATTTTGGATAGCCGATTTTTTTATCTCCGCCTCAAAGGAATGCAGCAGAGTATTGCCAATAGCTAATATTGGCAATAAAGAAACTAATGTAAACCAAACAGCGAAGCGCTGTGTAAGCGAAGTAAATTTCATCAATTTTCCCTTACAGTAACTGCAGCAAAACTTGCGGATTACTTTTAAGAAGAAATATCACCTTTCCTAACAATATCAGGTTGACTTGTTAAGAACATAATATCATGGCAGGCAGATAATTTAATTTTTTATAAGGTTAAGGGCTTGCTTCTATAGCGAAAATATAAGCTATTTGAAATAAATTATGAGGAATGCAATGCTCGTGCAAATGCATTAAGGAACTTCTTTATATTTCATTAGCGCATCAATTAATACCCTAGCTGGCTATTTAAGGATTGGGCAGCGCTTTTGTCCCGCTGTCGCCTGATTCAAAGGCTGATAGATCAAGCCCTTCAATTTCCTGTAACGATTTCCCCGCAATCCCTTGCAGATCTCCGTACATACCAACCGTCGCACTCATCACGCGCTCGATTTGCTCTTCACGCTTGGCCCATTGCTTCATGATAGCTTTTTTTTCCTTATCCAGATCTTCTTGCATGGTAGAAAAAGCTTCGACAATGGCCTCTACGCGCTGGCGGAAACGAGGACCGGTAAGATACTGATAAACCATTTCAGTTTTAGTCTGCTGACCTTCAGATGACTGGCGTGCCAAAGCAATTTCCAGCAATGACTGACGCAAAATCATGGCAACTGGTAAGGCAGCGCGCGGGTGGGTTACCCAGACACCATCAATCATTTCGAAAGTATCAATGTTTTTTGGCAATACATGACTTACGATTACGGCGATTTCTGCTTTTGCAATCCGTTGATCATCACGAAGTTTTATCAGCCAGGCATCGCTCCAATGCTTGGTTCGTTTAAATTCCCATAAAATAGTCCCGCCTGATTGGCCGCCAGTGCCGAAAACGCGATGCAATACATCACCACCGTATTCACCCTTAGGTACAGGTTCGATGGCATCAAAGGCAAATTTGCTACGCAGCAGGTTTTCAAGTTCCAGCTCCTGCACTTCGCCTTGCAGTTGCTGGGAGCCTTGTTCGGCCCTGCGTTTGAGTTCCTCAATCTGCTTTTGCATGGCGACAATGAGATGTTCTTTTTCCATTACCCTCAGTTTCTGCTCGTCTTCAGCTTCTTTTCGGGCGAGCATGCGGATCTCGGTCAATTCAGCCTGTACTCGCTTTTCTATCGTAAGCTCCAGTTCACGTCTCGCATCGTCGAGTTCACGCTGTTTTTTGAGAAGTTCAGTTTGTGCTTTTTGTGCCTCAGCCAATTTCTCATCACGGGCTTTAAGCACTTCCTGTAGCTCAGCCAGCTCACGCGCTTTGCCTTCCAACTCGGCAGCACCAGCCTGTTTGGCTTTTCTGGATTCCTCCGTAACAATGCGGATGCGCTCAACTTTTAATTGCTCCGCTACCCGATCAGACACCTGATCCTCAAGTTTGCGCTTTTCTTCTGCCAGTTGTTTTTCTTTTTCGCGCATAGCCTGTTCGCGCTGGATAATTTCGCTGTCTTTGTGTGCCAGTTGTTGCTCAAACTGCTTGCGAGTTGATTCAATCAGTGGTGCTGCCAATGATTCAGTTAACTTGATCTCTGTTTTGCAGTTCGGGCAAATTATCGTGGGCTCTGTCATAAATTCATCTTGCCGCGTTAAACAAAACCATATTGATATGAATGGTAGTGAAAAAAATAAGAAAATCGAAATCAAATAATCTCATTGATTAGATGGTTTGCTGTACTCATACAACTTGCAACAGTTTACCACTGCAGGTAACAAGCTCAGCGGATAACTCGAACTGCTCCATGACTTGTCCGTATATTCCCCATAAAGATCTAACCTTAGTCCTTACTCATCATTCAACTTTCACTCGTTGCACCTGCATCGGCCAAATTCCTTTTCCTATCACGTGCCGGTCATCGAATGCAATATAGCTCTGCCGTCCATAGTGCGGCAATGGGCGTATCAGGGCTTCGAGCGCAGCGGCGTTTTGTGCGGAGACAATAGCCAGTGATGCACCGTCTTTACGCACCAGGGTCCAGGCTTGTGCCGTACCTTTAGCGCGGACTTCATCAGGAGTGGGTGGCAAGTTTCTGGCGGCAAGCCAGGCATTGATTTCAGCCTGCAGGCCAATGACCAGTGTAGGCACTGCAGATAGTTGCCGATTCGTCGGAATAATTTTGGGCGAGCGCTGCTGCAATTTACTGGCAAGAATCTCCGCGATTTTGCGGACCTCGTCTTTATCCGTCAATACCATGGTTTCTGTAGCTGGATTGACCATCACCTCACGCAGAATCGGTGGCGCTTCACCAGGTGTGAGTTGACGGAATAAGCGCACATCTGGATCAAGCAAGACAGACAACGGTTTCTCCGGTAATGTCAGCACGAAAGTCTGCTGGTCTTTGTATAAATCCAACCAGTGGGTTTCTGTTCTTTCCTGACTCTGGATAGCAATGGGTATGCGCAACTGATAGGTCGGTGTGGATTGTTTCAAGGTAATACTTAACTCATAGCCCGACCCAACCGGGTTGCTTCCCACTTTACTAATGGTAATGGACGGTGCACCAGTACGTTCTAGCCATTGGGTGAAGAAAGGTTGCAGGTTTTGCCCTGAAACTATCTCAAAGATTTTCTGCAGATGCTGCCACGAAGTAACTTTAAAGCGTTGTGTATTCCACAACCCCTGGATGGCGCGTTGAAAAATCGTTTCACCCAGATAATCCCGCAGCATAAAGAACAGCATCGCCGCTTTGTTGTAACCGACAATCTTCGATGCGCTATGAGTGCGCGATGTAAATGCCGTAAGCGGCGCATCCTGCCCTGCTTGCAATGCGGCAAAATCCCGCAGCCAGCCCAAGCGCATTTCGCGCGCGGCTTCGCTGCTTTCCTGTTCTTTATAGGCGTAATCGGCCATAAAAGTGGTCAGTCCTTCCGACCAGTTACCATGGCGATAATCCGGATAAACACCATTCCCCCACCAGTTATGCAGTACTTCATGACCCAGCGAAGTATCGCGGATAAATGGTAACTGCAGCACGTTAATGCCCAAATAAGTCAAGGTAGGCATACCAAAACCGGTTGGCGTGGGGCTGGATACGATGCTGAATTCGGTATACGGATACTCGCCTATCCAGGTCTCATACATTGCCAGATAACGTTTGACGGCATCCAGATAGTCGCGTGATAAGTTACTAATTTGCGGATGAAAATACGTGCGTAATTGGATCAGTCGGTTTTTGATATTTTGATGCGTTTGCGTTTCAATCACATAGGGTCCAGCCATTAAATCAATCCCTTCCGCTGCAAAAGGAAATTCAAAAGATGCTTGATACCCCTGCACAGATTCACTTTCCTCGATCAAGCGACCTGCTACCAAACCCCGTTGCCCGGCAGGCAATTCCAGTTTGACTTTATAGCGCGCCAATTCATTTACAATGCGTGGATACCAGGCTGATGCATCGGGTAAAAATGTGCCGGCCTTACCACTGACTGCGATGGGTCTGCCTAAAGTTTGTGAATGATCCAGCGAAGCGTCCAAAGGCGCCAATTCGCCGCGCCAGTGAATCTCGAGCTGGTGCTGTTGATTAAAATCCGGTGGAATGTGCCAGGTGTGCGTCTGATCTGCATGTTCACGACCATCGCCCAGTGCAAAGCTATTAAGCAATGCCTGCGTTACCTCATAGCCCTGCCCTAACATCAGCGTGAGTTTCTTCGGTCTGTTAATCGTAATGATGCTTTTGCCTTCGATAGTACGTGCAATCGGATCGATCCGGACCGTCATATCATAATCAACTTCATTATGCTTGAAATTGATAGCAAAGACAGGTTGAGTAATAAAACAGGCTAAAAGAAGGAAACAGATTTTGATAAAAAGACAGTCAGTCATCATTCATGTTATGCCCATTAATGCTGCAATGCCGGGAACTTGGCAATCATCTGCATCTCCTGATCATCCCTTCTGATCTTGAGTGGCAACCAAGTGCCTGGTGCCTGGCGTTTTACTATGGTAATCACATCCTCGGTGTTTTTGATCGGTACGCCGGCCATCTCAAGAATCACGTCGGCATCCTGAAGCTGGGTAGATTCAGCAATGCTGTTTTTCTCGACCTGCAGCACAAGAGCACCTCCTCGGGCCATTTCATAACGAATTCCCAGGCGCTGGAATTGCGGCTGCATAGATCCGGCCGTATGCGGTAAGGCACCAAACACGGCATCTGCCACACCTTTTACGAGTTGTTTGCAGGATTTGCTGATGTCCCATGGCAATAAGGCAGTGACATGTTTGATACCCAGATCATGCAATTGATGCGTGACGCCGAAACCATGCAGTACATGGCCTGTGCCCATTACACCGACGACCAGCGGTTTTTCTGCATCGACGGATTTTGTCACAGCTTGTTGCAGTATTTGTGCCATTGCACGGTCCCAGAGTTGTTGACCGGCAATAAAACGTCTGAAATCAGGGTCATCCTGCGTAACTTCTCCTTTCTTCATATCTTTTCGGTCATGCTGTTTATATATCGGAAATAAAAAATCCATATAGGCTTGACTAGGATCGGCAGGGCGCGTCAGCCCTTCCCGTTCTTCCACCGGAACCCCATAAAAACCTTTCTCAGCAACTTGGTGACGCAAACTGGGTTCAATATTCAAGGCAAGCATCGGGATCTGATTCATGCGCGCAAAATGAAATAATGGCAAATAAAGATTGGCATCTGTACTCCAAACCCGATCCCATTCAGCAGCCTGCAGGAATTCTTTTTCACTCAGCTTACCAGCTACCCATTGATCCAGCACCGTCTGCACGCGCCTCGGAAACATTTCAAAACCGATCACCATATTGGGACGCACTGTATGCAAAGCAATCAGTGTTTGTAGTTGCCAGCGGTGATGATCTGCATTGACATGGGTTTCACCGAGTAGCACGACCGATGCTTTCGCAGCACGCGTAATCACATCCTGCTGCGTAGTCTTACCAGAACCTGGAATAACCCAACTTCCTAATCCCACGCAATTGCTGGGTATTGGTTTTTTCGCGGGCTTGATGTCAGCCCAGGCGTTATTCCAGCACAAGCTCAATAGCAATGCGATCAGACTCAAGATTTTATTATGTTTATTAATACTAAAATTTGTCATTTCTGATTATCCTGTTAACAAGTCAATTAACTAACAAGTTATCCAATCCATTTGCGTGCATTTCTAAATAAGCGCATCCACGGGCCATCTTCCGCCGCATCCGATCGAGATCTCACGGGATACCATGAATGCTGCGCAATCCGGAATACTCGTTCCGGATGTGGCATCAAGACATTAAAACGCCCATCGGGTGTTGTTAATCCGGTGATTCCCTGAAGCGACCCGCTGGGATTATAAGGATACTTTTCCGTAACTTGGCCATGATTGTCGATAAAACGCATCGTCACCAATGCAGCAGCATTTTCATGTTGACCGGAAGAAAATTCAACCCTGCCTTCACCATGGGCTACTGTGATCGGCATACGGCTGCCGGCCATACCATCAAAAAATAACGATGGGCTTTGCTGTATTTCCACCATGACAAAACGCGCCTCAAATTGTTCTGACAAATTGCGCCTGAAACGCGGCCAAGACTCAGCACCGGGAATGATTTCGTGCAAATTACTCATCATCTGGCAGCCATTGCATACGCCCAGTGCAAAGGTATCGCTGCGCTGAAAAAAAGTTTCAAATTCATCTCGTGCCCGGGAATTGAATAAAATGGATTTGGCCCATCCCTCACCGGCACCGAGCACGTCACCGTAGGAAAACCCGCCGCATGCGGCAAATCCTTTGAAACCCTGCAATGAAATGCGACCTGTCATGATATCGCTCATATGCACATCAATCGCAGTAAAACCTGCCCGATCGAACGCCGCCGCCATTTCCACATGCCCGTTGACACCCTGCTCGCGTAGAATCGCCATGCGGGGACGCACGCCGGTCTGGATATACGGTGCGGCAATATCGTCATCAGTATCAAAACACAATGCAACCTGAAGGCCGGGGTCGGCGGTATCGAGAATACGGTCATATTCCTGCTGCGCACAAATGGGGTTGTCGCGCAATTTTTGCATCTGATAGGTGGTTTCTGACCAGGCACGCTGCAAATCGACCCGTTTTTCAGCCAGCACCGGTTTATTATTGCGCATCAGGCGTATTTCATCGGCTTGATTCAATTCACCAATGACAAAACTGGCATCGCGCAATCCTGCTTGCGTCAGCGCCTGCATGACTTCATGATGCTGCGCGGTCTTAATCTGCACAACGGCACCCAATTCTTCATTGAACAACACAGCAAACAATCGCTCCAGAAAGCGGCTGCCAGATTTCTCGGGTTGTAATTCGGATCCGTCGATATCGCTGCTATGTACATCAAAACATAATTGGTCCAGATTCACCGTTAAACCAGTATGCCCGGCAAAAGCCATTTCACATAAGGTAATGAACAGTCCACCATCCGAGCGGTCGTGATAAGCCAATAGTTTATTGTCTTGATTGAGCCGTTGGATGACGGCAAAAAATGCTTTGAGTTTCTCCGCCCCTGCTTCACCATCAATGTTGGGTGCGACATTGCCCACTTGTTTATACACTTGCGCCAGCGCTGAGCCCCCCAGGCGATTCTGTCCCTGTCCCAGATCGATCAGAATTAATTCGGTATCACCGCAATCGCTGCGCAATTGCGGCGTCAAGGTTTTGCGCACATCGATCACGCTGGCAAATGCGGAGATAATCAAGGAGAGAGGTGCTGTGACTTCCTTGCGGATCTTGGCGTGCGTGTGTGGATCCATTTCTTCCCAGGATGTCTTCATCGACATCGAATCTTTCCCTACCGGTATGCTGATTCCCAGCTGCGGGCATAATTCCATGCCGATGGTATGTACCGCATCATAGAGCCCGGCATCTTCACCCGGATGGCCAGCTGCTGCCATCCAATTGGCTGACAGCTTGATTTTTCCAATTTCTGCAATTGTGGCTGCAGCGATATTGGTGATGGCTTCGCCGACCGCCATGCGCGCCGCTGCTTCGGGATCAATCAGCGCCAGCGGTGTACGCTCACCGATGGCAAAAGCTTCTCCCAGATAAGTCTGATACCCCATGCTGGTCACCGCCACATCAGCCACTGGAATTTGCCAAGGACCCACCATCTGATCGCGCGCAGTCATCCCCCCAACACTGCGATCGCCAATCGTAATCAGAAAGGTCTTATCGGCCACCGCGGGTAAGCGCAAAAGTCTGTAGGTGGCATCAAGCAAATCCATATTAGATAAATCGATAGCCGGCAATATTTTGTCGCTGTGCACTACCGTGCGCGTCATTTTAGGTGGCTTGCCGAGTAACACCGGCAACGGCATATCCACAGGCGGGATGGCGGATTGCGGATCGATCACCACCAGTTGTTCATCAGCGGTAGCCTCACCGACGGCGGCAAACGGGCAGCGCTCGCGCTCACAAATGCTTTGAAACAGCGCCAGCGATTCCGGCATGATCGCCAAGACATACCGTTCTTGCGCTTCGTTACTCCAGATTTGCATTGGCGACATACTGGATTCCTCGGAAGGAATGGCACGCAAATTAAAACAACCGCCTCTGCCGGAATCGTGCACTAATTCAGGAAATGCATTGGATAAGCCGCCAGCGCCTACATCATGAATGAATAAAATAGGATTCCCGCTACTTGCGCGCTGTCGCTCTAATTGCCAGCAGCGGTCAATCACTTCCTGCGCGCGCCGCTGCATTTCCGGGTTGCCGCGCTGTACCGAGTCAAAATCCAGCGCTTCTATATTGGTACCGGTATCCATGCTGGAAGCCGCACCACCGCCCAGGCCGATTAACATGCCTGGCCCGCCCAGTTGAATCAGCAAGGTACCCGGCGGGAATTTTTCCTTGCGCACATGCTGCTCTGAAATCTGCCCGATACCACCTGCCAGCATGATTGGCTTGTGATAGCCACGCATTTCTCCGACAACGCGCTCCTCATAGGTACGAAAATAGCCTGCCAGATTAGGCCGGCCGAATTCATTATTAAATGCCGCACCGCCGATCGGGCCTTCCAGCATGATCTGCAGGCTTGATGCAATGCGCACTGGCTTGCCATAAGTTGACTGACCATCGGCAGAGCGGCAACCATCGTATTCCCACGGTTGTGTATAACCGGGGATATTCAAATTGGATACCGAGAAACCGCATAATCCGGCCTTCGGTTTGGCACCGCGCCCGGTTGCACCCTCATCACGGATTTCACCCCCGACCCCGGTTGCTGCTCCTGGAAACGGCGAAATGGCAGTCGGGTGATTATGCGTCTCGACCTTCATCAATATATGCGTTGGTTCCTGGGCATAGCCATAAACCTGATGATCACCTGGATAAAAACGGGCAATCTCCGCGCCTTCAATGATGCTCGCGTTATCGGCGTAAGCCACCAGCGTGCCTTGCGGGTGCATTTGATGCGTGTTGCGTATCATCGCAAACAGGGATTTATCCTGTGGTTTACCGTCCACAATCCAATCCGCGTTAAATATCTTATGGCGGCAATGCTCGGAATTGGCCTGGGCAAACATCATCAATTCAACATCCGTCGGATTACGCCCTGCCTCCTCGAAATGATATAACAGGTATTCAATTTCATCCTCTGATAGGGCTAATCCCATGGTCTGATTCGCCTCCCACAGCGCATCGATACCGCCATTTTTCACATCGATCGTATTCAGCGGTTTGGGTTCAAAATGCTGAAACAGTCTGGTTGCATCCTCAAAAGATGCAAAAACAGCTTCAGTCATGCGGTCATGCAGCAATGGCGCAAGACGCGCTTTATCCTCGGCTGATAGTTGCGATTCACATTGGATGTAATACGCAATGCCGCGTTCAATGCGTTCGATAGCCGATAGCCCGCAGTGATGCGCAATATCCGTCGCCTTGGTTGACCAGGGCGAGATCGTGCCGGGCCGCGGCAGCACTAAAAAGAATTCACCCGCATGTTGCGCGTTTTCTTGTGCCTGATCGTAGTTGAGCAATCTTCGCAACGCGCCCAGTTCGGCATTTTGCAGATTCCGTGTGATCGAACAAAAATGCCAATATTCGCTATTCACCGCGGATACGTGCAGATTTAATATCTTAATCTCATTGATTAATTTTTCCAGACGAAACGGAGAGAGCGCATATCCACCACAAAATTGGAGCATCAGAAAAAATAAAGTTGTTATTTAAAGATTGCAATTTTACACGAGAAGATATATTTATCGCTGATTCCACTCGATACTCAACATACCATGACGATTGCCGATCCTGTTTTTTTTACAGCTGAAATACGGGAATTTGAGCGCCAGGCAGCCACGCTGCCGGATCCTCCCCAGTTAATGGAAAAAGCAGGACTGGCTGCGGCACAAGTCATCCGCGATCAATTACTTAAAGGTAATAACAACCGTATACTAGTGCTTGCTGGACCGGGTAATAATGGTGGTGATGCATTCGTTGCGGCGCGTTATCTGAGGGAATGGGGTCATACCGTCACGGTAGTATTTACGGGTGACCCCAATCGCATCCCACCTGATGCTAGGCAAGCAATGCAAGCTTGGCTTGTCATGGGCGGTGAAATTGTTGCAGA
>CBFGXU010000017.1:0-25367 GCA_965652935.1 uncultured Nitrosomonas sp.
ATTAGCGGATGGAAGTATTTATTCATGAGCTTCTGAACCTCGGGATTTTTATTTATGCCAACACCAAGTATTTCATATCTAACAAGAGATTCTTCAAAATCCAAGCCTCCCCGGCGAAAAGGAATTGTCCTCGCAGGTGGTTCTGGTACGCGACTCTATCCGGTTACCCAAACGGTATCCAAACAGTTGCTGCCGGTATTTGATAAGCCCATGATTTATTATCCGCTGAGTACCTTAATGCTGGCGGGAATACAGGATATTCTGGTCATTTCAACACCGCGTGATGTTGGAAACTATGAGGAACTGCTGCGTGATGGCCAGCAGTGGGGATTGAATATATCGTATGCCGAACAGCCATCACCCGATGGTCTTGCGCAAGCCTTTGTCATTGGTGAATCGTTTATTGGTAACGATTGTTCAGCGCTTGTGCTGGGCGATAATATTTTTCATGGACACGACTTTCATCATTTGCTAACCAATGCCATGGAGCGTACGCAAGGCGCCAGTGTCTTCGCCTATCACGTCCATGACCCCGAGCGTTATGGCGTCGTTGAATTTGATGAAAAGGGACGTGTGATCAATTTGGAGGAAAAACCTCAACGACCAAAATCCCACTATGCCGTGACAGGTCTGTATTTTTATGATCAGCATGTAGTTGATTACGCCAGAAGCTTGAAGCCATCGGCACGTAACGAATTGGAAATCACTGACTTGAATCGTATTTATCTGGAGCGGTCTGCCTTGAGTGTAGAAATTATGGGACGTGGTTATGCGTGGCTGGATACCGGTACCCATGAATCTTTACTGGATGCGGGTCAGTTTGTTGCTACGATTGAGCATCGGCAGGGATTAAAAATTGCCTGCCCGGAAGAAATAGCGTTTAGACAGGGATGGATCGATGCGGCGCAATTAGAAAAACTGGCCATACCACTGGCCAAGAATGGCTATGGGCAATATTTGTTGCAAGTGTTGAAACGTGAATTTTGATTGGAATCCTGAAACTCGCATGTTATGAAATCCACCCGTTTGGCTATTCCGGAAGTTCTTTTATTGGAACCGCGTGTCTTCAGTGATGAGCGCGGTTTCTTTTTCGAAAGTTTTAATCAGCGTGCATTCGAATCAGCAGTTGGAGAAAAAATAAATTTTGTCCAAAGCAATCATTCGCGCTCCGCTCGACATGTCTTGCGCGGTCTGCATTATCAGATCAAACAAGCGCAGGGGAAACTGGTGCGGGTGGTGATCGGGGAGGTATTTGATGTGGCGGTGGATATACGCCGCTCATCGCCGACTTTTGGGCAGTGGGTAGGAGAAATACTCAGTGCGGAGAATAAGAGACAGTTATGGGTTCCGCCCGGTTTTGCCCATGCCTTCCTGGTACTCTCTGATTATGCCGAGTTTCTGTATAACACAACCGACTATTGGGCACCCGAATATGAGCGCTGCATCATATGGAACGATGCAACTTTGGCGATTGATTGGCCTCTTACGGGTAAACCGGTACTTTCGGAGAAGGATGCTTGCGGAGCCGCATTCGGCGCTGCCGAAGTTTATGATTAAAGATTAAATGAATGGCCAAACAGAAATCAATCTATTCGTGTACTGAGTGTGGTGGACAAACCTTGAAATGGCAAGGTCAGTGCCCCCACTGTCAAACATGGAATGCCCTGGTAGAAACCATCGCAGAGAAATCTGTATCACGTTTCAGTCCCGTATCGGAAATTGGTCAAGTACAAAACTTAAGTACCATCGAAGCACGTGAAGAACAGCGCTATCCGACCGGGGTCGGTGAACTTGACCGGGTTCTGGGGGGTGGTCTGGTACACGGTGGTGTGGTATTGCTGGGTGGAGATCCTGGCATCGGCAAGTCAACGCTGTTACTACAGGCGCTCTCGTACATGTCCGCCCAGCATCAGGTATTGTATGTAAGCGGTGAGGAATCGGCGCAGCAGGTGGCATTGCGTGCCAGGCGTCTGGCCCTCGATGTGCATACAGTGGATTTGTTCGCGGAAATTCAGCTGGAGAAAATTCAATCGGTGCTGATTGAGCGTAAACCGGCTATCGCCGTGATTGACTCAATCCAGACGATCTACTCGGAAATATTGCAATCGGCACCAGGATCAGTCGCTCAGGTGCGTGAATGCGCGGCCCAATTGACTCGTCTGGCGAAATCCAGCGGCACCTGCATCATTCTGGTGGGTCATGTGACCAAAGAAGGCGCGCTGGCGGGACCACGCGTGCTGGAACATATGGTGGATACAGTGTTGTATTTCGAGGGTGAGATGCATTCCAGTTTTCGCATGATTCGCGCCTTCAAGAACCGTTTTGGCGCAGTGAATGAGCTGGGCGTATTTGCAATGGGCGAGAAAGGCTTGCGCGAGGTCAAAAATCCATCGGCCTTGTTTCTTTCGCATCATGGCGAGCAGGTGCCAGGATCCTGTGTCATGGTCACGCAAGAGGGCACACGTCCGCTGTTAGTGGAGATACAGGCTCTGGTCGACGAAGCACGCTCACCCAATCCGCGGCGGCTATGTGTCGGCTTGGAACAAAACAGGCTGGCCATGTTGCTGGCGGTACTGCATCGTCATGCCGGTATTCCCTGCTTTGATCAGGATGTTTTTGTCAATGCCGTGGGCGGAGTGAAAATCACTGAACCCGGGGCTGATCTTGCGATCATGCTGGCGGTTGTTTCTTCCCTTAAGAATAAGCCACTCGCGGAAAAGATGATTGTCATCGGCGAAATTGGCCTGGCCGGGGAAATACGCCCTGTGCAGCGTGGACAGGAGAGATTGAAGGAAGCGGCGAAGCTTGGCTTTAAACAGGCGATTATTCCACTGGCCAATAAACCCAAACAACCTATCCCCGGTATTCATATGATTGCTGTTGGGCGCATCGGGGAAGCGGTTGCCCATATGTACTAATCATCTTCCAATCATTCGATATGCAGCGACAGTTTTGGATACTCACTGGATTGTCAATTGCGGTTGTTGTGACAGCGATAGTGTTGCCGCCTATCCCTCAACCAGCCGATTATCATCAGTTTGCTGATCAGCGAGCCTTTTTGGGTATCCCAAATTTTGGAAATGTTGTTTCAAATCTGGTTATTTTGTTAAGCGGCATCGCTGGCCTTGGGTTTCTTTTTCGCGCTTATCAATTACCCGTTCACAAAGCATTTTTTAGCAGGATTGAGTATTTACCCTATGGGATATTGTTTCTAAGCGTTGCTGCGGCGGGATTGGGTTCAATGCTTTATCACTGGATACCGCATAACGGCTATTTAGTGTGGGATCGGCTGCCGATAGCCATGGGCGTAACAGCCTTGCTTGCTGCAACATTGGTTGAGCGCGTCAATCCCGTATTGGGCATACGATCATTACCGGTACTGGTCGTGTTAGGGGCGCTGAGTGTATTGTACTGGCACTGGACTGAGCAACAAGGCAAGGGAAATCTGAATTTTTATATCATTACTCAGTTTTATTCCATCCTGCTCATTATTTTGTTGAGTGTGTACTATCCATCACGTTATACGCATGCGAAAGATATCTACCGGGTAATTGCTTTGTACGCGGCGGCCAAGGTGGCTGAAATGTTGGATCTGCAAATCTATGAGGTGACGAATCATCTGATCAGTGGCCATACGATGAAGCATTTGCTGGTCGGATTTGCTGTTTATCGGCTTGTATGGATGTTGCAGAAACGTACGTTTTTTATCACGGAAAAAACGATAAACCCCAGCTCGCATTGAAGGGGCCTTGAATATCCTGGTTCGCAACCATGGAAAACGGATGCGAAAAAGCCTATACTCGAACAGTGATTTATGAGGGACGGGTATGCACATGATCAAGCGGGTGCTCATACCATTGGATGGTTCTGAGCTGGCAGAACAGGTCATTCCTCATCTGCTGCGCTTTGTTGCGCCGGAGCGGACGGAACTGTTATTGATGACAGCATTGTCATCATTCATTCTTCCCTCGCTCAACAATACGATCCGAGCGCTTGCGTCAGAGCAGATAGCAATATCCCATCAAGATGAGATCAATGAACGACTGCGCGCCGTGGCGCAGCAGCTTAACCAGAATGGGTTTCGGATAGAAAGCAGGTGTTTGCGGGGGGCAGCTGCTGAAAATATTCTGCGTCTGGCCGAAGAAGCGAATGTCGATTTGATCGCCATGTCTACCCACGGAAGAACAGGGTTAGGATTGGCACTGCTGGGTAGCGTAGCAGACGAAGTGGTGCGAAATGCACGTCCACCCGTATTTCTAGTTTCTGCCCGGATTGCAGTACAGCCTGATTCTTTGCCTCGTACCATTCTCTTGCCGCTTGACGGCACTCCCCTGGCTGAGGCGGCTATACCGGCTGCTTGTCAGTTCGCACAGGCTACGGGGGCAATGATCCATCTGGTTCGTGTCGTCGAGCCGCATGATTCCGGGAATGCCGGGGAGGGATTGACAACCGGTCAAATATTCAGCGATCTGGATAATACGGAAGGGCAGCCTATCATCCGGCAGGCAGTATGCTATTTAGAGCGCATACGCCTGAGGCTGCAACTGGCAGGCATCACATGCCGTTATCACGTCACAGCAGGAGGCCCGGCTGATTCCATTGTTCGCATCGCTCATGCAGAAAATGCTGATTTGATTGTCATGAGTACGCACGGCCGGACAGGGGTGGAGCGCATGGTTTATGGTAGCGTTGCCAGTCAAGTCATCAGTACTACCCCCTGCCCATTATTGTTGATGCGTGGAAAAGTGTTGGTCGAGGCTGATGAACGTGACGGCAATGCAGTATCTGCCAAGTCTTGTGGCTAGCAGAGATCAATGATCCACGGCCGTTTGCTATTACCCAAGACAGTTATGAAGTTGTGGTGAAGTTACTTCTTGAGAGGGAATAAAACATGACAATGAGTAAACTGCTATTTATACTGATTCTTGTTTGCCTGCTTGGAGCCTCGGCCGCACAGGCAAAGGAAAAGGATACTGATCGGACACGCGAACTGCGCGAGAAAATGGTCACTGAGCAGATTGTTGCAAGAGGCGTGCAGGATAAATATGTCCTGGATGCCATGCGCGCTGTGCCTCGCCATCTATTTATACCGGAATGGGGAGAACGTTTAGCTTATGAAGACCGTCCCCTGCCGATCGGTTACGGCCAGACAATGTCGCAGCCTTATATTGTCGCTTACATGACAGAAATGGCCAGAGTAAAGCCGGATTCCCGGGTACTTGAAATCGGTGCGGGTAGCGGTTATCAAGCTGCTGTGCTGGCGCAAATCGTCAAACACGCCTATACCATAGAGGTTATCCCGCAACTTGCGCAACAGGCAGAGGCACGCCTGCGTAACGCCGGTTATGACAATGTCAGTGTCAAACAGGCTGATGGTTATTACGGTTGGGCCGAACACGCACCGTTTGATGCAATTATTGTGACCGCGGCTGCACCCCATATTCCGCCGCCGCTGATCGAACAGCTCAAGGATGGTGGCCGGATGGTCATTCCCGTCGGCACTTCTTATATGGTTCAGATGCTTGTTCTGGTTACCAAAGTTGGCGGTGAGGTGCGTACGCAAAATCTTCTGCCGGTTCGTTTTGTCCCCTTAACGAGGGGGTAGGGTGCATTCTAATATGCGGCTGTCCGGCGTTGATATTGCCTTGTTTGTATCCTCGCTGTCACTGATCGCGTTACAGATCGTGCTAATGCAAGCGCTGGCGCAAGCGCAGGGTCATCATTTCGCTTATGCCGTAATTTCTCTTGCTTTACTGGGGTTCGGCAGTAGTGGCACGGTTCTGGCGCTGGCACGGGACAAATTACTGCCACGCACCGACGGCGTGGCGCACGTATGCCTTATATTTGCCGCGGTAAGCTGTCTTTTGGCGTTGCCAGTGGCGCTGCAAGCTGCGGCATTGACGGATTTTCCCTTGCTATTTATCGATGTGCGCAGCTGGGGACCGTTGCTGGCCAGCGCCATGCTTGTTTTTTTGCCTTTTTTTAGCGGAGCGCTATTTCTTGGGCTTATCTTCATGCGCGATACACCAGCAATCGGACGGCGTTACGCGGCGAATCTGCTGGGATCGGCAATAGGCGCTGGACTCGGGCTGTTGCTGCTGCTTTACCTCACACCGACCCAAGGTTTTGCGCTCTGCGCTGCGACTTTTGCGCTGGCCGCATGGTTGTTGCGGCGCTCATGGTCCAGTGTGATTCTGCTGCTCTTGGCGTTGGCAAGCACTTATTATATTCCTGATGCTAAGCCCTCTGCCTATAAAGCGATCAGTTATGCGCTGCAATTGCCGCAATCGCAAATCATCAGTGATATTCCTCATCCGATGGGCCGGATTCAAATCGTGCAATCTCCCGCCCTGCGCTATGGGCCGGGCCTCAGCCTACAGTTTCGCGGCACGGTGCCAGTGACGCCTCATATTTATCGCAATGGTGACGCTTATGGTGTTTTGCTGCACGACGCAGCCGTGCTGAATGAAAGCGTACAGGCGCTGCCGCTTGTGCTGGCGACGCCGTCACGCGCACTCGTCCTACATGCCGGTGGCGCAGCGGTGGCGCATTTGCTGACGCAGGACGATGTCTTTGTGGATGCGGTGGAGCCTCACCCCGTGGTAGCTCAGTGGTTGCGGACGCAATACGAGGATGACCGGCTTACCGTCATCACACGCGAAGGCCGTGCTTTTCTAAGCGCACCTTCTCATCATTACGACCTGATCCTGCTACCACCACAAGGCTCATTTGGCGGCGGTGTCGGCTTGCAGGCGATGCAGGAAGATTATCTGCTGACCCGTGAGTCGTTTCGTGCTTTGTGGGATGTGCTGCATGAAGATGGCCTATTATCCTTCAGTATTTATCTTGACCAGCCACCGCGCCAGAGTTTAAAACTTCTGGCGCTGGTCGCAGATACCCTGCGCACGGCTGGCTTATCTGATCCATCGTCGCATATTGCCGCTGTCAGGAGTTGGGATATGCTGTCTGTGGCAGTGTCAAAGCAACCCATGCGTGAAGCGATGCGAGAAAAACTGGCTGCGTTCTCGCAAGCCAAGGGATTTGACCGGCTCTGGTCACCGGGCGAGGGCTCTGTACTTGCTGATCGTTTTCATGTCATGGAAGAAGATCGGCTGGTAACGGGATTCGCAGCGCTGCTTTCTACGGATAAGGCCCCCGCCTTCTATGATGACTATTTGTTTGATGTGCGTGCCCCAGATGATGACAGACCCTATTTTCATCAGTTTTTGCGTGGAGATCGCCTTGAAGAAGTGAAACAGTTTTTTGGGAACAGTACACTCGCCTTTGTTGAGATGGGCTCAATTCTGGTGGCTTTGACAGGAGTGGTGCTGGCTGGTGTTGCTTTTGTTTTGATTCTGGTGCCATTGTTGTGGCTGGGCTGGCCACCAGGCGGGCGCGTGGCGGTGTTGTTTTACTTTGCAGCCATCGGTCTGGGATTTATGTTTTTAGAAATTTTGTGGATTCAGCGTTTCACCTTGTTCTGGGGGCATTCGCTCTACAGCGCTGCCGGCGTGGTTGCTGCCATGCTATGCGGTATGGGTGCAGGCAGCGCTTTTAGTGCCCGGCTTGCGGGCTCCCGCAGAACCGCTGACCTTGTCCTGAGCGGCATCGTGATCATCATTGTACTATCTCTGTTTTTAATACCGCCGTTGTTTACGATCGGATTGGTCTGGCCGGAGCCGCTGAAATGGATTGTCGGGCTCGCGCTTCTGGCTTTCCCAGCTTTTCTGCTAGGCATACCTCTCCCGCTGGCCCTGCGCGTGCTGAACCATACGCGCCCGCAACAAGTACCATGGGCTTGGGGCATTAATGGCTGCTTTTCCGTTATCGCTGCCCCACTGGCTGTTTTTCTGAGCATGCAGGGAGGCTTTCCTACTGTCGGCTGGGCTGCCGCCGCTGCTTATGCGCTGGCTATGATTGCTTTTCGGGGCCTAGGGCGCTGATTTTTAATAAATCAAAGCATGCTGCCACAACACCAGATGGCTGATTGTTGCGGCAGAAAACTATTCTGGTGATATCCCGCTTCTAGAAGTACTTAGGCTGCTTCGACCTGGCAAATTGATGGCCACTATTAGATTTATTGTCATTATTTCGGAAAGAATTGTTACGGCTATCGTGACCGAATGAACGACCGCCATAGCTATTTCCGTTGTCCTGCGAATCATTGACCGAATTGAGATTTTGGTGACCCCTGTGCGCTAACGGCGAATGCTTACGTTTCTGAGCGATACCCGGTGTGCTTTTAATACCGCTGTTCTGGAAACGTGGTTTGTTGCGGGGTTCAAGACCAGGGATGATATGTGACGTAATGCGCTGCCCTGTATAGCGCTCAATTTTTGTCAAATGAACGCCATCCCGGATGGATGCAAAGGAAACTGCGATTCCGGCTGCCCCAGCTCGACCGGTACGGCCAATACGGTGAACATAGTCTTCTGCAAATTTGGGTAAGTCAAAATTGATGACATGCGTAATATCGGCAATGTCGATGCCTCTGGCGGCCACATCGGTTGCCACCAGAACACGCAAACCGCCGGTGCGTAGCTTGGTAAGCGTACGGGTACGTTCACGCTGATTCATGTCGCCATGTAATGCAGCTGCCGCGTAACCTTGTGCATAAAGATTATCAGCCAATGAGTCTGCATCTCGCTTGGTGGCAGTAAAAACAATGGCTTGCTTGAGCGTTTCGTCACGCAATACGTGATGTAATAAACGATTTTTATGCGACATATCATCGACATAATGAAGTCGCTGTTCAATATTCTCAAGCCTGGCTTTTTGGGATGCAGCTTGAATGCGCTTGGGAGATTTTAAAAGTTTTGCTGCAACCTTATTGATTGCATCATCCAGAGTGGCAGAAAACAGCAGGGTTTGCCGGGTGGCGGGAGTGGCGGACGCAATGCTTTCCACATCATCAATAAAACCCATATCCAGCATTCGGTCTGCTTCATCCAGTACTAGCATCTCCAGGCGTTTGAAATCAATGCGGCCACGCTGAATATGATCAATAAGCCGTCCGGGTGTAGCGACCAGAATATCCACAGATTGTGATAAGAGTTTGTTTTGGAGTGGATAAGGCATGCCACCCAGTATGCTGATGACTTTGACTCGAGAAAGATATTTGCCATATTTCGTGGCGGCATCGGATACTTGAAGCGCAAGTTCTCGAGTGGGGGTCAGTACCAGAACGCGTGGTCCACGGCTCTGGATTTTTGCCGGCGTTGCCAGCAAATGAAGTGCTGGCAGCATAAAAGCCGCAGTTTTTCCCGTTCCGGTTTGTGCAGACGCCATGACATCGTGACCGGCTAGCAATTCAGGGATCGCTTGTTTCTGAATGGGTGTGGGAGCAGTATATCCTGCGTCATGAATAGCTTTGATAATACAAGGATGTAAGTTTAGATCTTCAAAAGACACGTTGTTTTCCTAAAGAAAAGAATTAGACGCACAAGCAGGCAGATATTGTCTTGTCCAAAATAGTGCATAGCCCTGCTAGCGCATTAAATAAAGCATCGCCGCTAACCAAGGTTGCTATACATATTTTCCGGAAAATTGAAAAATTGAAGAGAGGCCAGAACGATGAAACCAGATAAGATCAATCAGACAATCAAGAGAATAGTCTGAATCAACCAAGCGCGACAGTATACTGGATTATGTAGCGATCTGCAATTTATTTTGCTATTTTTGACAATAGACTGGATTGGTTGATTAAAAAAAGGAAATGATTAGGAAAGAGGATAAATAATTGAAGATTACTGGATAATGATCCTGGCGTACTTACGTTTGCCTACTTGGAGGATCACGGATTTACCTCGTGCTAGCTGAGTCGATTTATCCTCCACTTTTTCACCATCTAGTTTGACAGCGCCTTGACTGATCATGCGCAATGCTTCACTGGTGCTGGCAGTTAATTCTGATAGTTTTAATAATTGCACCAGCGGGATTTCGTTATCTTGTATTTGGATTATTTTTTGCGGAATTTCATCTGGTAACGCACCATGCTTAAAGCGTGCTTCAAAATCGGCAAGAGCTTGTTTGGCATCTTGCGGGCTGTGGAAGCGTGCGACAATTTCCTGTGCAAACAGCACTTTGATGTCCCGCGGATTGCGACCAGCTTCTACTTCTTGGCGCCATGCATGAATCGTATCGAGGGATTCAAAAGATAGTAGCTCCAAGTAGCGCCACATGAGCTGATCAGATATCGACATCAGTTTGCCGAAGATTTGTTGCGGACTTTCAGTGATGCCTACATAATTGTTCAGGGATTTGGACATTTTGTTGACACCATCCAATCCTTCCAGCAAAGGCATGGTAAGGATGCATTGCTGCGATTGTCCAAAATGTCTCTGCAACTCTCGTCCCATCAGAAGATTGAATTTCTGATCGGTTCCTCCTAATTCAAGATCAGCTTTCAGGGCGACGGAATCATAGCCCTGGATCAAGGGGTAGAGGAACTCATGGATGGCGATTGCCTGATTGTTGCGATAGCGTTTATCGAAATCGTCTCGTTCCAGCATACGTGCAACTGTATGCGTTGCAGCAAGTTTTATCAGATCCGCTGCGTTTAGCTTGTCCATCCAGGATGAGTTAAACACTACTTCCGTACCTTCAGGTTTGAGTATTTTAAAAACCTGTGTAGTATAAGATTTTGCATTTTCTGCCACTTGCTCACGGGTCAGGGGCGGGCGCGTGGTATTTTTGCCACTTGGGTCACCAATCATGCCTGTGAAATCACCAATCAGGAACAGGATGTGATGTCCCATCTCTTGTAACTGGCGCAGTTTGTTTAATAGGACAGTATGTCCCAAGTGCAAATCGGGTGCAGTTGGATCAAATCCTGCTTTGATTCGTAGTGGGCGTCCTGAAGTAAGCTTACTTTCTAACTCTGTTTCGACTAATAGTTCATGGCTTCCACGTTTTATAATTTCGAGTTGAGATTTGATAGTTTTATTCACAATATCGATAAGCTAAAGATTCTAATTAATATTTTTATTCCAAGAAACCATTTTATTACAATTTCAATTGTACCTTAGTACATGTTTTGATGATTTTCATGATAGACTCGCCCCTACTTGCAATGATAAAAATGACTGGAGGTCTTATAGATGCTATATACACCGCTTTGCAGTAAACCAAGGATTCTAGCTCAAAAATCTTCAAAACTAACAAAAAAAACGCTTCGTTGGCTGGTTACCTTATCCAGCATACCCCTGTTTGGCATCGTCACTGCGTTTGGTATTGCGCCCAATTCGCCATCCTTTGAAGAGGTTCAGGTAGAAGAAGTCGTTCTTGATTTATCGATTCCGGATGTGCTTCCTGAAACTCAAACTAATCAAACTTTCTGGCACCAGGAAAATATTCGACGTGGTGACACCATTGCAGCAATCTTGAATCGCCTGGATATCAGTAATCAGGACTCGATCGATTTCTTGCAGGCAGCCCGTGGCAGCCGAGCAATGCGCCAGCTAAAACCCGGTCAAACCATCTATGCGCAGACGACAGCTGATGGCGAGCTATTGTCATTGCGCTATTTCTTTGGGAACGAAGAACTGTTCTTGATGGAAAAAACCGACGATGAATTCAAAATGACTGAGCAATCGATTGAACTGGATGCTCAGGTTCATATGAAATCGGGTGTAATCAACAGATCTTTATTTGCTGCAACTGATAGCGCGGGTATACCTAACAATATTGCCATGCAACTCACAGAAATATTTGCATCAGAAATTGATTTTTATCGAGATTTGCGTCAGGGGGATCGCTTTACCGTCGTGTATGAGACCTTCTCTAATAATGGTAGGCGTGCTAAAACAGGACGTGTATTAGCAGTCGAATTCGTCAATAAAGGAAAATCCCATCAAGCTATCTATTTCAAATCATCTAACGGCGCAGATGGTTACTACACGCCGGAAGGGGAAAGTTTACGCAAAGCATTTTTACTTTCACCCCTCACTTTCTCGCGTATCAGCTCCGGTTTTACCAATGCACGCTTTCATCCCATACTCAAAGAATGGCGTGCACATCGAGGCATCGATTATGCGGCGCCTACCGGTACACCGGTCAAAGCGACAGCCAATGGGATCGTGGCATTCTCGGGCTCACAAAAAGGCTATGGTAATTTAGTTGTTCTTAAACATAATGGTAAGTATGAAACAGCGTATGGTCATTTATCTCGTTTTGCGAATGGAATAAGCAAAGGTAAACGGGTTAGTCAGGGTGACGTGATTGGTTATGTAGGTGCAACGGGTATGGCGACCGGCCCGCATTTACATTATGAATTACGCATTGATGGCTTGCAGCGTGATCCGACAAAAGTTGCTTTGCCGACTGCGCCTCCCATTGCAAAAAAAGACTTGAATACCTTCCAGAAGGAAACTCAATCCTTGGTGGCGCGTTTAAACATCATGCGCAATATTCATTATGCTGCATTGGAATAGCATGGTGTGGCGGATGGGTAGGCACAAAGTGGATATCGAAACTATCCACTAATTCATGTTCTGGTGCCTACTCACTATTACAATAGCTTCTGGAATCCAAGTTAATAGTGCCTCTTGAAGGCTGATGCGTCATTGAAACCTATTTACTATATCGGCATCATGTCGGGTACAAGTTTGGATGGGGTCGATGCTGTTCTGGTTGATTTTGGTGCTTCCACCCCGGTTCTGGCCCAGACTTACTTTTGTCCCTATGATGAGCAATTACGCATGCAATTATTGGCCTTGCATCGATCAGGCTATGATGAACTGCATCGCGCTGCAATGCTCAGTAATCACTTATCAGCGCTTTATGCTGAAGCGATTGCAGAATTGTTAAGAAACTCCGGCATCGGGTTTCAACAAGTTATTGCCATTGGCTGTCATGGTCAAACGATCAGGCACTGTCCTGAGGTGGAAAAGAGTTATACGATCCAGCTTGTGAATGCAGCACTATTGGCAGAGCTAACCCAGATCACAGTCGTGGCAGACTTCAGAAGCCGCGACATGGCCGCAGGAGGCCAAGGCGCACCACTGGTTCCAGCCTTTCATCATGCTCTTTTTAAGGATTCCTTTTATCATCGGGTCATTGTGAATATTGGAGGTATCGCCAATATCACCAGCCTTGATCCTTATAATGAAATCATCGGTTTTGACTGTGGTCCGGGAAATATTTTGATGGATGCCTGGTGTTTGCGTCATACAGGAAAAAATTATGATAAAAATGGGCAATGGGCAATGACCGGTCAAATTATTCCTGCGCTACTGGAAAAACTGTTGGGAGATTATTTTTTCTCGCGTCAGCCCCCAAAAAGTACTGGCAGAGAATTGTTTGATGTCGAGTGGCTGGAACGAAAATTAGTAGGAAATGAAGCGCCGGAAGATGTACAAGCAACCCTGCTGCAACTGACGGCAATGGCAATTACCAGATCAATACGTGAATATTGTCCTACTGCCGTAGAAATCTACGCTTGCGGCGGAGGGGCTTACAATACCTTACTGATAGATAGTCTGATAAATCTTATGCCCGAAAGAAAAATAGCCCTGACGGATCAATTGGGTGTCGCGGCAGACTGGGTAGAGGCTTACGCGTTTGCCTGGCTGGCGCAACAAGCGATATTGCGTAAGACAGGCAATTTAACTGCTGTTACCGGTGCGAAAGGAAATAGAATTCTGGGCGCGATCTATCCCGCCTGAATCGCTTTTTATCACTCTAATATAGAAGCTACATTGAGAATGATGACCCACAGCCGCAAGTGCTGGTAGCGCCAGGGTTCTTGATGACGAATTGAGCGCCTTGCAGATTTTCCTGATAATCAATTTCAGCGCCGATCAAATACTGAAAACTCATGGGGTCAACCAAAAGTTTGACGCCATTTTTCTCCATGACGGTATCATCTTCGTTGACCAGTTCGTCAAAAGTGAATCCATATTGAAAGCCAGAACATCCGCCGCCACTAACAAAAACTCTCAGATTGAGATTTTCGTTGCCTTCTTCCTCAATCAATTGCTTAACTTTAGCAGCTGCGTTATCAGTGAATAAAATTGGAATGTTATTTTCAATGCTCATAGATCAATCTCTGTAGTGACGTTTAATTTTTATTGGACTCCAAACTGCCAGGATAGTTGTAGCTATCACTTTCTGTAGCAATATGCTCATCTGGCGTAGCGAGAATTAATGTTACTATTTTCTCAGACTGGTGTTTATTTTCAGACTCTAATTGATTCTGGTGGATCATTTTTCCTTCGACGGAGGCGCCCAACTGGATTTCTAAAGAACCGTAATGAATATCACCGTACACTTTAGCCTTTGCTTGCAGCTCCAGATATTCTTGTGCGTAAATAGGACCTGTTACTGTGCCATTGATAATGATGTGAGTGACTTTTATTTGGCCAGCTATACTACCTTCATCACTAAGCACTAAAGTACTATACTCGTCGTCGGCAGCGATGACATTGCCAGTGATATGCCCATCGACTCGCAGGCCGCCGCGGAAATTAATATCCCCAATGATACTTGTGTTGATGCCGATCAACGTATCGATATGATTGGGAAATTGCTTTTTTTTTCTTTTACCAAACATGTTTTATTCTCCTTCACAGCGCTGGTTGCGTAGTTTGGGTTAATAGGACCTTGCTGTCATTGTGCTCATAAATTTGCACTTGCAGGCTTTCTACGAGGGTATTCGGGGGTACCTTGAAACTTTCTTCCAGTCTATGAAGAAATTTAAAATTAACTGGAAAATCCTGCTTGGCATCCTTGCTGGTGAGGGGTATGGTTTTACTCTGATTATCTTGCAGCAGTTTGACTTGAAACCGCAATTTTCCTTTGAAATCACTGGGTCTTTCTCCACCTTGAATCAAAGTCAGCGAATAGCGGTACTGGCCGGGGGTTTCTGTTTCTTTTAAATTAAACTGATGAATTGAAATCCCGCTTTTTGTATTTCCTGTCATGAGGTGCTGAAAAAATACCATCTTTTCCTTCAAACGGTCATTTTCGATGGTAAGCAGTTTTATTTGTTTCGCAAGGTTTTCATTGGCGATATCGCTGATTTGTAATTGATGTGTCAAATCACCCATCTGAGTGCACAATTTTTGCTTTTTTGTTTGCCTACAGGTTCCTGCGTCATATACATACGCTAATTTTTCGCTTCCTGGGTCATAGACATACGCTAATTTTTCATTAGTCAAATCATGTTGAGTATTTGCTGCTCGCTTACCAGCTTCATACATACCCCAAGCCAGCAAAACCAGGACGAAGCAGGAAATGATGAAAACTGACAAATAATACTGCCATGATAAACGAGGTCGTACTACGACGCGAGAAGAAAGAATCTTGGGTTTTTTCTGAGAAAACTTGTTCAATTGTATGCTCTATCGCTTAAGAACCAGAACTCATCTAGCTAGGTATTGACTTGACTTCTAAATAGTCAGGCACGAGTTATTCAGAATCCACAGAACAAATCATATCGATGTTGTCAATGCGGGTAAATATTTCTCTTTCACAGGGGATCAGAAACACGAGAACATGATTTAACGCAGCGTCTGATTCCAATTCCCATGAGAGGGAAAGAACCTCATGGTAGTAGTGGAACTTGGTCAATACCCAAAGTCTCAGGTAGGCCGAACATGATATTCATATTTTGTATGGCTTGTCCCGCAGCGCCTTTTACCAGGTTGTCAGT
Organism: uncultured Nitrosomonas sp.; assembly: GCA_965652935.1. GTDB lineage: Bacteria > Pseudomonadota > Gammaproteobacteria > Burkholderiales > Nitrosomonadaceae > Nitrosomonas. Next base: position 15,653 of record CBFGXU010000017.1, read on the forward strand.
CACAGACAGTATGACCGCAGTATCACTGTTTTGCGGTTGATGCACGGCAATACGGCAAATGTTAGAACCTCGCACAGAGCGGGTTTCTGGGTGTTTGCCGGCTGGCAGTATATCGACAAAAGCTTCGTTTTGATAACGTTTTTCATAAAGTGCCTGCAAGTCCATTTGTTTGGTCAGTCTGGCGTACAGCGTCGCATGAATCCCGCGTATCATCGGCACCAGATGCGGAACAAATGTCAAACCAACCGGTCGCTTGGCTATATTAGAAAGCCCCTGCTTAATTTCAGGAAGATGCCGGTGTCCTGGAACGCCATAAGCCTTGAAGTTATCAGAAGCTTCAGCATGCAGCGTATGCACCTCGGCTTTGCGCCCTGCACCGGAAACCCCCGATTTGACATCGGCAATGAGGTGATTCATATCGACGGCTTCGGCTTCTATCAATGGCAAAAAGCCGAGTTGTACGGCGGTTGGATAACAGCCTGGATTGGCGATCAGGCGCGCCTCCTTAACTTGCGCACGGTTAATTTCCGGCAACCCGTATACGGCTTCAGCGACTAGATCCGGACAGGCATGCTGCATGCCGTACCATTTTTCCCATTCAGAGACATCTTTAATGCGGAAATCGGCCGCCAGATCAATTACCCTAACGCCTGTTTTAAGCAAAGATTCCACTTGCTGCATGGCGATGCCATTCGGTGTGGCAAAGAATACGAGGTCGCATTTATTGAGTTTTGCGTTAGCTGGATCGCTGAATTTGAGATCAATATGACCTCTCAGATTGGTGAATAATTCAGCGACATCCAGGCCAGCTTCACCGCGCGATGTAATCGCCTTGATTTTCACTTTAGGGTGCTGCGCCAGTAACCGCAGTAACTCTACGCCTGTGTATCCAGTTCCACCCACAATGCCGACATTAATCATTACCACTTCTATCCTATTTTTCAGAAAGTGTTATTCGTCAGATATTCAATAAAAAAGCCGCCCTCGGGAGGCGGCTTTTCGTATATATTCCAATAAAAATTATCGCTTGGAGAATTGCTTGCGTCGCCGCGCCTTACGCAAGCCAACTTTTTTTCTCTCCACTTCGCGTGCATCCCGTGTAACCAGGCCTGCTTTGCTTAATACAGACTTCAATGTCGCATCATAATCAATTAATGCACGGGTAATGCCATGGCGGACTGCACCAGCTTGACCTGATTCACCACCGCCATGAATGTTTACCATGATATCAAATGAATGGCTATTATTTGTTAATTCCAGCGGTTGTCTGACAATCATGCGACCAGTTTTGCGGGAAAAGTAATCATCAATCGGTTTATCGTTGATAACGATTGCTCCAGTGCCCGGTTTGATAAAAACGCGTGCAACAGAACTTTTACGCCGGCCGGTTCCGTAATTATATTGAGTGGCCATAGATTAAGCTCTCACTTCAAGTGGTTTGGGTTGTTGTGCAGCATGTGGATGAGTATCACCCGCATATACTTTAAGCTTTTTTAACATCGCATAGCCCAGCGGGCCTTTGGGCAACATGCCTTTAACAGCTTTTTCAAGCGGACGTCCTGGAAAACGTGCGTGCATTTTCTTTAGGGTAGTTGCGTAGATGCCGCCTGGGTAACCACTATGGCGATAGTAGATTTTATCTTCCAGTTTATTCCCCGTTACGCGCATCTTGTCGACGTTGACAACGATGATGTAGTCGCCGGTATCAACATGCGGTGTATAGATGGGTTTGTGTTTACCACGTAAACGATATGCAATCTGTGAAGCAAGGCGACCCAATATTTTATTGGTCGCGTCAATGACAAACCAGTCATGATTTACTTCGTGTGGCTTGGCTGAAAATGTTTTCACGAAAAACCTGTCCTGCGTATTCAAAAAGAGCCAGAGATTTTAAGTCAGACATCAATAAAAGTCAAATTTAGAACAAGTTTTTATATTTAGCCGAATCCTTAACCGTAAGCAAGGGTGATCGGGCAATTTACTGAAGGAATGATGGATTTTAGGTCAATCATCGCTATAATCTAATTACACGAGATAAAAATATTGTTATCTGAACGAATCAGTTACCTGCCGAGAGACAAGCCTTGAAAGAGAAATTCGATACCAATCCACCTGTTGAATCAGTACCCACCAATTTTATTCGCCATATCATCGATGAAGATAATCGCACCGGCAAATGGAATGGCCGTGTGGAAACGCGCTTCCCGCCTGAGCCGAATGGATACCTGCACATCGGTCATGCCAAAAGCATCTGCTTGAATTTTGGCATCGCGCATGATTATGGCGGCGTGTGTCATTTGCGCTTTGACGACACCAATCCGGAGAAGGAAGCGCAGGAATATGTCGATTCGATTTGTGCTAGCGTTTCCTGGCTGGGTTTTGATTGGGGTGAGCATCTTTATTATGCTTCCGATTATTTTAACCAGCTCTACGAATTCGCCGAGTATCTGATCAATCAAGGAAAAGCTTATGTAGAAAGTCTTTCCGCGGATGAAATCCGCGAATTTCGTGGCACTCTGACCAGCCCCGGCAAAAACAGTCCTTACCGGGACCGACCCGTCGCAGAAAACCTGGATTTGTTCCGGCGCATGAAAGCCGGGGAATTTCCAGACGGCCAATATGTACTGCGCGCCAAGATCGACATGGCTTCACCCAACATCAACATGCGCGACCCGGTGATTTACCGCATCCGCCACGTGCATCACCAACGCACTGGCGATCAATGGTGTATTTACCCCATGTATGACTACACGCACTGTATTTCCGACGCATTGGAGAGAATTACACATTCTTTGTGTACACTGGAATTTGAGGATCATCGGCCGTTGTATGACTGGGTGCTGGATCAACTGGCCGACAAAGTGCCGTGCCATCCGCAGCAAATCGAATTTGCCCGCCTCAATCTGACCTATACCATAATGAGCAAGCGCAAATTGATTGAACTGGTGGAAAACAAGCTGGTGGATGGCTGGGATGATCCAAGACTCAGCACACTTGCAGGCGTGCGCCGCCGTGGATTCACCCCGCAATCCATCCGCTTGTTTGCCGAGCGCATCGGCGTCAGCAAGGCGGATTCCTGGATCGACATGAGCGTGCTGGAAGATTGCCTGCGTGAAGATCTAAATGAAAATGCACTGCGCCGCATTGCCGTGCTAAAGCCACTCAAACTGATCATCGACAACTATCCGGAAAATCAACAAGAAGATTGTTTTGCCCCCAATCACCCGCAAAAGCCGGAATGGGAAAAACGCACGATTCCATTTTCCAAAACCTTGTATATCGAACGCGATGATTTCATGGAAGTGCCCACAAAAGGCTACTTCCGCCTGTCGCCGGGTGCAGAAGTGCGGTTACGCTACGCCTTCATCGTCAAGTGCGTGCAAGTGGATAAAAACGCGCAGGGCGAAATCGAAGCGATTCATTGCACTTATGATCCTGACACCAAAAGCGGAACTCCCGGCGCGGAAACCCGCAAAGTCAAAGGCAATATTCACTGGCTATCCGCTCAACACGCGCAAGCGGCGGAAGTACGCCTGTACGAGCGCTTGTTTACCGATCCCTACCCGGACAGTGGTGACAAGGATTATAAAACCTCATTAAATCGGGATTCCAAACAGATCATTACCGCGTATGTGGAGCCAGCGTTGTATGACGCACAGCCCGAACAAAGTTTTCAGTTCGAGCGCAACGGTTACTTCGTCGCCGACCGGCTCGATATGAAACCCGGCAAACCGGTGTTTAATCGCGCTGTCACGTTGCGCGATTCTTGGGGAAAGGTTTCGGGTGCTTAGCCGATTAGCTGCATTATTGTCGCAATATCCACAGATTAAGCTGACTATATTGTTCGGTTCGCTGGCGGCAGGCAATGCCCGCCCCGATAGTGACATCGATTTGGGCATCCTGGCGCAAACACCGCTCAGCGCGGATTTCAAATTGCAACTGATACAAACCCTCGGTGCCGAATTCGGCCGGCCGGTCGATATCGTTGATTTGTACCACGTGCCGGAACCCATTACTGGCCAAGTGTTTAAGGGAGTCCGGCTGATTGGCGACGATACCACCTATGCCAACCTGTTAACCCGACATTTACTGAATGTCGCCGATTTCCTGCCGCTGCATCAGAGAATATTAACTGAGAGACGTAATCAATGGATCAAGTGATTCTGGCAGAAAAAATTGAATTGCTGCGGCGCTGTATTCAGCGCATTAAAGATAAAAAGCCAGACAATATCAACCTTCTGATTCAGGATTTGGATCTGCAAGATATCCTGGTCATCAACCTTACTCGGGCTGTGCAGCTTTGTGTCGATATTGGCAGCCACATCATCAGCACGGCCAATAAGCCATCTCCTCAAACCATGGGTGAAGTTCTCACAACAGTGTATGAACTGACTGCCATCTCGCTTGATACTCGTGAACAGTTAAAAAAAGCGATTGGCTTTAGAAATATCGCCGTGCACAACTATGAAGCCATCAATTGGGAAATTGTGTACGCGATTTGCCACAATTCTTTGCAAAATTTTCGCCGGTTTGCTCAGGAAATCAGCCGGTATGCTGCTTTATAGCAATAAAATATTAGACTCAGAATTTTGATTCGGATATGCCGTATGTTTGCATGTTTCTGTTATGACTTTATATAGTCATAGTGAAATTGCTAAACTGAGTGCTGTTCTTGGCCGATATTTCTTTAAAAATCAAATAACTCTGAACGTGAAATACCACCATTGCTAAGGTCGCGATAGCGAATGTCGTAATTGCCTGCAGTCACCTTCTTCAAAAATAAACTTTCCAAATGCTGGAATATAAAACTGTCTGACTGGATAAGCTTGTGCACTATCCAGAGAAACTTAATGAAAACATCAGAATCATTTTGGCTATTATCAACTGTTATTGTTGAAAATCCATCGGTATGAAGTTGCTGATAGCCTTTTATATAACCAGCAAAAGATGGCCATGGTTCACTATTTGGAGCCATGCTTGGCCTACATATTTTTAGATTGACTTGATGGAAGCAAGGCTTGATATGATTTAGGGTACGCGTTACGAGCAACCTTAAGAATTATCGTAATGATTAAACTGTTTCATTTAAATATCAAATAACCATACCTACTGCGAAAAATTGACAACATATTTTAACAATAAGTAAATGGGGGATTAACCCAAAAGTTTTTGTACGAAATATGAGATGGAGTATCCGGTATAATCCGGCAGTTATTCCGGTGGACATTCCGGTGTAATCGAGTATATATTCAGGTATGTTGAAAACTGACACCATCCAAATCACACCTGAATTGCTGGCCTTACTGTCTGAAATAGACGAATTTAAAGGGGCTTGGCGTGCCCTTGGCACTTTGGCGCCGGATCGGTTGAAGGCCCTGCGCCGCATCGCAACAATTGAAAGCATCGGTTCTTCAACGCGCATTGAGGGCAGTAAGCTCAGTGACCGAGAAGTTGAGCGACTGCTTGGCAAGCTGGAAATCAAGAAATTCGAGACACGCGACGAGCAGGAAGTTGCGGGTTATGCCGAGGCCATGGAAACAATTTTTCAGGCTTGGCAAGATATTCCCATTACCGAAAACCATATCAAACAGCTTTACCGCGATCTTCTGCGCTACAGTGAGAAGGATGAGCGGCACAGGGGCGAATATAAAACCCTGCGCAATGATGTGGGCGCTTTTGACGCAGACGGAAAAATGATTGGTATCGTGTTCGAGACGACTGCGCCGTTCGATACGCCGCGCCGGATGACCGAACTTGTCACCTGGCTGCGCGATGCCCGCGAGCTGAAGCGCATTCACCCCTTGCTGATGATTGCCGTGTTCGTTGTGGTGTTTCTGGCAATCCACCCCTTCCAGGACGGAAACGGCCGCCTGAGCCGCGTTCTCACGACCTTGCTCTTGTTGCAGGCCGGTTATGCTTATGTGCCGTATTCGTCGCTTGAGAGTGTGATTGAGAACAGCAAGGAAGAGTATTATCTGGCGCTGCGCCAGACCCAAGGCACCATTCGCAGTGAAGCCCCGAATTGGCAACCCTGGCTTATGTTTTTCATGCGCGCTTTGCAGCAGCAGAAGCGGCGCCTGGCCGTGAAAGTGGAGCGCGAAAAGAATGCTCTGGCCGTACTGCCCGAATTGGCCGTCAAAATCCTGGATTATGTTCAGGGCCATGGCCGCGTCACGACCCGCGACATGGTGCGCGAGACGGGCGCAAGCCCGAACACATTGAAGGCAACTTTTGGCTCCCTGGTGGAAAAAGGCCTACTTGTCCGGCATGGTGGCGGCCGATCCACATGGTACAGCCAGCCATGATTAAAACGAGAGGAAAAACGAACAATGACAAGCCTTCTGGAACAACTGCCTAAAATCGTCGCGGACGGAAAACGCGAAGCCGAGCTGGTGCACCGTAGAAGATTCAAAACACGACAACAGGCCATTTCAGGAGATCACCGAATGGATAGAAATCTTCTATAACCGACAGAGAAAACAGAAAAAGCTGGGCTATTTGTCACCAGCGCAATTTACGCAGCAATATTATGCAAATCTGCTTGCCGCTTAAACCGATGGACTCCATTTTGACAGCACATACATCGTTATTACTCAACTTCTTGAATATCTCTATGAGCCTTTCCAGTGAAGAGTCAGCATAGTCCTCCTCATTCATTTTGAATGGCATCTTCTATGCACTTCTTTGCGAGTTCAAGAGCCTCTGTAATGTAAAGCTTCAACTCTTGTTCCACGAGCTGGCAGCCACAGATAGGGCGTGTGCAACCTTGAAGTAAAAATCGTCCTCTTTCATAAAAAGCCTAACTAGATTTAGACAGATTACGAATAAGGTAACGATGTTTCCTGTTTCTATCCGCGATCTCTCTCATTATAAATTTCAGTAGTAGGTGGGATCAGGCCGTGAATCAAGAGAAGAAGCAAGATTTTCTTAATTCACGGCCTTGGTTTTTTGATTACTTAGGTCCTTCTTTCTTGGGTTTTTTCGTTTCCTTGTTTTTCCGTTGCTGTCCTTTTGCCATGATCGTCTCCTTGCGTGATGACAACTACATCATAAACTGAAAGAGAATGCTTGTGTTGTCTTGGTTTTCTAATGCGTTTTATCTTGAAGCGCGTATTTCATAATCGCCTTGTCAGTCGATATAGAACAATCCCCGCTGCCGGAACATTTGCCAACCGGAATCATCATTCTGATGGCACGCGCCGTAGCGGAAAGACGGCGGTAGTTCCGGAAATTTGAAGCGCAGGTCGTAGAACCATACACATGAACCTTTTTCTGAAGTGTCGATGCGTTCCAGTACCGGGAACACGGCAAATGCGCGGAATGGTGCAAAGGCCGGATGCAACCAGGCTTCTTTGACAAGCGTGGCTGTCGTTGGATCGTCGCCGAAGAGTGAATGCTGCTGCCAATTATTTTCCGCAACCGGGCGATAAGCGGCCGCCATTTTTGCGAGCAGCCAGGCATTTTCCGGGATTTGCGGTTGATTGCCGGATTGCCTCAGATTCACATCTGCAAGGTGATAGTTGTCATCGCGCCGGATGATGATTTTCCAGTGAAATGGCGACAGCGGTTGCGGTAGTACGCTGATTTGCGCTTGCGGCATGGTTTGCGTCTCGGTGTGGTGGTTGGCGATGTTGACGGCTTGCTGGCGTAAGGTGGATAAAAAGATCACATAACCGCACAGCACGACTAATGCCACAATCGCCGGGATCCTGTGCTGTGGATAGCGCCATGAAGTGATCAGGCCGGCGATGATGATCAGGCTGAACCAGGGATCGATGACAAACACCAGTGGCAAGGAGAAACGCGCAGTGGAAAGAGGTGCAAACAGCATCAATCCATACGAAGTGATTAAATCGCCGGCAATATGAATGGCAATTCCCAGACAAACGGGCAAGTAAAATAATTGCCATGCATAACGGCCGCGGCTAAGCCATGAAAACAGCCGGGCCAGCAGCCACGCCCATAGCGGCAGCATAATCAGCGAGTGCGTTGGACCTTGGTGCCAGTTCAGATAAACCAACGTGTCAATCAGGCGTAGCGCAAAATCCACGTCAGGAAATGCTGCACCAGTAAAACCTGCGGTTATTTGCAGGCGTAGTGGCAGCCCGGTTTGTTCAGCACGCGATCGCGATGGCGACGGAGCCGCAGCCCGCACCAGCAAAGCGCCGCTCAATGCGTGCGTGAGCGGGTCCATGCTTAGTAGGGGTTTACGTGCTGCGTTTCCGATGTGGTGGGCGCAACCAATGGAGAAGACTCAACAACGGGCGGGATTTCAGGGGTGGGTCTGGGCTCTGCGCTGGACCCTGCTGCGTTTTCTTTGCGCGAAGTTCCATAGATCATATGATCCAGCGACTCAGCTAACCGCAGGTTATGGTCCAGAAAATCGCGTGTGCGCTGTGAATTTTCTGATTCATCCTGCATCCAGTGCGCAAAAGTGGCGAGATAAATGGTGGTCAGTGCGGTTTCCTCCAGCGCGCGGCGCACAAAAGTGGCATCGCGCTGAGCGGCTTCACGTATCCACTGTACGGTACGGCTGATGCGCATGATGGCCGGAATCTGGATGTGTATGTGACCGGGTTCGAGTTTGGCGCCGATCATCTGCCGCGCTACTTTGCGATGCGCAGCCAATGCTTCCAGCCAGGTCATGATGAGATAATGCAAACGCTGCCGCGGAGACAATGACAAAAAGCCCACGGTTTCTGCCGCCTTGAGCATTTTGCTGTCAGCGCGATCGAACCAGGCGTCGATCAGATCTTCTTTTTCGCGGAAATAAAGACGGATATCATCCAGAGAAATGTTTAATTCAGCGGCGATATCAAACAGGCGAACCGCTTCCCAGGATGAACGCTCAGCGATGGCAATAGCCGTATCAATAATCGCTGCGCGCATCTCAAGTTTGGTTTTTGTCATCTTGATCCTCCCACATAGCGTTTAATAGTTGTGGTCATGCAATGCCGTTTTTACTATAACATACAAGGACTAGCTAGAAAAATGGAAAACTGCTCTTTCTTATAGGACTTTCCTGCTCACTAAAAAGTCCCATAAAAACAGCATTTTCTCTAATAAAGGTATACTTTTTTATACCCTGTTTTCTTTTGAATTGGATGAACAGAAAAGCCAAACCCATTTGGAGAAACACGGGATTGATTTTGTTCAAGCCCAGGAGCTTTGGAGTGATCCGTATCTTATTGAGATACCCGCAAAAATCGTTGATGAGCCCAGGTTTATGGTTATTTGCCGTATCAAAGATAAACACTGGTCCGCGGCCATTACGTACCGGGGACACAATATCCGGATTATTTCCGTTCGCCGCTCTCGTGCTGAAGAGGTAGCTATTTATGAAAGCGAAGAAATTTGATACTGACTTTGACAGTGGTAAGGATGTAACTGCGGCCTTGGATATTTCCAAGGCACGCCGTCCTCTGCAAAAACAGAGAAGAATTAATGTGGATTTTCCAGACTGGATGATCGAATCCCTGGACAGAGAAGCCACCCGATTGGGCGTGACGCGTCAATCCATCATTAAAACTGGCTGGCTGAACGGCTTGAGCAGTTGACTTCTGATAAGTAAATACAACCGGTGTAACGTATGAAGATAATGTAGAGTGCAATCTTAAACAAAATCGCTGTCATCATTTTGTAGCTGCACCATCACCCAAGCCGCATCGTTAAAGCAATCCTCCTGCGCTTTTCATCCACTTCCTGCACTTTCACT
>CBFGXU010000018.1:0-24493 GCA_965652935.1 uncultured Nitrosomonas sp.
GGCGCGCGTGTATACGCGCGACAATGCTGCACCGCAACCGTTCCAGGCCGACTGGTTGCCACAACCGGAGCCGCAAGCCTCGCCGCTGACCGTAGAACAACTGGAAAAAATCCAGCAGGAACTGGCCGCCAAGGATGTCGCCGCAGCGGCTGCACACGAGAAACTGATGCGCACCGAAATGGAACTCTCGCAATTGCGCGCGCAACTGGAAACGTTGCAACAACTGAAGCAAGCCAATCAAAGAATCATCGGTAGTGGCGAATATTCTGAGGCGCAGACGCGCGAACTGATGATCGATGTGATGCTGCGCGAAGCCGGTTGGGACCCGAAGGCGCCGGATGTCGAGGAATTTGAAGTGCGCCAGTGCATGCCGACCGCCAGCGGCGCGCGCAACGGCACCGGATATGTGGATTATGTGCTGTGGGGCGAGGATGGTAAGCCGCTGGCACTGGTGGAAGCGAAAAAAACCCGCAAAGCCCCGGCCATCGGTAAGCATCAGGCGGAACTGTATGCGCATTGCCTGCAACAGCAGTTCGGCCAGCGCCCGCTGATTTATTATTCCAACGGCTACACCACCTGGCTGTGGGACGACAGTTTTTACCCGCCGCGCGAAGTGCAGGGCTTCGCCACACGCGAAGAATTGCAATGGCGCATTCATCAACGCGCGGCGCGCCAGTCGTTGAGCGGATTGCAACCGAAACACGACATCACCGGACGGCATTACCAAATCGAAGCGGGAGCTCGCGTGATGGAGCACTTTGGCCGCGAGCGCAAGCGCAAAAGCCTGATCGTGATGGCCACCGGCACCGGCAAAACCCGGCTGGCGATTGCGCTGGTGGACATGCTGATGCGCGCCAACTGGGTACGGCGCGTATTGTTCCTGGCCGACCGCAAAGCGTTGGTACGCCAGGCCAAGCGCGAATTCAACAAACACTTGCCGCAGGTGTCGGTAGCCAGCCTGCTCGATAAAACCCAAGAAGATGCGCGCGTGCTGTTTTCCACCTATCCGACCATGCTGAACTGCATCGACGGCACGCGGCGCGACATCAAGGAAACGTTCAGCGTGGCGCATTTCGATCTGGTCATCATCGACGAGGCGCATCGTTCGGTGTACCAGAAGTATGGCGCGATTTTCGATTATTTCGATGCGCTGCTGCTGGGACTGACCGCCACGCCGCGCGGCGAGGTCGACCGCAATACCTACCGACTGTTTGAACTCGACGATCACCAGCCGACGTATGCGTACGAACTGGAACAGGCGGTGGCGGATGGTTTTCTGGTGCCGCCGCGCGCGATTTCGGTGCCGCTCAAGTTCCAGCGTGAAGGCATCCGTTACCACGACTTGTCGCCGCAAGAACAGGAGGAATACGAACAGCAGGAACGTTTCTACGACGAGGAAAGCGGCGAACTGAAGGAAGCCATCGACCCGCCGGCGCTGAACCAATGGCTGTTCAATGTAGATACCGTGAACAAGGTTCTGATGCACTTGATGGAAAACGGCATTAAGGTGGAAGGCGGCGACCAGATCGGCAAAACTATCATTTTTGCCAAAAACAGCAAGCACGCGGATTTTATCGTCGAGCAGTTCGATAAGAATTATCCGCATTACGCCGGCAAGTTCTGCCAAAAAATCGATTTCTCGGTGAAATACGCGCAAGACCTGATCGATGATTTCAGCCTCAAGCACCAATTCCCACAAATTGCCGTGTCGGTCGATATGCTGGACACCGGCATTGACGTGCCGGAAGTCGTCAATCTGGTGTTTTTCAAGCTGGTGCGTTCGCGCGTCAAATTCTGGCAGATGATCGGGCGCGGCACGAGGCTGTGCGAGGATTTGTTCGCTCCCGGCGAGCACAAGCAGGAATTTGTCATTTTCGATTACTGCGAGAATCTGGAATTCTTCGACGCGCATCCGGCAGGTTATGATTCCGTGACGCAGGAATCGGTGAAACAGAAGATTTTCAAGCGACGATTGGAACTGGCTATCGCGCTGCAAAACGCGCCAATGGAGGATGCGGCGACCAAAGATTTTGCGGGGCAGTTGAAAGATCAATTGCATGCCGTGGTGGCTACGCTGGATCTGAATAATTTCATCGTGCGCAAGCAGCGCCAGGCGGTCGAGAAATACGCGCAAAAAACTATTTGGCAGAAACTGGATCAAGACGATTTCAACGTGCTTGCGGAACAAATCAGCGGATTGCCCGCCGTGGATGCGGATGATGAATTCGCGCGCCGCTTCGATCTGCTGATCCTGAATCTGCAACTCGCGCTGTTGCAAAACAACCCAGCGCAAGCGAACGATCAACTGAAAGTGCGCGAAATCGCCAAGGGATTGGAGGACAAATCCGCGATTCCCGGCGTGGCGGCGCAATTGGATTTGATCCAGGCGTTGCAAACCGATAGCTGGTGGGAACATGTCACGTTGCCGATGCTGGAAGAAGTGCGTAGGAAGCTGCGGGGATTGATCCGGTTTGTCGATCCTGAAGAAAGGGTCGATGTGTACACTAACTTCACCGATCACTTGGCTAAAGAAGATTCCGCCCTATACGAAGTTGTTAAGCTTGATCCTAATTTACAGAACTACCGCGACCGTGTGCAACGCTTCATCCGTGACCATCAGGATCATGTCACAATCCGCCGCCTGAAAAATAATGAGCCGGTCACGCCAACCGATATTGCCGCACTCGAAATCATTTTGTTCGCTGAAGGCGGTCCGATTCCGCGCGATGAATATCAAAAAATTTACGGTAAGGTGCCGTTGGGCAAGCTAGTGCGCTCGGTCGTCGGCTTAAATCGAAATGCCGCCAAAGCAGTGTTTGGCGAGTTTCTAGCTCAACATCCGGCATTGAATGCAGATCAAATGACTTTCCTGAACGAAATTGTCGAATATCTGGTGAAAAATGGTGCCATGGAGCCACGGGTGATTTTTGAAACGCCGTTTAACCATTATCATGAACTAGGCGTTGTCGGCGTTTTTGGCGAAGAAATGAGCAAGCAGATTATTGAGCATATTTATTGCGTTAATAAGAATGCGGAGATTGTTGCTGCTAATGGAATCTTGCTTTAAGTATCAGTCAGCAAATTCTCTTTAAATAGAAAAAAAACCGACATTGCGCTATCTTTCTGAATTCCTTAAGGCAAGCAGTTGATCCAGATCAAGAAAATCATTTATTCATATTGGTATGCTTATAATTATGTCTTTCTTAAAATGATAGGAAGGGCCATATGAATTTAAGAGATAAATTGATTCTATCAATGATCGGATTGATATTGATTATGTGCAGTAACGCGATGCGGTTGACCACTCAAGCCATTATGTTTGATCCGGGCATCACCGCGCTGAAGAATATTCCAGCTCAAGGGCATGCGTTCGGCGCAAACAGGAATTCACTGTTTTTATCGAAAAATATTTTTTGATGTAAGTGCTGATACCAGTCCACACCAAATAGAATTTTTTTCTGCGATTCGAATTACGCAAAATGGTTTTTTTAACCCCTAAAAGGAGGAGATATGTTCAAAAAAACAGTTAGTGCCCTGGCATTAGTAGCCGCAGTGGTATTTGCCGCAAATAATGCATTCGCCGCCTGCAGCGCGGAAACCGAAAAGGATGGAAAAACTGCCTGTGCAGCTAATCAAACCTGTTATCTGGTTGAAGGAACCTGCATTGATAAAAAGAGCCTTCCAGCCGGAAAAGCATGTAAGAAATCCGGTGTTTGCCAGAATCTGTGTGTAAAAGAAGACGGCACAGAAACCAAGAGTGATGGTTCAGAAACAGGAAAATGCAATTAAGTACATAGTCTCACAGCTAGGAATTGCCGCGGAACGCAACATTGGGTCAATTGATCGACCAGCGTTGCGTTTCTTTAATTTTGAATGTATTACTGACTACTGCTTCACAAAAGTGCCGTCCTGCTTGGTCCAGACCTCATTGGTGAATGTAGCAAAGATGGTTTCGCACTGATAGCTAAAAAATCTTGCCAATGGTGGCGTTTTTTCTCGCCCATGTAAAATACCCCATTGCTCATCAGCATTAGAAATCCTTTTGTCGCTGTTTAGGACGCGTCCGGAAAACGTAGTATTATCAAGTGCACTTTGCCACCCAAAACAGGAATCCGGGCTTTTACGTTGTTTATTCGTTACCAGCACCTATAAGAAATGGACTATAAAATATTACTCACGGTTTTTGCTACGGTATTTATTGCAGAATTGGGCGATAAAACACAATTGGCCACGATGTTGTTTGCCGCAGACAAGGAAGTCAGCAAATTGACGGTATTTATCGGCGCATCGCTGGCCCTGATCGCGAGTTCAGCGGTTGGGGTTGTGGCGGGAAGTTTTGTTTCCGAATATATCAGCCCGAAGCATTTGCAGTATATTGCGGGCGCAGGCTTTATCCTTATCGGCATATGGACGCTGACAAGGGCCTGAAGCGAGATGAGTGACTGCACAAATCTGACATTTTGATCATAGGAGAATTTAACAATAGGCGTTTCTCGCTGCGCTCGAAATGATAGTCTTCAGCGTTTTTTTAAGCAGAATCCATCGCCACCTGCACGCCTACCAATAGCACCGCCTCACCATGGATGGAGGTGCCGTCAGCAATGCCACCTGCCTCCAAACCGTTGTTGCCATCAAGACTGGATAAATCAGCGGCTTGCAGGTTTAATCAAGCTGCCCAGCGCAGAGAGTAGATTATTTACCTTTCTTCAAATACAAGGTAACGCAGGCGCCGCCGCCTGGATTATTTTTAATCGCAAGTTCCCCACCATATGCCTGAATGATATCGCGCACAATAGCCAGGCCAATGCCGTGGCCCGGCATGGATTGATCGGCGCGCACGCCACGTTCGAGGATTCGGGCGATTTCATGCGGCTGGATGCCAGGACCATCGTCTTTGACGTGAATGACTACCCAGTTCTCCTGATAGTCAGCGGATAAAAGAATGCTGTGACGGCACCATTTAAAGGCATTGTCGACCAGATTGCCAAGTAATTCCATTAAATCGCCTTCATCGATGCGCAGGCTGATGGTATCGTCAATCTGGATGGTGATTTGTGGGTGCTTGTTGCGATAGGCTTTTTCAACAGTCGTTATAATTCTGTCAACCATGGAACGTAAAGCAATCTGCCCAATCCCCGGCGAACTGCCAACGGTTGCGGCGCGGCGTAACTGATACTGAATAATGTTATCCATACGGTCAATTTGTTCGTGGATTATTTTGCGCCGGGATTGCTCGTCTTCCTCGCTGCTCATTGCACCTTGCACAACGGCGAGTGGTGTTTTGAGGCTGTGCGCGAGGTCTGCCAGACCATTGCGGTAGCGTTTCTGCAGCCGATGTTCATGGTGGATCAGAGAATTGATGCTGTCTGTTAACCGCTTTAATTCACTGGGATAATTACCTTTCAGGCTTTCCTGCTGGCCGGATTCTATCGCAGCAAGCTCTACAGAAACTTTGTGCAGGGGCTGCAAACCCCAGCGCAATACCAGCATTTGTGTGACCAATAGCAAAACAGCCATCACACTGAGCCAGCCCCACAGGTCTTCACGGTAGCGTTCTATCTGGGCTTCAAATAAAACGGTATCCGTGATGACGGTAAAGGTGAGCGGATACTCGCCGGATGATGTCTCCCAGGCAACCCCATAGCTGTAAATAAAGTGAGGCTCATCATTTATCCTAATTTGCGCGAATTGTTTTTTTCCTCTCTCAAGCAGATCCAGTGTCGGAACTGGTTTATTGAGCGATGAGGTGGAGCGCCACGCAATCGTGTTGTTATAGTCGATAATGAGCGCATAGGTATCGGAATTCACGTGACCGAATTCTGCATCAAGCAGATTAGTTGGCACATCCAGGGCACCGGATTCCTCCACTTCTGCATCGCCCATGAGCATCAGCAGTTTTGCAAACAAGCGATCTTGTACCCCTAAACGCGCACTGTCATAAAAGGCACGATCCAGTGTCAAGGCAATGCCAATGATAAAAATCAATAAAACCAGGGTAGCGCTGAGCAGAATGCGCTGATTCAGCGACATCATGAGGATTTGTTGCACTCCAGTGTAAAGCGATAACCGCGGCCACGCATGGTTTCGATCGGATTGAGGGTGCCCGTGGGATCAAGTTTGCGGCGCAGACGGCCAACCATGACTTCGAGCACATTGCTGTCACGATCTTCATCGTGGGGATAGAGATAATCAGCCAGGGTATGCTTGGAGAGCACTTCACCATGATGGCGTATCAATTCTTCCAGCAGGCGATATTCAAACGATGTCAGTTCAATAGCTTCCCCGTTCACGGTAACTGATTGGGATGAAACATCCATGGTAATGGGGCCGCACCTTAAGAGTGTCTGAGGTATGCCTGTCGAGCGGCGAAGCAGCGCTTTAACACGGGCTTGCAATTCTTCCATCTGGAACGGTTTGGTAAGGTAATCATCTGCGCCCATTTCCAAGCCTTGAACTTTGTCCTGCCAACTGCTTCTGGCAGTTAGAATCAGAATGGGCAGCAAACTACCTCGCTTACGTAATGCTTTGATGATTTCCAGACCGGATTTACCAGGCAATCCGATATCAATAATGGCCGCATCTAATGGATATTCCGTGGCAAAAAACAACCCCTCCTCCCCATCACCGCAAGTGTCGATCATATAACCAGCCGCCTCCAGCTGCTGGCGAATCTGGTTCTGCAATTTGACTTCATCCTCGATGACCAGAATGCGCATATCTTATTCCCGAAATTCAGGATGAAAGTAAAAGATGATTTTGGACTTGTTAGACAACAGCTGAGATTCTGGCAAATCTGAGTCAGTGAGTAGATATGATGGTTCCATCTGTCGCATTAATCAGAATAACGTGAATAGTTCCTTGATTGCTCAGTATCTTGATGCGATAGGCATTGTCAGATTGATTAATTGCCAGCACACGGCCTTTGAAATGCTGTTGTGCAATTGCGATGGCTTTCTGCTCAGTAATCCCAGTTGACGAGTTGCTGGTGCGGTAATAGTTTGAAGCATTGCCTTGCCAGCCAGCCATTGCCTGGGCGGCAGATCCTGTCATAACCATCACTATCACTAAAATGCCCTGCAATCGGCTCATTTACAAACAATCCCATGCGGATATATAAGCCAAGCTGGTAACTGGACAGTATTTGATTGCCCATTACCAGCTTGTATCATCAGAAGCGTATCATAAAGTCCATGTTTCCGGTACCAATGCCCATCATCACATTAGGAGGGTAGCCATACACCGGTACTGATGGATAATAGTTATATCTAGGTTGCGGAAAATAGGGCTGACTGTAATAAACACGCGGTTGACTATAAATAAAATGGTAACCACCCAAGTTGTGATGGTGGTGATGGCGCTGGCCATGATGATGGTGCCCATGGTGATGGTGGCCATGACCGTGTCCATGATGTCCCCTGCCTGCTTGCGCCACAGGAGGCGTTGCCAATGCGAACACTAATAACATCATACCTAAGAGGCTGGTCAGCATTGTTCTTGTGGTTTTCATTGCTATCTCCTTTAGTTAATCGATTCAGGTTATTCCTGATGGTGTTAATTTACCCAAGTGAATATGAATGGAAACTGAATAGAACATAGGAGTAAAAAGTCGTTGGTCGAACGCTCCAAGCTGATTTCTTGCATACGCCCTTTTTTATAAGCAATAACTTAGATAAAAATAAGTGGACGCTTATTCATTCATCAAATGGGCAGTCTTACTATGAGAAAAAAGTAACCGTCTGGAAGGGTTTCTGAACAAGTCAGCAAACTAGTAGAATTTGAAACTAGCCAAAATCACTACTGAACATTAACTTTGGCGGTTGTTCTTGAATCCGCCCAGGGCATTAAAATTAAAGAAGTATTATCATTTTGGTAATCTAATTCTAGCTAGGCACACCTCGCCCATTCAGATGCCTAACAATTGCATGAACTCGGGCTGCCAATCAGATTAAAAATAGGAGAAGGAAATATGAAGATTGAATCAGCAGTGAAGAAGCACGAAGAGCAGGTGATGCAGTTGCCCAATGTCAGGGGCATCGGTATCGGAAAGAAGGCAGGGAAGGACGTGATCAAGGTGTTTGTGACTCAAAAATTACCTGAATCCACCTTGCAATCCCATGAGCTTATTCCAAAGGCACTGGATGGTTACGAGACTGATGTCGAAGAGATCGGCGTTGTGACAGCCCAAACGCTATAACCTAAAAAGCAGGAGGTGTGCCATGAACATAAAACAAGATGAAAGCAAAATGATCTTGTCGGCAAAGGCCAAGGAAGAGACAGACAAAGCGCATTGTGCCGCTGCCGAGGAATTCTTGGAGAAGCCAATGACCAACGTAGTCGGTTTGGCAGAAGGGATTAAATGGAAAAATGGCAAGCCCACCGGCGAGCCGGCTCTTCTCGTGCTGGTCACCCATAAGCTGGAAAAAGGCCAGGTAGACTCCAAGGATCTGGTACCCGCAAAACTGGGCGAAATGCAAACCGATGTCCTCGCCATAGGCTACCCCTTCGCAGGTGGTGAGCCGCAGTCCTCAGGGGTCGGAATTCAGACGCTCGGCAAACGCATCCGGCCAGCGCAAGGGGGCTACAGCGTGGGGCACAAGAACATCACCGCGGGCACGATCGCCACTTGCGTCTATGATATTCTGCCCGGCGGCTCGGTCAGTCCACCCGTGCATGGTGTTGGGATTCCTAGCAAATACTATATTCTTAGTAATAATCATGTGCTCGCCAACAGCAATGCCGCTTCCCCCGGCGATGCCGTTCTGCAGCCGGGACCTTTCGATGGTGGAACCGACCCGGCGGATCGCATCGCTGCCTTAACGCGTTTTATTCCGATCACCTTTAATCCGCCGACTCCATTGGCAAACCAGAATAACCTAGTGGATTGCGCCATTGCCGAGAGTCAGTTCCATGATCTCAACCGGCTGATCTACTGGAATGGCCATGTACGAGGCTGGCGGCGCAAAGCCAACGTCACTGTAGGGATGATCGTGAAAAAGACCGGGCGCACCACCCATTTCACCACCGGCAGAATCACCGCGATTAACGCGACAATCGATGTCGACTATGGCAGCGGCAAGGTGGCACGCTTTAAAGACCAGATCGTGACGACCAATATGTCCGCTGGAGGCGACTCCGGCTCTCTAGTGATGACGTTGGATAACGTTGCGGTAGGGCTGCTATTTGCAGGTTCTTCTACCTCAATGATCGCCAATCAGATAGAGAATGTGCGTTCACTGCTGAGAATAGAGGTTGCGGAGCAGGTTCTGTAAATAAGCAGTGCTTTAAAGAAGCGGCCAGGATTGAAAGGACCTGAGCAAAATTGATTAACCTAACCACGCTCCGCTTCGTTGATGGTCGCGGTTGGGCGCAAACTTTCGATTGTAAAAAATCCAATCTTGTCCAGTATGCCATGCCATGAAGCTGGCATATTTTTTCCTTTGGTAAAAAACTAATTACTCAAACAGACTAAATATAACGCATCTATAATTCTCTCATTGAGCAATGATCCAAACTTCATCTGACCGAATGAATGGTAAATTTCTAAAAATTCACTCAAGGCAAGCAAATGTTTAAAATGAATAAATATGGTTTGATTTTCGGAATCATGGTATCGACCGGTGTAATGGCTGAAGGAATCAATTGCGCTACCATGCCGGAGTGGAGCGAGGCGATTGATGGCTATCAGTTGAATCAGCACCATGTATTTTGCGGTGAAGCAGGTAAAAAAGATAAGGCTAAAGGATTTCATGCCATGCCAAAAGGCTATGCTCCTTCCAGTTACATCCATTCCATTCCGGCCGATCCTGCCAATGGCGCCGGTGTTTATACATTAAAACAAATCCAATTGGAATTTGCGGGCAAACAGTATGAGAAGTCTTTTAGTTCCATGTTTCCGCGCCATTGCAGTCAGGCGCAGGTCAGTAAATCCATCGTTTATTCCTTAGTCAATAAAACAGGCGCCTGCGCTAGCCCGAGCTGGGCATCATGCGGCCCGAATGCCCCCGAGGACGGTGGTAACGAATATTGCCTGGCAGCCAATGGAGCCCGTTTTGACATTGCCACAGCCGTACTACCTGGGAACAAGACCAGAATTAATACTGGTTTTCCAATCTATAAGCCATAACATAACAGTATGAATCAGGCAATATTTACTTGGCGCGGCTATGATGAAAATCTGCCTGCCCATCGCACCCTGCAAGGATTTCTGGTCATGGATGTGCAATACTCATCCCGTCATGCAGACGAGCTGCACGCCGGGATTCAGGCCTATAGAGAAGGCAAGCGCGCACAGTTCGACGGTAGCGGTAACGGCTATGAATTTGAGTGTCGTCCCGAAGGATTATTTATTGATTGCCTGTACG
This sequence comes from uncultured Nitrosomonas sp., assembly GCA_965652935.1. GTDB lineage: Bacteria > Pseudomonadota > Gammaproteobacteria > Burkholderiales > Nitrosomonadaceae > Nitrosomonas. Next base: position 10,362 of record CBFGXU010000018.1, read on the forward strand.
AAGGGGATCCTGATACGCCAGTGACTGTTGAATATAACACTGCCTTACAAGCCCTCACCGAATGGTCAGAGATGTGCAGGGAACTCGAGGCTAAGGCATCGAGATAAGCGATCAGATGATTTAGATTTTCCTGGCAAGCCAAGCTATGTGCATTCTACAAAAAGCGCAAAATACTGCGAGGATGCCGCCATTTCAATGAACGATAAAGGCGGCAAATCGGATACAGGATAATCAGCACCAGCACAGTGATCCAGTAAGTCTGTTCCAGGCTGCCGCGTTCCAGTACCAGACGCAATATTGCCAAAACACAAAAGTGCGCGAGATAAAAGAATAAGGCAGTTTGTCCAAACACGAGGATTGGTCCATTATGGTTGATCGTACCGATGTATGACTCCCAGCGTATTAACAGTACCAAAATAATCGCCATCAAACCCAGCTCCAGCAAAGCATAGGCTAAACTGGGCGGATATTTACTGACATGAAGCCACTGCACCAGGGTATTGCCTTCCAGGTACATGAACATGTTGCCATAGCCATCAAGGCTGCGAATGATTATGAATAAAGCCAGTGCTGCCAAGCCACTGACCATCAGCAAGCGTTCTACCGGCATCCCTGATTGCCTCGACATTAATCGCTCTCCGAATACCCAGCCCAGCATCATGATTGCCAGCCAGGGTAACGCAGGATATAACACGGAATAGGTTTCTCCGAATACCGGCGCAAAGGTGACTGCCAACCAGAGTGGTACTTCACCATCCGGTTCCCACATAACCGTGAGCAGTAATTCACTGCTTATAAGAATCACTATCGCCAAGAAGAAAACCAGATTGACGCCCAGGCGGGTTAGAGGAACCATCAGCATCATGCTGATCCCGATCGCATAAAGTACTTGCAGCACAACCTTACCGCCAATCAACGAAAATACACAAAGGTCAAGCAGCGCAATCAAAGCGCCGCGGTAAAGCAATTCACGATCAATTACCGCGTCACTAATGCCTTGTTCGCGGCGCTGCCGATTGCTGACTGCAATGGACGTACCCGCTAGGAAAATAAAAGTCGGGGCGCAGAGATGAGTGATCCAGCGCGTGAAAAACTGATCGGTGGCAAACAGGTTTCCGGTTTCATACAGTAATACTGAATCAGCGAAAATCCGGTTGGTATTGAAAAACCATGAAGTATGATCCAACGCCATCAGAATCATGACCAATCCGCGTAACCAATCAATGGCTGCGATACGCTGTGTGCTTTTATCAAAATGGATGGTCATGATTCTTTCGGGCAAAGCATGAAACTCATGGTGTGCTTCGCACTAAAGCAAGACCAAGTTATTTCTGTGGATCAACTCCGGTTCATCCACATACCCCAGTATCGCTTCGATTTCACTGCTGGCCCGTTTAAGAATTTTTTGCGTTTCAACCGCGCTGTAATTAATCAGGCCGCGTGCGATTTCCCTGCCTTCCCGATCCAGACAAGATACGGCTTCTCCGCGTTCAAATTCACCATCCACACTGATGACCCCAATCGGCAGCAAGCTTTTCCCATCTAAAGTAAGTGCTTTTACAGCACCTTGATCGAGCGTGACATATCCACGTACTTGCAGATAATCAGCCAGCCATTGCTTACGTGCTGCCAGTATCGGTATGCTGGCCAAAAAACGGGTGCCGATCGTTTCATCCTGACTCAGACGAACCAGCACATTGTCTTCCTGACCGGACGCAACGATGGTATCAGCGCCGCTGCGTGCTGCACGTTTTGCTGCAATTACTTTGGTTTGCATTCCACCGCGGCTGATGCTGCTGCCAACACCACCGGCCATTTTCTCCAGAGACGGATCACCCGCGTTGACTTCGCTGAGAAGTCTGGCATCCGGATTCTTTCGCGGATCGCTGGTAAATAAACCAGCCTGATCGGTCAGAATCACCAATACATCGGCTTCGACCAGATTGGTTACCAGTGCCGCCAGCGTATCGTTATCACCAAAACGGATCTCATCAGTAGCAACCGTATCATTCTCGTTGATGATTGGGATGATATTGAGTTTCAGCAAAGTCGTCAGGGTTGACCGTGCATTGAGATAGCGCTTCCGGTGGGACAAATCCTCATGAGTCAGAAGCACTTGCGCGGTCTGCAAGCCATATTGAGAAAATCCGGACGCATAGGCTTGCGCCAGACCCATTTGTCCAACCGCAGCTGCAGCTTGCAGTTCATACAATGCGGTAGGCCGACTGTCCCAGTTTAAACGCTGCATTCCCTCAGCAATGGCTCCTGAAGAAACCAGGATGATTTCTTTACCCATTTGCTTGAGGTTTGCGATTTGCGCGGCCCAACAGGCCAGTGCCGCGTGATCAAGACCTTTTCCTTGATTAGTCACCAAGCTGCTACCTACTTTAATGACAATACGTCGTGCTTGCTTTAACATGGATTCACTAGATCTTCTGCGGAGTTTGACTATCAGGCTGCGGTAGTAAATTTTGCTCCAGATAATCCATGATTGCGTAAATTAAAGGCTGACAGCCTTCGCCTGTGAGTGCGGAAATAATAAAGTACTTGTCCTTCCACCCTAATTTGTCGACAAATTGGCGGCATAACTCAGCACGTTTTTCCTCGGGCATCATATCGATCTTATTCAATACCAGCCAACGCGGCTTTTGATAAAGGGATTTATCATACTTCTGCAGTTCGTTTATCAGTGCGTGCGCTTCATGCACAAGATCGGTATTTTCATTCATTGGCATCATATCGATGACATGAAGTAACAGTCTGGTGCGTGTCAAGTGTTTTAGGAATCGATGCCCTAATCCAACCCCTTCGGCAGCACCTTCTATCAAACCAGGAATGTCAGCCATCACAAAGCTTCTATTCTGATCGACTCGTACCACGCCCAGATTAGGTTGTAGCGTCGTGAATGGGTAATCAGCCACTTTGGGGCGGGCAGCGGACACGGCACGGATGAGGGTGGATTTTCCAGCATTCGGCATACCCAATAAACCTACATCTGCCAGAACCTTAAGTTCAAGTTTCAGTTCAAATTCCTGCCCTGGCTCACCGTAGGTAAACTGTCGCGGCGCCCTGTTAGTACTGGATTTAAAATGCAGATTACCAAGTCCCCCTGCACCACCTTTGGCCAAAAGCACCTTTTGCTGATCATGTACCAGATCTGCAATTGTTTCACCGGTATAGTTGTCTTTGATCAGCGTGCCTACAGGCATGCGCAGTATAATATCCTCAGCGCTTTTGCCATAACGGTCAGAGCCTTGTCCATTCTGACCATTCCGGGCCCGATGAATACGTGCGAAACGATAGTCAATCAATGTGTTGATATTGCGATCAGCCATGGCGAATATACTTCCGCCACGTCCGCCATCGCCGCCGTCAGGTCCGCCCCTAGGAATATATTTCTCACGCCGGAAGCTCGCAGCACCATCGCCACCCTTGCCGGCGAATACTTGAATAACCGCTTCATCAATAAACTTCATAAGCCCTGGTACAACATCTTTATAAACAAAAAAGCCCCATCACTTTAGACAGGGCTTAGAATACACTTCAATACTTCTTATTTTTGTTTTATGCCGCTATGACACTGACCACTTTACGTTTTAACGCACCCTTGATACTGAAATTTACTTTTCCGGTAACTTTGGCAAACAAGGTATGATCCTTACCGATGCCAACATTTTCCCCGGGATGCATTTGTGTGCCGCGCTGTCTGATGATAATCGATCCGGCTGAAATTAACTCACCGCCATATCGTTTCACCCCAAGACGTTTGGAATGCGAATCACGCCCATTGCGGGAACTCCCGCCTGCTTTCTTATGTGCCATTCAATAACTCCTTAAGCTGAAATACCAGTAATCTGTATTTCAGTGTAATTCTGCCGATGACCTTGATGCTTCTGATAGTGCTTGCGGCGGCGCATCTTAAAAATACGGATCTTATCGTGGCGGCCCTGACCCAGCACGGTTGCGCTCACTTTAGCACCGTTGACGAGCGGCTTTCCCATCGATATTTTATCGCCATCTGCAACCATCAGTACCTGATCAATGATAAGCTCGCTGCCATTCTCTGCTTTCAGCTGCTCCACCTTCAGTTTCTCACCCACTTGAATTCGATATTGCTTACCACCGGTTTTTATGACCGCATACATATTTGACTCCATACTTCCCTTTTACAGAACCGCGGATTATACATAAATAAATCCTCATTGTGGTAGAAAATTTGGATGAAAAATCTGGATGATTTAAATCTATTCATCTTTATGCTTGACACTTGGGTATTGTCATTCCTAACATAGCGTTTTCTATAAGGTAACATTGTGTCAATCGAATATATTAGAAGTTTTATCGCTCAAGATATGAGCATCGTCGATGATGTCATTCGCGAAAAGTTGCATTCTCATGTTTTACTGATTCGCCAAGTTAGTGAATATATTATCAATAGCGGCGGAAAACGCTTACGTCCTGCTTTAGTCATTCTATCTGCCGGTGCTTTTGGTTATCCAGGAAAATTTCATTATCACCTCGCAGCGGTTGTCGAGTTTATACATACGGCAACCTTATTACACGATGATGTAGTGGATGAATCTGAATTACGCCGTAATAAAGAAACGGCTAATGCATTATTTGGTAACGCTGCCAGTGTTCTGGTAGGAGATTTCCTCTACTCCAGAGCTTTCCAGATGATGGTTGAAGTGAACAATATGCGCGTCATGCAGGTGTTGGCGGATGCAACTAACACCATTGCTGAAGGGGAAGTTCTACAGTTATTAAATTGCCGGGATCCACATGTAACAGAAGAAAATTATCTACAGGTTATTCGCTATAAAACTGCCAAATTATTTGAAGCTGCCAGTCGATTAGGCGCCATTCTCGGCAATGCCACCCCGGAAGAAGAAGAGGCGATGGCGATTTATGGCATGCATCTGGGAACTGCATTTCAGCTGATTGACGATATGCTCGATTATTCTGGAAATAATCAAGACACTGGTAAAAATTTAGGTGATGATCTGGCTGAAGGTAAGCCTACCCTCCCCCTCATCTATGCCATGCGAGTTGGCACAACTGAACAAGCAAACATTATCCGTAAAGCAATTGAAGACGGCGGCAAAGATGGCTTCCAGCCGGTTCTGAATGTAATTCGTCAAACCACCGCTTTAGATTACGCCAAGCAATGTGCGGAAGCTGAGATCGCAACCGCTACTGCAGCGATAGCTTCTCTACCCGACTCAGAAAACAAGGAATGTCTACTGCAACTGGCTCGATTCGCTGTTACCCGTAATCATTAGTTAGATGATCCTATCAGGTAATAGCTTTGCTATGAATTTTATTTCAATAAAATCATCCCCTATTGTGTAGCAAAGTCTCTTCTATACAAGAGTTTTATTCCAATTAATAAAATTCACATCCCTAAACCCGAGTTTTATCCCGTATTTCAACGAAATTATTAACTTGGCCAAGTTCCCGTTTCCATCTTTTATTGATAGGCCTTAAAAACACGGTTAATCCATTATTCGCCAAAATAAAATAATCGCTATGCTAAAGGGATAGGCAAGTTCAATTCAGATTCAAATAAATGTGATTGACTTATAAAATCACAATCTTTTGGTTGAAAATTAATTAAATTTTCATCCCAGACGGCATGGAAATTGATATGGATATAATTTTGGTAGCCAATACGATTGATTAGAGAATCAAAAGCCGCCACTTTAAGCAAGAAAGAAATAAAAATGCTTAGAATTGAAGAGATATTGAACTGTACTTATGTTCGTTTATTTATGAATGATGCTATCACTCATCCCAGGAAAATAAATAAAAAATTTTGTTGTAATGATCATTGTCATCTGTATATAAGTTCTTCACTTTAAGCTCACTGTCGTGCCTATACATTTATCACAAGCAAAATATTCAACTTGGCTACCATTAGATTCTGGAACTCTAGAACATGATTATGTTAATCAATATTGGCGTTCACTTTTCTATTTCAATATTTTTCGATTAGTTATCAGCAGCACGCTGGTGGTGATTGCATGGAAATTTCACTTCACCAGTTTTGGTTCGTACCACTACTTGCTGTTTCTCTATGCTGGTTTAGGTTATGTGCTTTTTAGCTGCCTATCGATGCTGTTTATTCAATTACGGCGTCCCAGCTTTAGTTGGCAACTAACTCTTCAAGTACTTGGTGACATTGTTTTTTTCTCTATCATGCTCTACGCCAGCGGTGGTTTACAGAGCGGCTTAGGGGGGCTGCTGTTGGTGTCCCTCGCTGGGGCCGGATTGATCAGCCGTGGCCGGATGGCATTGTTTTTTGCATCCATCGCAACCATCAGTCTATTACTGCAAGAAACCTATGCATTACTCACAATTGATTTCTACGCTGCTCAATACTCACAAGCAGGCCTATTAAGTATGGCGTACTTTGCAGTAGCATGGCTGGCGCACCAATTAGCCAAACATACGCTACATAGTGAACAGCTTGCAAAAGAGCGAGGCATTGATCTGGCAAATATGGCACAAGTCAATCAGCTAGTAATCCAGCATCTCCAAGAAGGAGTACTGGTCATTGATAAAAATGGAAATATCCGACAACATAATACCTATGCTGAGAAAATGCTTGGCCTGAATGCTCACAAAAAGGAATTACTCAAGCTGGCCGTTTATGCACCTGAATTAGCAAACCAACTTGTCCGTTGGCAAGGCGATAGTGATATTAATTTCGATTTATTGCGATTTGAACACAGCAATATATTAGTCCGAACCCGGTTTCTCCCTATACAATCAGATTATCGCAATGGGGTGGTTATTTTTCTCGAAGATACCGGGCATATCCAGGCACAACTACAACAATTAAAACTCGCTGCCTTAGGCCGATTAACAGCAAATATCGCACATGAAATTCGTAATCCGCTTTCCGCTATCAATCATGCTGCAGAACTCTTGGGAGAAGAACAGCTTACAAGTAATGCAGATCCTCGTCTAATTCGAATTATTTGCGATAATACTCAGCGCTTAAATAAGATCGTACAGGATGTGCTGCAATTAAATCGACGACATATTTCAAAAAAAGAAGTTATTGATGCAAAGGAATTTACTCATAATTTCCTCGAAGGATTTTGTTATACCGAAAATATCGCTATGGATGTATTCGTATTAAATTCTTCCGATAACTATTGGATTTATTTTGATCGTGACCATTTGAATCAAGTATTGTGGAATTTATGTCGCAATGCCTGGAGGCACTGTCGCAAACAAGCCGGTAGTATTCACATCGAATTGACTGGAATCAATGATAATGTTTATCTGGATATTATTGATGATGGACCAGGCGTTGCACCGCAACAAATAAAACAAATTTTTGAGCCTTTTTTTACTACCGTCGCTAGCGGCACAGGCTTAGGCTTATATATTACGCGTGAATTGTGCGAAGCCAATCAAGCATTGCTGGAATACATTGAGAATCCTTTGGGCGGCCATCTTAGGATCATCTGCAAGAACAAGAGTATTTATGAATAAAGAGCGAATCATTCATTCCTATCGGAATACTCCTTCACCTACGATACTTATCGTGGATGATGAACCTGACATTATCGAGTTGCTTGAGCTAACATTCGCCCGTATGGGAATGAATGTTTTCAGTGCAAAATGCATCAGTGAAGCCAAAAAATTATTGCAATCACGGCAGTTCCAGCTATGTTTTACAGACATGCGCTTACCTGATGGTGAAGGTTTGGATCTGGTGAAATATATTTCCCATCATTACTCAGACTTGCCTGTTGCTGTTATCACTGCGTATGGCACTTCAGAAAATGCGGTTGCTACCCTAAAAGCCGGTGCTTTTGATTATTTATCAAAGCCAGTCTCACTAAAACAGTTGCGTGACTTGGTTCAAGCGGCCTTCAGCCTCCCTCCGCTACAAACTGAGTCTGCGATACAGAACAAATCGAATCAGCGCATATTGTTAGGTGAGTCTCAGCCCATGCGTCAACTCCGCGCAACTATTGAAAAACTTTCCCGCAGCCAAGCTTCCGTTTATATCAATGGTGAATCGGGTAGTGGCAAGGAACTGGCAGCAAGAATGATTCATGAAAAAAGCGCCCGTCATAAACAAGTATTTATTGCTGTCAACTGTGGGGCCATTCCCGAGAATTTAATGGAAAGCGAATTCTTCGGTTATAAAAAAGGTGCCTTTACCGGTGCAGATAAAGATCATGATGGATTTTTCCTGATAGCTAACGGCGGCACTTTATTTCTTGACGAGGTCGCCGATTTACCATTAACCATGCAGGTCAAATTACTTAGAGTTATCCAGGAAAGACAGGTTAGGAGAATCGGCGATACGCAGGAAAGGAATATTGATGTACGTATTATCAGTGCTACGCACAAAAAACTCAGTCATTGTGTTGAAACTGGGCAATTTCGGCAAGATTTGTACTATCGTCTGAATGTGATTGAATTAAACATGCCCACATTGCGTGAAATGCGCGAAGATATTCCCCTCATAGCAGAAGCTATTCTGGCCAAACTGTGCCGAGAAGCCGCACGTCCTCTGTGCACCCTTAAAAAGGATGCGCTAGCAATACTGATGAATTATGATTATCCAGGTAATGTTCGTGAGCTTGAGAACATCCTTGAACGCACATTAGCGCTTTGCTCGGACAAACAGATTGGTCAAGAAGAACTGCAATTACCTCATACCCAAAAAGAAATTCCGCAACATACCGAAAGTCATCCGCAAGTCAAGGATCAAGAATTACCTTTGCAGGACTTTCTTGACAAGCTTGAAAAGGATTCCATCATCAAGGCGCTGAATCAAAGTCGATATAATCGCACAAGAGCAGCCAAAGCATTGGGTATCACTGTCCGATCACTGCGTTACCGGATGGAACGTCTGGGGTTAAATGAGTGAGCGTAAACTCACTCACTAAATGATCCAAAAGTTACAAAGCTATTTAAAATCATGCATCAAATTACCCAGGCCTACTCTCTACCAGTAATCGATGACTTACCCATAAGGATGCCGCAAACAGCAGCACTGCCCCACCTTGGTGTGAAGCTGCCAGGGGAATCGGCACCACATGTAATAAGGTCGCTATCCCCAAACCGATCTGTATTGCCAGCATCAATAAAAAAAGATTACACGCCAGACGCGTTGTACCTGACAGTTCAACCTTACGTGATTTAAACCAGAAAAGCGGCACCGTAAAAGCCAGAATCCAGGCAATCAAACGGTGATCAAATTGTACAGTCGTCATGTTATCAAAGAAATTGCGATACCACGGCTCCAGAATAAAAAGATCCGGTGGAATCAAATATCCATTCATCAGTGGAAAAGTATTGTAAGTTAAGCCGGCACGAATGCCGGCGACAAAACCACCCGACAACACCATGATAAAAATCAATGTGGTTAGGCCAAAGGAAAACTGCCGCAACCCTTGTATCCTTTCATTTGGCTCGGAATTAACACTTTTCGGTGACAATATATCCATTGCGACCCAGAGCATGGCAGCAAAGATGACAAATGCCAACCCTAGGTGTGCGGTAAGGCGGTACTGACTGACATGAGGGTCATTGACCAAACCGCTCATCACCATAAACCAACCCATAAACCCCTGTAATCCACCCAGTATGAATATTCCTACCAGTTTGATTCCAAGCGACCGATCAATTTTCTTTTTTATCAGAAAATAGACAAACGGAATAAAAAATACCAAACCGATAAGCCGGCCTAACAGGCGATGAAAATATTCCCACCAGAAAATACTTTTAAACTCATCGATACTCATGCCTTTATTGACCTGCTGATATTGCGGCGTGGCCCGATATTTTTCGAGTAACACATCCCAATCCTCCTGAGTAATCGGCGGTACGGTACCAACAATCGGCTGCCACTCAACGATAGAAAGCCCAGAATCGGTCAATCGCGTAACACCGCCAACCACTATCATGGCAAATACCAGGACACAACAAACTAATAACCAGATCGCAATAGGTTTCTGAATGGTCATAATAAATAAAAGTTATTTCTGAGGTTTTGTTCCATCAATACTCGCATTACTTGGCACGCATCAAACGTTGCTTGGTGCGCTCCCATTCCTTTTGTTTCTCGGATTCGCGCTTGTCATGCTGTTTCTTGCCTTTGGCCAAGCCTATTTCAAGCTTAATTCTGCCCGATTTATAATGCATATCCAGGGGCACCAGCGTATATCCGGCACGTTCAACTTTACCGATAAGCCGCCTGATTTGCTCGGCATGCAACAACAATTTTCGCGTTCTTATGGGATCAGGGTTAATATGCGTTGAGACTGTCTTAAGCGGACTAATATGACACCCAATGAGATATAATTCGCCGTTGCGGATAATAACATAGGCTTCTTTTAATTGAACCTGGCCATCTCGAATAGCTTTGACTTCCCATCCTTCCAGCACCATGCCTGTTTCGTACTTTTCTTCGATAAAATAATCGTGAAAGGCTTTTTTATTTTGTACTATACTCATACAGGAATGAAATCGGTCGGAATTACTAAAATTTCGTGTATTTTATCAGTTTTTCAGTATTACCTCATTGATGTGAGGTAATTTACTTCTATGGCAGAAATAGAAAAATCAGTTCTAGTCGAATACTCAGCCAGTCAAATGTTTGCGCTGGTTGATAATGTGGAGGAATATCCAAAATTTCTCCCATGGTGCGGTGGTACCTTCGTAGATCCCCAGGATGAAGTCACCACTCATGCAACAATTAACATTGACTATCATCATATCCAGCATAGCTTTACTACAAAAAACAAACGCTTTCCACCAGACTTGATAGAAATGAGCTTACTAGATGGTCCATTTGAACACTTAGATGGCTACTGGCAATTCATTCCACTGTCAGAAAATGCGTGTAAAATAAAATTTCGTCTTCATTACACCTTTTCGCACAAAATTCTTGAAAAAATTGTAGGTCCGGTTTTTCATATGATCGCAAACAACTTTGTGGAGTCTTTTATTGATCGGGCGGAAGCAATTTATGGCAAACCATGATGATATTCTTCCTATCGAAATAATTTATGCACTACCACATAGGCAAGTCCTTAAGAAGCTCAATGTATCGGTGGGCTGTACGGTTAAGCAAGCCCTAACACGTTCAGGAATTCTAAACCGATTTCCTGAAATCGATTTAACCAAAAACAAATTGGGTATTTTTGGTAAATTCGTACAACCGGATACCCTATTGCAACCTTATGACCGAATAGAAATTTACCGACCGCTCATTATTGATCCAAAAGATGCCAGAAGAATACGTGCCAAAACCAAAAATACCCAACCAGGTGCATCTGCGGTTTGAATCAGCAATTGCACAGGCCCTGATTCTGACCCTCAGTATCTCTGCCTCAGCAGTAAATAGCCCTTGTTTCACCAAGAAGGTATGCTGATAACCCCCCCACCTTATCAGTCACTTTACCTTGAATTAAAGGTCGACACTTCTTCCGAGACACAAATTGGAAGTGTTTTCCAACAATTAATTATGCTCGTAAGCCTTAAATGTAGATTAGGATGCCTTTCTGAAATCAGCAAGGTGATTTTAATTGGAGAACTTAATGACAGACACCAATGATACACAACATGAGAACAGAACATTTTTCGTTGGGCCTCAAGCCATGCAAGTAAATATCAAAATGCAACACGGCGAACGCACAGGACAACCCCTTTACTCTAATTTCGCATCGGTACAAGCCGGACAAGGCGCCATCATTGTGGATTTCGGATTCCTCGATCCGCAAATCATTCAAGCATTGAATCGTTTGGCTCGATCAGGTGAAAAAATGCCCGATTCGGTCAATGCACGCTTGTCATGCCGAATGGCTATGAGTGTTGAATCAGCTAACAATCTATCCCAGCAATTGAATCAACTGCTTCAGAAAAAGACCTGAAAACTTAGCCATTCGCTTAATTCCAATGACGGCATTAAATTACCTGGAACAAGATACATTCATATAGCAACCAACAGGAAAAAAATATGGCAGAGCAAACCGATACAGGAGATAAAGAAAACATTTCGCAATCACATGCCCTGCAAGTGAAGATCAATCTGCAGCAGGGCGAACATACGGGCCAACCCCTCTACTCTAATTTTGCATCCGTACAGAGCAGCCAGGGGGTTATCATAGTAGATTTTGGATTCGTCGATCCGCAAACCATGAGTGCGTTTAATTGTATGATTAAATCAAATGAAAAAATACCCGCCACTATCAGCGCAAAGATGTCTTGCAGAATGGCAATCAGTATCGACGCGGCCAATCAGCTGGCTCAACAATTGAATCAATTACTCAGCAAAAAACCAAATGCACAGATACCTATGGAGCAGCAAAATATCACTGATCAAGCGAAAGAAAAAACTTCGAGTGATAATTATTCGAATGAGAAAAGCAGTGCATCAGAAAGTAGCCAGAGCGGATTCCGATTTCCTTGGTCTAGAAAAAATTGAATCGATACACACTTCTCATTGTGAAAGTGGAAGATGAGGGCTATTTTTTTACAATTCGGTACCAGCACTCATTAAAAAACCAATCAGATACATTCATATTTGTATATATCTGATTGGTTGCAGATTAAACTAAGAGGTTATTACAACAGCTTAATTACTCACATTCTTTTTTCGGAAAGGAACTTTCTTAAGAACAGGAATACTCAGCAACCCGATAAGAACACCGATCAGCATCATTCCATAATTTTGTAAGTTATTATTGGTAAATGCAGTGATTTGCCTCATCATGGCGCTCTGATCAGCTTTGTCCGAGACCTTGGGTAAATCTTCAGCTTTATAAGTGTCGGTTAAATTGTATGGCGTCAAGCCAGGAATACTCGGTATATTTTCGCCTCCCTTTCCAACCACCAATTGCGCTTTCATGCCTTTTTCCATGTGATGAGAAATGTCGCAATGCACCAGGAAGGTATCATCCGTCCCTGGGACTATGATGGTACCGGAAACAGTCTTAGGACCAGTCACTTCAAGATGAAACATGCCATATTTATATAAGTACTTCGGTAAACCATGCATCATAAATTGATGGCGCACATTATCTTCATTGATAAAATGCCAAGTTACCTTCGAACAAGGCTTAACATTCCATTGCTGTTGATCAAATGCAAAGGTAGTGCCGGGAAATTTTGCGGCATACTTCTTGCCCGCACGGACGGTAATTTCAATTTCTTCTGAAATACTCTTACAACTGCTGGGCAGTTTATCCAGATTTTGCCCCATAATCATGGTGCCTTCGTGATCCATCAGATGATCATCATGATCCATGTGGTGATGGTGATGTAGATCGCCATGTTCTGTGGATTTAGCATCGTGAGTAGTGTGATCAATGGCATGGTCATGTTCCATCTGGTGGTCGTGCTTGGCATGCTCACCTTCATGCTTCATCGCAGGGCCAGTGTCCTCACTTATGCTATGACCGCTGTGATCATGTTCATGTTCATGTTCATGCTCATGCTTCATTACGTCATGCCCACCGTGATCATGGTGGACATGCTCTTCTGGTTTGGTTTGTTGCTGTGCAATTGCATTTGTACTGAAAGCAAGAATACCTGCTAGCAAGAAAGTAATTGTTGAAGTCTTAGCTAGCTTAGCCATTATGGGTACTCCCGTTTGGGCTTTTTAGACGTAAAATTGTTGTAGTGGCTACTTGTTTAATTTGCTGCCGTTTGGCAACGATCAAATAGATCAAAAGTCCTATCAGCAGTCCGTACAGAATATTGAGCAATGATTTTTGGGTCGCAGCATCTAAACCTGTGTGTTCACCTGGCGAACCAAGGCTTGCCGTTTCATCCAGATCCTGCCAGATAGGTAATCTTCTCTGATAGTATTCCTGAGTGAAAAATTGATTTAAACTGATACCAAAATGACTGACCTTGGGCATGCCATTTTCAGTCAGATACGATTTAAATACGATTGAGCTTATACTGCCACCTTCCGCCATGCCATTGGTAGTAAATCCCCTTTCTCGGTGGTCATGAAATAACCAATCCCCTTCTCCATAGCTGTGCTTTCCATCGTTAGTGGTATTTAATATCAGATCAAGGCGCTGAGCTGGCGCTATGTCGAAAACGTCCCGCATGATTTGCGCAGCAGGATTATGCTCTACACCATCATA
>CBFGXU010000019.1:0-23413 GCA_965652935.1 uncultured Nitrosomonas sp.
TGTCGAAAACGTCCCGCATGATTTGCGCAGCAGGATTATGCTCTACACCATCATAGTGTGTAATCGTGGCATGATGACCGTGTGTATGTAGAGCTATCATTTCGCCACCGCTATTTAGCACACGCAGTTTAATTTTCTGATCAGGCTCAACGATTATGAGAGACTCTCTCAATGTGTAAGGAAATGACAAGCCGTTCAGAGTAAAGTAATCTTCTTTTGAATCAGTAATGTCATAACGTTGATTCATATCACGTGCGATCAAGCGGGGATCATTATATTTTTGAATGATTTCACCGAGCTTTTTGTCCATCGCGTGATAATGCAGATCATATTCCTGATCAAACTGTTCACGTACAGCAACGGATGGGTGGCGAACATGACCACCGCCAATATTTAAGGTTTGCAGCCAGTTATTAGGTCTGTTTTCTTCAACAATGATAATCCCGGCTAACCCCAGCGCTATATGGGTATGGGCCTGAACATGACAGTGATAGAACATGGTGCCTGATTGGCGTGGCTGAAATTCATAGATTTTTCGTCCGCCTGGCATCAGTTCCACTTCACTGGTTTGCGGTACGCCGTCATTGCCGCCGTATACATGGTGCGAGAACGGATGGTCTACGCCGTGTAAATGGATACTGTGGGGAAAATAATGCGTATTTTCCAGAACAATTTGCACAATATCACCCTGTTCAACGCGAATAACTGGGGAGGGAAGTCTAAGCAGTGGATTGGCTCTGACGCTCTCAAAATTTTCTGTCGACATCCCGCTGGTTTTTGGAGCAAATACCCAGGCCCCCGGTTGTATGCCGGGCGCAATATCGAAGGTTGGGATCAATCCCGGGAAATCGGGAGATCGGCCATTCAATTCTATGACTTCCAGCTTGATGATGATTCGGTCGGGATCCCCATCGCCATCCAAATCATCGGTTTTAATGACGGCATCCGGTGAAAGCCCCGTTTTCATCAGAGTTTCCATCGATATATTATTGGTTCCCTTGACCGCTGCTGCAATCCAGGCGGGATTATCGGGGCTGCACCCAGGCGATGCCTCAATTTTGACTCCTTCAATTTCCTGGGCTTCTCGCCATGAAGGTGAAATTTTCGGATCACACATTGGCTCAGCATTTAATGCTGCCGGATCAACTTTTACTGTTTCCGGCAGCTTCAAAGATGCCTGAGCAATGATCGATGATGACATGATGTAGAAAGTCAATATGGCAATAAAAATATGAATAGGCATATCAACGCACCTTTAAAATTTGTCTCATATAAAATAGTAGAATTGATCAGATCATATGGTTCTGATTTTTTACGACCGATTTCATTTATTAATTGGGTATGACAGATCTGCAGGTACAAGATTCGTATAACAGAGTATCTGTAGGCAGGTAAGTTATGAATATATCTGTGCAATACTTCTATATTATCCGTCAGGCTATCATCTCAATTATTATACAGAACCCTTTTATGTTTTTGTGGTTTTTACGCAAGCCGTCGGATTGCGGATCTTCAGCTTACAGAGTAGCGGTTTATCCGGGTAGTTTCATAATTTCATATCATCGAAAATATCCCTAATATCGTATTAATTTCTATATTTTAACGGAATAATGCAATGCATACATCGGCAAGGAAGCGATGCACGATTTTTTCCTGTTACTGGCTGATCAGTTTGTTATTGACTGGATGTGCGGATAAGGAATCAGTACCTAATACGGCAGCCCCTGTTAACAAAGCCCTTGCGGTTACATTTATCATTGCAAAGCCGGATAATATGCCCAGTAGTTTGGAAACAATCGCACAGACAGAAGGTGCGAAAGAAATCGAAATTCGGCCACGGGTGGGAGGAATTCTGCTCAAGCGTCTTTATATGGAAGGTATGGCGGTTGAAGCTGGACAACCGTTATTTCTGATTGATCCGGAGCCTTTGCAGAATGTTCTGGCAGAAGCCAAAGCAGGATTCCTTGAGCAAAAGATTCGCGTCATGCGTGCCCGGAGTGAAGAAAACCGCCAACGGCAATTGCTGGCTGCGAACTTTATCAGTCAACGTGCCTATGATGCGGCAAAAGCAGATCTGGCTGTTGCAGAAGCTGCCTTGCAAGCAGCTAAAGTTCGTGTTCAGCAGGCAGAACTCAATCTTTCCTATACCACGGTCAAAGCACCTGCCCATGGGGTGACTGGCCGATCGCTTTTATCCGTAGGTACCCTAGTGTCTGCCAATAACAGCTTGTTGACAACAGTCACTCAGTTAACGCCAATATGGGTACGATTTAGTTTCTCAGATAATGAAATAGCGCGATTAGGCGGACATTTAAATGAGAAAAATGTGCATAGCGTAAAAATGATTTTACCTGATGGATCTGAGTATCCGCAGGCAGGAAAAATCAACTTTGCCGCGAGTAAAATTGATCCATTACTTGGAACCCAACAATTGCGAGCTACTTTCGACAATACCGACCAGCAAATTTTGCCTGGTCAATTTGTTCGAATAAGGATTACTGCTGGAGAATCGAGGCAGGTTTATATAATACCTCAGGTTGCTGTACTGACTTCGGATCTGAACAGGTATGTTTATGTCATCAATGAAAATAATGAGGTCATCCAGCGCCCTGTCATTGCGGGTGACTGGATCGGTAAAGATTGGGTTATTCTGGATGGCTTGAATGCAGGTGACAAAGTCGTTGTAGACAATCTCATCAAACTAACGCCCGGCAAAGTAGTTGATCCTCAATTGCGCGCTACTCCGCCCTCTTCATAATTAAATGCCGTTTCATCAATAAACAGCGGAACGCACATGGTCAAATTTTTTATTGTACGACCGATTTTTGCCTCAGTTTTATCGATTATCATCGTTCTCGCTGGATTGGCTGCTGTTACGCAATTACCAATTGAACAATATCCAAAGATAACTCCCCCCACTGTCATCGTGACAGCGACCTTTCCCGGTGCCAGTGCTGAAACCATCATAAAAACCGTTGCCGCTCCGATTGAAGAAAAACTCAGCGCCATTGAGGGCTTGCTGTACTTTAATTCAAGTGCTGATTCAAGTGGCCGGCTAACAATTACTATCACATTTGAAATCGGAACCGATATTGATCGTGCCACTTTCAATGTCAGCAATGAAGTCAATACGGCATTGGCACGTTTACCCGACGAAGTAAGACGCACGGGTATCACCATTCAAAAGCGCTCCAATGATCTGTTACTGGTCTTTGCGGTGACTTCTAAAGATCCCAGGCATACACAGCTGTTTATAAGCAATTTTATTACGAGCTATATTCTGGATGACTTAAGGCGTATCAGTGGCGTTGGTGAGGCGAGAATTTTCGGTGCCCAGGATTACTCCATGCGCATATGGTTGCGGCCAGACCGGATGGCACAGTTAGGTATCATCACTACGGACATCGTAAATGCCATCCGAACGCAGAATGCGCAGCAAGCGATCGGAAAAATTGGTCAGGAACCTGCACTGGCTGATCAGCAATTGGTCTACACCGTCACCGCCAAAGGCCGGTTATTAGAACCGGAGCAATTTGAAAATATCATCCTGCGCTCAGGCGGGCCACACGGCGTGCTTTATCTCAAAGATGTCGCGCGCATAGAACTTGGTGCGCAAGACTATGCGACCCGCACATTACTCAATGGTGAACCCGGCTTAGGTGTTGGTATTTTCCTGCGCACCGGCGCCAATGCGCTGGAAACTGCGGCAGTGGCAAAAGCCAGGATGAATGAGCTGAAACATTATTTTCCCGAAGGTGTGCAATACGTGATTTCTTATGACACCAGCATGTTTGTTAAAGCATCCATTTGGGAAGTGATAAAAACCCTCGGAGAGGCCATGCTGCTGGTGGTCCTGGTCGTTTATCTGTTTTTACAGAATTGGCGTGCTACGTTGATTCCAGTCATCGCTATACCGATTTCCTTGATTGGTACCTTTGCTGGACTATGGCTGCTGGGTTATTCGATCAACACCCTGACCCTCTTTGCAATGGTGCTTTCCATTGGTATCGTCGTTGATGATGCGATCGTTGTGCTGGAAAATATTGAACGTTTAATGACACAGGAAAAACTGCCACCGATGGAGGCAGCCATCAAAGCAATGGAACAGGTATCCACTGCGGTTGTGGCCATGACGATGGTATTGGCAGCCGTTTTCATACCCGTTGCTTTTATGGGCGGCATGGCTGGGGCACTGTATCAGCAGTTTGCGGTAACAGTCGCTGTAGCCGCCGTTATCTCCGGTATTGTCGCCTTAACATTGACCCCTTCCTTATGTGCGTCGTTACTGACGCCTGCTCATCGCCAAGCGCCTTTTTTTACCTGGTTTAATAAAAACTTTGAGCATCTGCGCGGTTTTTATGTCGGCATGGTGGGCTTGAGCCTTCGCCACGCAATGAGAAGCGCACTGATATTTTTGATAATGATCGCTGGCCTGATTTATCTGCTAAAAAATATTCCAGAAAGCTTTGTTCCCCCGGAAGATCAAGGTTATGTCATTGCCGCGGTAGTACTACCCGATGGGGCAACGCTTGCAAGAACGATGCAAACGGCAAGCGCCATTAATACTGAGATGGCAAAAGAGTCTGCTGTGGCTTTTCAGTTTGCGGTCAATGGGTTGGATTTTATTGGTGGTGGTAACAAAACCAATGTATCGACCCTGTTTGTCCGTTTGAAAGATTGGTCAGAACGCACCACCACCGCTACCGATATTGTCAATAAGCTATCTCTGGTCGGCACGCAACAACCCGACGGCTTGGCTATTGCTTTCAATCCACCGGCCATTCGCGGTTTGGGCAATACCGGAGGATTCGAATTTTACATCCAGAGCCGCGCAAATTCAGATACCGCGCAATTAGCCGCTGTGGTGAATGATTTTGTGCAAGCCCTGAGACAGGAATCTAAATTGGCGACGGTCAATACCTTTCTGAGATCATCGGTTCCGCAATACTTTGTTGAAGTAGATGAAACCAAGGCCATTGCGCAAGGCGTATCAGTTGGGGATATTTATACCGCACTGCAAAGCACCATGGGATCATTTTATGTCAACGATTTTAATCGCTCCGGCCGGACATATCGCGTGCAATTGCAGGCCGAAGCCGCCTATCGCATGAAACCTGAGGATCTGGGAAAAGTATATGTCCGCTCAGAATCCGGTGCCATGATTCCATTGTCAGCATTGAGCAAAGTAAAATCTATCGTAGGCGCGGAGCAACTGGAACGATTCAATGGATTGCTAGCAGCCAAAATAATAGGAAGCAGCGCAAGCGGTGTCACTTCCGGTGAGGCGATTGAATTGATAGAAAGTATTGCCGACAGGACACTGCCGGCGGGTTATCAGATCGCCTGGACAGGTGCTGCGTTTCAGGAAAAAAAAATCGGCTCAGCAGCAATTTTTGCTTTCAGTCTGGCCGTCGTGATGGTTTTTTTGATTCTGGCAGCGCAATTTGAAACCTGGGCGCTGCCGTTGGCTGTCATTATGGCCATTCCTTTTGCGATAGTAGGTGCTTTAATAGCGATTTTGTTACGCGATATGCCCAATGACGTTTATTTTCAGATAGGTATGGTCACGCTAATCGGATTGACAGCAAAAAATGCGATTCTGCTGGTTGAGTTCGCAAGCCAGAGAATGAAACAAGGTATCGATGTTACACAGGCAGCCATTCAATCAGCGCAACTTCGTTTCCGGCCGATCGTCATGACTTCGATGGCTTTTATATTGGGTGTTGTACCTTTGGTGCTAGCAACCGGCGCTGGTTCAGCGGCACGGCAATCAATGGGAACCGGTGTTTTTGGTGGAATGATTATGGCAACTACTGTTGCAACAATATTTGTGCCGTTATTCTTTTCGTGGTTGGTTAAAAAGCATCATCCTACACAACTTGGAAGTGGGACAAACGCAATAAAAGAAACAGCCCTATTTTCAGAATCTATTAAAAATACCCAAGACGACTAGTTTCAGCAGTGCGGGATATCAGTCCGACAGGCAATTCAGCTACAATCTCAGGTATGACTTTAAGCAAAACGAAAATACTCCAGCCTATACAGAAAAAACTGGAAGATATCAATATTATTCTGATCGGTATGATGGGCGCCGGCAAAACCACTGTCGGCAGAGCATTAGCAAATTCTCTGGGTAAAGAATTTATCGATTCTGATCATGAGATCCAGGAACGTACGGGTGTAAAAATTCCAGTGATATTCGAGATTGAAGGTGAAAGTGGCTTTCGTAAACGAGAATCTGAAGTACTGATTGATCTGGTTAAGAAAGATAACATCATTCTAGCTACCGGCGGCGGTGCAGTATTGAATCCTGAGAACCGTCAGCTACTGAAGCGGAGTGGAATTGTTATCTATTTGCGGGCATCAGTTAATGATTTATATCGTCGTACCCGGCACGATAAAAATCGACCTCTTCTTCAAACCCAGAATTTATATGCAAGAATAAATGAACTTTATATTCAGCGCGATGCTCATTACTGCGAAACTGCGCATATCATTATCGATAGCGGGAAACAAGGTGTACGCCATGTGGTACAAAAACTTATCAATAAGTTAGTTTCCATTAATCCTGATCTTTTTCAATCCCATGATAGCCCCAATATTATGCAAACCATTTCGGTAGACTTCACCCCTTCCTCTGAAAAACGTCGCTATCCGATACATATAGGACATGGCATTCTGGAACGGATTGATTTGATCTTATCCTGTTTGCCGCAAAAACGTGTTGCCATCGTAAGCAATACAACCGTTGCCCCGCTATACCTGGAGAAATTACGCACAGCACTGGAAAAACAGGGTGTTATTTCTGTTCCCATTATTCTGCCCGATGGTGAAGCCCATAAAAATTGGGAAACATTAAATTTGATTTTTGATGCGCTGCTTCAAAACCACTGTGAAAGAAACACCACTATATTAGCGCTTGGCGGTGGCGTGATCGGGGATCTTACCGGCTTTGCAGCGGCAACTTATTTACGCGGTGTACCGTTTATTCAGATACCTACGACATTACTGGCACAAGTTGATTCCTCAGTAGGGGGTAAAACAGGCATTAATCACCAGCTGGGTAAAAATATGATTGGCGCCTTTTATCAGCCGCGCATGGTATTGGCAGATAGCGCCACTTTGAATACGCTGCCTGATAGAGAATTGCGCGCAGGTCTTGCTGAGATTATCAAATATGGATTAATTCGTGATCCGGCCTTTTTTGACTGGCTGGAACAAAATATGCATCGTTTATTGGCACGTGACCCTGTGACGCTGAATGAGGCGATTCAACGCAGTTGTGAGAACAAAGCTGAAATAGTCGCCGCCGATGAAAAGGAAAAAGGGATACGCGCTTTGCTGAATCTGGGCCATACGTTCGGTCATGCCATAGAAAATGGAATGGGCTATGGTGTCTGGTTACATGGGGAAGCTGTGGCAGCTGGCACTGTACTGGCAGCTGAACTATCCCGCCGTATGAAGCTGATCAGTGAAGGAGATGTCAACCGTATACGCAAGATCTTTATACAAGCCGGTTTACCGGTTGCTGCCCCTAAAATGCCGCCAGAAAAATATTTGCAATTGATGACGCTGGACAAGAAAGTGGATGCGGGCAAAACGCGCTTTATCCTTCTGAACCGTATTGGTGAGGCAATGATGCGGGCAGATATTCCGCCAGCACTCCTCATTGAGACGTTATTGGCTTGCATGACTGATGAATAAGCTGGCTGTGTATGCCGTATCTTCTCTTAATTCACGGGGACGCAGGATTCATGAGGAATTACCTGCCGGCCGCAGTGAGTTTCAGCGTGATCGGGATCGAATTATCCATTCTGCAGCCTTTCGGCGCTTGGAATACAAAACCCAAGTTTTTGTGAATCACGAAGGGGACTTGTTTCGCACTCGCCTGACACATAGCCTGGAAGTTGCACAAATAGGACGGTCCATTGCAAGAAACCTGTGTTTGAATGAAGATCTGGTCGAAGCGATTTCCCTTGCGCATGACCTGGGACACACACCATTTGGACATGCCGGCCAAGATGCATTGAATGAATGCATGAGAGATTACGGCGGTTTTGAGCATAACCTTCAATCCTTGCGGGTGGTGGATGTGCTAGAAGAACGATACGCGGCTTTTAATGGTCTTAATCTCTGTTATGAAACGCGGGAAGGCATACTCAAGCATGTTGCCAAGAAAAATATAGAAAAACTGGGCGAACTTGGAGAGCGCTTTTTACAGCATAAAAGACCTTCTTTGGAAGCGCAACTGGCAAATTTCTCAGATGAGATCGCCTACAATAATCATGATGTGGACGATGGCCTGCGCTCAGGTCTGATTACTCTGAATCAAATGGAGCAAGTTGCTATTTTCTCGCGCCATTTAACACAAGTAAAAAAGAATTATCCAACTCTCTCAGAACGTCGTCTGGTTTATGAAACTATTCGCAGTATGATCAATACATTAGTTACTGACCTAACCCAGCAAAGCACTCTCAATATCAAGAATGCGGGTATTGATAGCCTGGCTGCTGTATGTAGTGCGCCACCACTGATCGGTTTTAGCTTGCAGATAAAAAAAGAACAGCAGGAATTAAAAAAATTCTTACATGACAATCTATATCGCCATTTTCGCGTCGTGCGTATGAGCAATAAAGCACGTCATACGATACAGAGCTTATTTGCGGCTTTTAGCTCGGAAATCCAATTGCTGCCTGCCGAATATCAGAAAAAGTTTAAGCAGGAAGGGCATCCGGTGATTGCTGATTATATTGCTGGCATGACTGATCGCTATGCAATTAAAGAATATCAGCGCTTGTTTACAATTGCTGAAAACTAAATTTTCTTTATTTTTGGCCTGGAATCCATTTCAGGTAATTGTGGTGCTTCTCTGCCACATCGGTAATAGCCTGAATGGTTATTCGCTGGTAATATGATTACTTAGAAAAAGGTTAATTTTTGCTTAATGGCAGCCTTTTAAAAAAAACAACAAGAGATATAGGCTTATTTTAATGACGATACTTAAAAATGATACATTACTGCGCGCCTTGCTGAAGCAGCCAGTTGAATACACACCAGTCTGGCTTATGCGTCAGGCAGGCAGATATTTGGCGGAGTATAATGCAACCCGGGCTCGTGCAGGCGATTTTCTTTCGTTATGCAAGAATCCCACTTTTGCTACTGAAGTGACATTGCAGCCACTGGCGCGCTTTCCGCTGGATGCAGCAATATTATTTTCGGATATTCTGACAATTCCTGATGCCATGGGGTTAGGGTTGTACTTTTCACAGGGTGAAGGGCCCATGTTTGAACGTCCATTGCGTGAGGAAAAAGAAATTCGTGCCTTGAAAATTCCGGATCCCGATACAGAATTGCGCTATGTGATGGACGCTGTTTCAGAAATTCGCACCGCGCTGGATAATCGGGTACCGCTGATTGGTTTCTCAGGTAGCCCTTTTACACTTGCCTGCTACATGGTGGAAGGTCGTGGCGGTACTGAATTTCGCGAAATAAAAACCATGCTGTACCAACGCCCTAAGTTGTTGCACCACCTCCTTGATGTAAATGCAAAAGCCGTGACAGCCTATCTTAATGCACAAATAGAATCCGGCGCACAGACCGTAATGATTTTTGACACGTGGGGCGGCACACTTTCTGATGCAGCTTATAAGGAATTTTCATTACGCTATATTCAGCAGATTATTGCTGGGTTAAAACGCGAACAGGATGGCATGCAAGTGCCAAGTATTGTTTTTACCAAAGGTGGTGGTTTATGGTTGGAAGCCATTGCGAATATTGGTTGCGATGCTGTCGGCTTAGATTGGACAATCGATATTGGTGAAGCACGTCGTCGAGTAGGAAATAAAGTTGCTCTGCAGGGTAATCTTGATCCTTCAGTACTTTTTGCTTCACCCGAAGTCATCGCTTCAGAAGTTGATAAGATACTTACCAGTTATGGTAACGGCAGTGGTCATGTATTTAATCTGGGACATGGCATTTCTCAGTTTACGCCGCCCGAAAATGCGGCTGCTCTGGTGGAAGCTGTTCACTCATTAAGTCCTAGATTTCACTCAATGAGAACTTAAGAGAATTTGAATTATCGGATAATCTCATGCATATACTGATTATTGAAGATGATCTGGCCATCGCAGCTAACCTCTATGATTTTCTAGAATCACGCGGACATAGCGCAGATGCTGCTGCGAATGGTGTCGCTGGGCTTCATCTTGCTGTAACACAGCGATTTGATGCGATCCTGCTCGATTTAGGCTTGCCAGGCATGAACGGAATGACTCTGTGCCGTAAGCTACGACAAGAATCACAGATTGATACACCGATTCTGATGTTAACAGCCCGCGACACACTGGAAGATAAGCTGGCTGGTTTTGAGCAGGGAGCCGATGACTACCTCATCAAACCCTTTGCCTTAAAAGAAGTCGAGGCTCGCTTGTTAGCGCTGCATAAAAGACATATCGGTAAAGTTGCCAGTCGTAAGTTGGAATTTGACAAACTTTCTTTTGATCCTAAAACACTTTCTATTCGGTTCGAGAACCAAAATGTGAAGCTTCCGCCCAAGTGCATTCGTTTATTGGCGCTGATGATGAGTGAACCCGGCAGGGTATTCAGTCGTGAAGAACTTGAATTGGAAGCGTGGGAAGATGTCCAGGAAACAAGTGATACACTGCGCAGCCATATGCACATTTTACGGCGCGCACTGACAAAAGCGGGTGGTTACGATCCCATCGAAACTGTCCATGGTCTTGGTTATTGCTTAACTTCTCGTGCGCACATTTCCGATTGAACACAGTCTGCGCTATCGTGTTGCCATAACACTAGCGACATTCAGTATCTTTATTGTTGGAACGCTTTGCATTATTCTCTATTTTGCTTCCGATAATATCGAAGAAGCTCACATCGAGCAGGTGATCAGAATGGAAATGGATCATCTTGTTCATCGCTATCAGAGGCATTCTGACTTTATATCTCAAGTTGGCTCACATCTTAAAAGTTATGTTATCCATGATATGGATGATGAATTACAAATCCCTGCTTATTTAAGGGGTTTGAATTCTGGTCATCATCGCATTAACTATGGCTCTGCGGATTTTCATGTTTTAGTACAGAATATTGATGAAGTGAGGTTCCTGGTTGCTTATCGGATAGCGCTTCATCAACAACGATTAAGCAAGCTGAGATTGCTCATTCTATTATCCTGGGTGGCCGTAGTTGCCATCGCATTTGGAGTTGGCTATCTTCTCGCCGGGATATTGGTTAAGCAAGTAACCGATTTAGCTGAACGAGTCAATTTACTGGCCCCTGGAGATATTCAGGTTGGACTGCTGACCCACCCCGATATGGATGAAGAAGTGGCACAGCTTGCGAGAGCACTGGATGATTATCAAAATCGCATTAAACGCATGCTTCAGCGAGAACAGGAATTCACTGCTAATATCAGCCATGAATTAAGAACGCCGATTACCACCATTCTAACCAGTTGTGAATTGTTAGTCGCAGAGTCTGATTTGCCAAGCAGAGTGCATCATCGAATAAAAATGATTGAAGCTGCAGCTACGCGTATGGGAGAGCAGTTACAGGCTTTATTATTTCTGGCACGAGAACAAGCGCTAGGGGTAATGGAACCTGTAGCTATCGCCGAATGTGTCTTTGATGCTGTTGAGCCAATATGCTCAGAAATGTACCGAAAAAAACTGGATTTTGAAGTCAGCATTGCCCCTTCCGTCACTGTAATCCTCAATCGTCAAGCTCTCCATACCGCATTGATGAATTTACTTCGCAATGCTGTGCAGTATACTGAAAAGGGGTTTATCCGCGTTGAGTATAATAATCATCGATTATCAATTTCAGATTCAGGCATTGGAATTGAACCGGCTTACTTTCCATTACTTTATGAGCGTTTTTTTCGCGGCGCCACGCAAGGGGAGGGATTGGGAATCGGATTGGCTATTGTCAAGAGGATCTGTGATCATTATGGCTGGCTCATCGAAGTAGAGAGTACCCCTGGCAAAGGTACAACTTTTCATATTACCTTCCCTTAATCATTTGATTGATAGTATTTTTATACTTCACGAATTCTTCACATTTCTTATGTTAACGTTTTGATCCTTAGAGTTTCGTAGGGTTTCAGATAAAAACTTAGGTTATTTATTCTTCTTTTTGCTGAAATCATTCGGGCAATTTTTTATCCGATTCACGACACTTTGAGCGGACTGCGATAAGTAAAGAATTTTTCTATAAGCAAAATTTATAATTTATATATATTCAGGTAAAGAGGGGAGTATTGAATGACGACTATACAACCAGTAGTTTTGTTTTTCGTATTTGGGGTTTTGGCAGGTGTAATCAAATCCGATCTAAAAATACCGGAGGCTTTATATAAGAGTTTGAGCCTCTTTCTATTGATTGCCAT
Source organism: uncultured Nitrosomonas sp. (assembly GCA_965652935.1). Lineage (GTDB taxonomy): Bacteria > Pseudomonadota > Gammaproteobacteria > Burkholderiales > Nitrosomonadaceae > Nitrosomonas. The sequence goes on from CBFGXU010000019.1 coordinate 12,407, forward strand.
CGGCTTCAAAGGCGGAGTATCAATGGCCAAGTACGAAATCATGGAGGTGTTGCCTATCGCTGTTTCTATGGTTATCTTAGCGGCGCTGATTCCGCTGACGGCTTATCCGATATTAAGATTCATTGGTAAATTCACGCAAGCTGATGCGGGCGCTATCTCTGCCCACTATGGCTCGGTAAGTGCAGTGACTTTCGCTGTCGGTGTAGCCTTTCTGGCTGCAAAGGATGAGTATTCCGAAGGCTATATGGTACTGATTATGGCGCTGATGGAGATACCCGCACTGGTAACCGGCACGATTCTGGCACGTGCGGGTGCTAGCGGCGAAAAAACCAAATGGGGCAAATTGATGCACGAAATCCTGACCGGTACAAGCCTTTATTTATTGATAGCGGGCGTGATTATTGGTTATTACGCCGGGGTAGTGAAACTTGTGTCGCCGCTAGACAAAATGTTCATGGATTTATTTATGGGTGTGCTGGCCTTCTTTCTGCTGGAAATGGGCTTGCTGGCTGCATCAAGGTTAAAAGCAGTTATGGAAAAAGGTGTTTTCATCATCGCATTTGGTATCTTGTTCCCGTTAACGGCTGGACTCTTCGGTGCTTATCTAGGCTGGTTATTTGGCTTATCAGAAGGTGGTACCATGTTATTGGCCGTCTTGTACGCTAGCTGCTCCTATATCGCTGCACCTGCAGCTATGCGGATTGCCGTACCAGACGCGGATCCTGCGCTCTCAATAGGGGCTTCGCTCGGTGTGACTTTCCCTTTTAATATATTCGTTGGTGTACCGATTTACTGGGAGATGTCGCATTGGTTTCATAGCATCCCAGTATAGAAACTAGTAAATTTTATTTAATGATTATCTAACCTTTTTGGAAGAAAATTTATGGATAACACAATCGCAATGAAAAGATTCGAGATCGTCATCGGAATAGAACAGCTTGATCAGTTAATGGAATTGATAGAAAAAAACAAAATACGTGGATATACTCTTCTCAAAAATGTAGGCGGTTACGGCTCGCGTGGTGTGCGGGATCCTGATGATGTTTTGCTGGAACAGGAGAATGTTATGGTTGTTCTAGCCTGTAAAGAAGATCAGGCGCTAAGGTTACTCAGTGAATTGAGGCCAGCGATGAAGAAATTTGGCGGTATGTGTCTGATTTCAGATTGTAACTGGGTTGAAGGACCAGCAGTTTCGTATTAGGCTAATTTCGTTTACATCATAATACGCGCGATTCTGAGTGAAGATCGCGCGTATATGTTACAGCAGCTAAGATATGATGCACATCTAGCAGTGGGGTTATTAGAGATAAATTTAAAAATTTGTGATATCTAATTCTGCCTTAAAAATTCTCAAACTCTTATCCAAAGAAGAACTCACAGTTAGCCTAAAATAATTGGCAGTATATGCCGCCTATCCCAAGATAAGCTATTATTCACCCTGAAAGCATTACTTCGAGAATAAATCTATTTGAAATACCATTAAATATTTAAAAACAAAACCTTAGTGCTTGATCACATTTTCTATTAGCTTATCTTCAGCATTTGGTTGCAAAGAAGGCTGTGCAATGGAAACAGGAAGCAGCTCTGGTTTATGTTCCAATGCTAAATCAAGCACCTGATCTATCCATCTAACAGGATATATAGTCAGCTGATTTCTTACATTTGCAGGAATATCGGTTAAATCCTTTACATTTTTTTCGGGAATAATCGCTACTTTAATACCACCACGATGAGCAGCTAATAATTTTTCCTTTAAGCCTCCTATGGGAAGAACCTCTCCTCGCAAGGTAATTTCGCCGGTCATAGCCACATCCGCTCTCACAGGAATATTTGTGAGAACCGATACCATGGCGACACAAATTCCAATACCTGCACTTGGTCCATCCTTGGGCGTTGCACCTTCTGGGAGATGGATATGAATATCATTTTTTTGATAGAAATCTTCAGGTATACCCAATGAGTGGGATCGACTTCGAACTACAGACAGCGCAGCCTGAATAGATTCCTGCATCACTTCACCCAATTTGCCCGTAGTGATGGTTTTTCCTTTTCCTGGCAATACAACAGACTCAATAGTCAATAGTTCACCACCAACTTCAGTCCAAGCCAAACCAGTCACTTGTCCAACCTGATTCTTTTCTTCAGCGACACCATACGTATAGCGTCTCACCCCTAAGAACTTGTCCAGATTACGCGATGTAACAACTACTTTGCTCTTTCCTTTCTTAAGCAACATCGCTTTCACAGCTTTCCGGCAAATCTTTGAAATTTCCCTTTCCATTGCCCGGACACCAGCTTCCCTGGTGTAGTAGCGAGTGATATCCTGAAGCGCTGAATTTGAAACAATTAGTTCATTTTCCTTCAGACCATGATTCTGCATCTGTTTAGTTAATAAATAACGCGTGGCTATATTCAGCTTCTCGTCTTCTGTATATCCTGATAATTGAATTACCTCCATACGATCAAGCAACGCCGGGGGTATGTTGAGTGTATTGGCAGTTGCCACAAACATGACATCAGATAAATCGTATTCCACTTCAATATAATGATCTACAAATGCATTATTTTGTTCTGGATCAAGAACTTCCAATAGGGCAGATGCCGGATCTCCACGGAAATCCATACCCATTTTGTCTACTTCATCAAGTAAGAACAAGGGATTCTTAACGCCTACCTTACTCATATTAAGCAAGATCTTGCCTGGCATTGATCCGATATAGGTTTTCCGATGGCCGCGAATCTCAGCCTCATCTCGCACCCCACCCAGTGACATACGTATAAATTTCCTATTTGTAGCACGTGCAATGGATTGTCCTAGTGAAGTTTTCCCCACACCTGGAGGGCCTACGAGACAAAGAATAGGTGCTTTTAATTTGTCTACCCGTTGTTGAACAGCCAGATATTCAACAATTCTCTCCTTTACTTTTTCCAAGCCATAATGATCCTTCTCAAGTGCTGCTTCCGCGGCTTTTAGATCATGACTGATTTTGCTTTTCTTTTTCCACGGCAAAGCCACGAGTGCGTCAATATAATTACGCACTACTGTAGCTTCCGCAGACATGGGGGACATTAAACGAAGTTTTTTTAATTCTGATTCAGCTTTAGCATGTGCCTCTTTAGGCATCTGAGCAGCTTTTATTTTTTTCTCAATTTCCTCAATATCCGCACCATCTTCACCTTCACCTAATTCTTTCTGAATGGCTTTTACTTGTTCGTTAAGGTAATAGTCACGTTGACTCTTTTCCATCTGACGTTTAACTCTACCTCGGATACGTTTTTCTACTTGCAAGATATCGAGTTCGGTTTCCAATAATCCTAATAAATGTTCTAGGCGTTTGGACACATCAAAGATTTCCAGAACTTCCTGTTTCTGCTCAAGTTTTAATGGCAAATAAGCAGCAATGGTATCCGCCAGACGTCCTGCATCATCTATGCCACTGAGCGAAGTAATAATCTCGGGTGGAATTTTTTTATTCAGTTTCACATATTGATCGAATTGGGTCAGAATAGCGCGCCGCATCGCTTCTGCCTCGGAATTGTTGTTTATATCAGTCGAGACTTGCAACGCTCTGCCAGAAAAATGGGTTTCAGAATCAATCAATTCCAGAATACGAGCACGATAATTACCCTCTACCAGGACCTTAACGGTACCATCGGGTAGCTTCAGCATTTGTAACAGACTTGAAACACTACAAACATCATAGAGATCCCCAGGCGCAGGATCATCTTTAGATGCAATTTTCTGAGCAACAAGTAGAATGCTTTTATTCGATTCCATTGCAAGCTCAAGTGCTTTAATAGATTTCTGTCTTCCCACAAATAACGGAATAACCATATGTGGAAAAACAACCACATCACGTAACGGTAAAAGCGGCAATATCAATTGTTCAGAAATATTATTTAAAGAGGTCATATTACTCATCTACAAAATTTTACAACTCGTTTATAAAGTATGTACATCAATCAGAAATTCAAGGTAAAGTCATGTAAGCTACACACTAGCACATCTCTATCAAACGAAAACTATCCAAATAGAAGAATAAATACGAACTTTATTCTCATTGATTCTAACAGATCATTATTATTGACCAATTACTTGGAGCGTTTAGCAATTTTTGGCTGATCTGAGAAAATTAATATGGGTTTAATATCGTCATTGACTGAATTATAGTCAATAACCACTTTAGAAATGTTTTCCAATGATGGAAGATCATACATAATATCTAATAGAACTTCTTCCAGAATTGATCGCAAACCGCGCGCACCCGTTTTACGCGTCAAAGCTCTTCTTGCAATTGCTTTGAGAGCTGGCTCTCGAAATTCGAGCTCAACACCACCTTCCATATTGAACATCTTCCAGTATTGTTTGACAAGCGCATTCTTAGGCTCTGTCAAAATCTGAATTAATGCAGCTTCATTGAGCTCTTCTAGTGTTGCGACCACAGGCAGACGCCCAACAAATTCAGGAATCAAACCAAATTTAACTAAATCTTCTGGTTCTACCTGCTGTAAAACCTTATTAATATCTTTCTTATTAGGGCTTTTCACATCAACCCCAAAGCCGATTCCACCTTTCTCGGTACGCGCTCTGATTATTTTGTCAAGACCATCAAATGCACCGCCACAAATAAACAAAATGTTCGTGGTGTCTACTTGAATAAATTCCTGATTAGGATGTTTTCGCCCCCCCTGAGGAGGAACCATCGCAATAGTGCCTTCTACTAATTTCAGTAGTGCTTGTTGTACACCTTCCCCTGACACATCACGCGTGATGGATGGATTATCCGATTTGCGTGAGATCTTATCGATCTCATCGATGTACACAATGCCACGCTGTGCCTTCTCAGCATCATAATTACATTTCTGAAGCAATTTCTGAATAATATTCTCCACATCCTCACCCACATAACCTGCTTCAGTTAAGGCTGTAGCATCAGCAATAATAAAAGGCACATCCAAAAGCCGGGCTAAAGTCTGTGCAAGCAGTGTCTTACCTGAACCCGTCGGTCCTATGAGCAGAATATTGCTCTTTGAAAGTTCAATATCATCTGTTTCGCCTGTCTTTACCACATTCCTCAGACGCTTGTAATGATTATAAACTGCGACTGAAAGTATTTTTTTTGCTGATTCTTGTCCGATTACATATTGATCAAGGATTTGACAAATTTCACGAGGTACAGGCAAAGTTGACTTAACCAGTTTCGTTCCTTCATCACCTTGCATTTCTTCCCGAATGATATCATTACATAAATCGATACACTCATCGCAAATGAATACAGAAGGGCCTGCGATAAGTTTTCTTACTTCATGCTGGCTTTTGCCGCAAAAGGAACAATAAAGAAGTTTCTCGCCACTAGCTTTGTCTGGCATATTTCTATCCCATAATAATTGAGTTAAAGACCCTGCTTAAAAATTTTATAAGCATTTATTTAATTTGGACTTTCATCCCTTTGCGCTAATACAGCATCAACCAAGCCATACTCTACTGATTCAGCTGCACTCATGAAATTATCACGATCGGTATCTTTTTCTATATCCGCCACGGGGCGTCCTGTATGTTTTGCCATAATCTCATTCAAACGAGCTTTCAGAAATAAGATTTCGCGTGCATGAATTTCAATATCAGAAGCTTGTCCTTGAAAACCACCCAGTGGCTGATGAATCATTACACGTGAATTTGGCAAACAGTAACGTTTTCCTTTTGCTCCTGCAGCTAATAATAGCGCTCCCATACTTGCTGCCTGACCAACGCATAAAGTACTTATATCTGGCTTAATATATTGCATAGTGTCATAAATGGCTAAGCCGGCAGATACCATGCCACCAGGGGAATTGATATAAAAGTGAATATCTTTTTCTGAATTTTCGGACTCCAGAAATAGAAACTGCGCAACAACCAAGTTTGCACTAACTTCCGTGACAGGACCCACCAAAAATACTACCCTTTCCTTTAATAAGCGCGAATAAATATCATAAGCACGCTCGCCCCGCCCGCTCGTTTCTATTACCATAGGAATTAGACCCAAATTCCTGGGTTCTAGATCACGCAGGTTATCAAATAGTTGCGTCATTTGCGGATATCCCCATCAACTCATCAAATGTTACTGTTTTATCGATTAAATTTATTTTGTTAAGTGCCCAATTTACCACATTCTCTTCCAATGCCAATGATTCGGCTTCTTGCAGACGCTCTGAAGAAGCATAATGCCATTTGATCACTTGCTCAGGGTTTTCATAACTCTGCGCTGCATCTTCTATTATGCTACGAACCTGCTCGCGTGTGGCTTTGAGCCCATGCACTTTTACAAGTTCTGCCAGAATCAAACCTAACTTGACTCGATATTCTGCTTTTTCTTTAAAATGATCAGGCGTAAAAGAAATTTCTTTAGTTTTCATCCCGCGCGCTTCGAGATTACTTTTTGCGTTCTGCATTAATCGTCCTATTTCCTGATTAATTAAAACACTGGGCGCTTCAATCTGGGTCGTATCCAATAACAACTGCATGATTTGTTCTTTGATCTTTGATCTGATTCGCTTCGAAACTTCATGTTCCAGATCCCGCTGAATGCCTTCGCGCAATTTTTTGGTATCCCCATCGGGAATACCGAGTGATTTAGCAAAGTCAGCATCCACATCCGGCACTACAGGTGCTTCAAGTTCATTGAGTTTTACTTCAAATATAGCAGTTTTTGCAGCAATTTCCTTACCATGATAATCTTCTGGAAAAACAACTTCAAATGATTTACTATTCCCTACCCTCATCCCCATAAGCGAAGCTTCAAAATCTTTAAGAAATTTTCCCTCACCCAGGATCAATTGAATATCTTTAGCTTTTCCACCCGGGAAATCATTGCCATCAATAACCCCATGATAATCGATCATGACCCGATCACCTTTCTTTGCTGAACGTGTGACTGGTTCATAAACCGTACGCTGTTTACGGATCATTTCCAGCGTCTTATCAATATCTACATCGCTTATTTGTACATTAGGCCGCTCTATACTTTGTGTGCTTAAATCTCCAATAACAATTTCAGGATATACTTCGAATGTCGCACTGAATGTGTAAGAGGTATCATTGTCGTTTAACGATTTCGCTTCAATGCGTGGATAGCCGGCAACCTGCAGATTCAATTCCTTGATGGTATCCGTAAACTCCTTATGAACTGCATCATTCAAAACATCCTGCTGAACTTGCGTGCCATACATTTGTGTAATTATTTTAAGAGGAACCTTTCCAGGACGGAAACCATGTAATTTAGTCGTCCTTACTAAACGTTTTAGGCGATTCTCAATCTCGCCCTGCAATTTTTCTAGAGGAATTGTAATATCAAAGCGACGTTCCAATGCACTAAGGTTTTCTACATTTAATCCCATTAAAATTCCTGACTGATTAACTATTTTTCAAATCGCAGCCCACCATCCGTATATGATATTTATCGAATAAGATAGTTCTGCAATAATATAATTGGTGCGAAAGGGGGGACTCGAACCCCCACACCTTTCGGCGCCAGAACCTAAATCTGGTGCGTCTACCAATTCCGCCACTTTCGCATTTTGATTTATTTTTATCTTAAGTAATTATACCTTTTAATCCCACTTACCGCAGCCAGATCATTCATTACTCTGGCAAAATACTGTCTGTCCACTGATTCCTCTACTATCTGGTCCCATCAAATATAAATAAGTTGGCATTAGATCTTCTGGTTGCCGCATTTTTTGCTTGACCTCGCCCGGATGAGTTTTTGCACGCTGTGGCGAATTAACTATGCCAGGCACAATGACATTGATTCGCAAATTTGACATGTTTTCCCATTCATCAGCCTGAACTTTCGCCAAAGCTTCAATGCCTGCTTTCGCCACAGTAAAGCCTCCCCAATATGCTGACGGTTGTTGTCCATGAGAACTCGATGTCATAATCACGCTGGCATCAGGAGCCATTTTCAGCAATGGCAGACATGCTTTAGTTAAGGCGAAAGGAGTAATCAAATTAACCTGCATCATGGCTTGCCATTGTTCAATAGTTTGATTTTCCAAGGGACTCAAGCCATATAAAAATGCAGCATTATGCAAAATTCCATCTAGCCGCCCTAATTGTTGTGCTATGGCTTGAGTAATTACTATAAAATCCTTATCTTCAGCATGCTCCAAATCAAGCGGATAAATAAGCGCTTGTTCTTTACCCATGGCTTCAATTTCATCATAGACGCGCTCTAATTTTTCCACCCTGCGCCCATGTAAGATTACTGTTGCGCCATAATTTGCATAAGTTAATGCCGCAACACGGCCCAGTCCTTGCCCAGCACCGGTGATAAGAATTACACGATCTTTAAGAAGATCCCTTGATGGTGAATAGCTTTCTAATTTATTCATGGTTGAAATTTATCATGATAAAGTATTTCGAGAGAAAAAAATAAAAGCACATATAAGTACTTATTTATCATTCAGAAACAAAAAAAACAGACCCCCAGCAGAACACCGGTAGTCTGTTTTTTTATATGGGTAGTTTTTGGATATTGTGTGATACTAATACTACAACATTACATATCCATGCCACCCATGCCACCCATGCCACCCATACCGCCCATACCACCAGCGGCGGCAGTATCTTCCTTAGGCAGTTCTGCAACCATGGCGTCTGTGGTTAACATCAGGCTTGCAACTGAGGCTGCATTTTGTAAAGCAGAGCGCGTAACTTTTGTAGGGTCTAAAACACCCATTGCTACGAGATCCCCATATTCACTGGTAGCTGCATTGTAACCAAAATTACCCTTACCTTCGGCTACTTTATTGACAACGACGGATGGCTCATCACCGCAATTGGTTACAATTTGCCGTAACGGTTCCTCAAGAGCACGTAAAACAATCTTAATACCTGCATCTTGATCATGGTTATCCCCTTTGGTATTTTTGACAACTGGAATAGTACGTAGCAGCGCCACACCACCTCCCGGAATAACACCCTCCTCGACGGCTGCACGGGTAGCATGTAATGCATCTTCTACGCGAGCTTTTTTCTCTTTCATCTCCACTTCAGTCGCAGCACCGACTTTAATAAGCGCCACACCACCTGCAAGTTTAGCGACCCGTTCCTGCAGCTTTTCTTTATCATAGTCACTGGTAGCTTCTTCTATTTGAGTGCGAATCTGTTTAACACGACCTTCAATATTGCCTGCATCACCAGCACCATCAATAATTGTCGTGTTTTCTTTACCAACTTCTACTCGCTTAGCCTGCCCCAGATCATTCAGTGTAGCTTTTTCTAACGATAAGCCAACTTCTTCAGCAATCACGGTACCGCCGGTTAGAATTGCGATATCCTCCAGCATGGCTTTGCGACGATCACCAAAGCCCGGTGCTTTAACGGCACAGGTTTTGAGAATACCACGAATATTATTAACAACCAGTGTTGCAAGTGCTTCACCGTCTACGTCTTCTGCAATAATCAATAATGGCTTGCCCGCTTTGGCTACCTGCTCCAATACCGGTAACAAGTCACGTATGTTAGAAATTTTTTTATCATGCAGTAGGATAAAAGGATTTTCCAGTAGCGCAATTTGCTTTTCCGCGCTGCTTACAAAATAAGGTGACAGATAACCACGATCAAACTGCATACCTTCAACCACTTCCAGTTCATTTTGTAATCCTGAGCCGTCTTCTACAGTGATTACACCTTCCTTGCCGACCTTATCCATTGCATCGGCAATAATCTTGCCTATTTCAGTATCAGAATTCGCAGAAATACTGCCAACCTGAGCAATTTCCTTAGCTGTTGCACATGGCTTTGAAAGTTTCTTCAATTCATCAACGGCAACACTAACTGCTTTATCAATACCACGCTTGAGATCCATGGGATTCATACCCGCAGCGACATACTTCATGCCTTCTTTAACAATTGCTTGGGCTAATACGGTGGCAGTGGTAGTACCATCACCAGCCACATCAGATGTTTTGCTGGCAACTTCTTTCAACATCTGGGCACCCATATTTTCAAACTTATCTTTCAGTTCGATTTCTTTAGCAACTGAAACACCATCCTTGGTAATGGTCGGTGCGCCATAAGAACGATCCAGTATTACGTTACGGCCCTTAGGTCCAAGTGTTACTTTTACCGCATCGGCCAAAATATTAACACCAGTTACCATTCTATGGCGGGCTGAATCACTAAACTTTACCTCTTTTGCTGACATAAATCTTCTCCTAATTTCTTAAAAATATATTTTTAGCAGTCAACCGGATGAATAAATCAACCTTCAATTACGCCCATAATATCTTCTTCGCGCATGACTAAAAGTTCTTCCCCTTGAACTTTTACAGACTGTCCAGCATATTTGCCAAACAATACCTTATCGCCCACCTTGACTTCCAGCGGACGAACTTTTCCATCGTCGCCCACTTTGCCTTTTCCTATTGCTAAAATTTCACCTTGATCGGGTTTCTCTGCTGCACTATCTGGAATAACAATACCTGATGCGGTTTTAAGCTCATCTTCTAATCTTTTGACAATCACCCGATCGTACAATGGACGAATTTTCATGCTGCCTTCTCCTTTAAAAATTAATAATCCAATACTTATGCAATATTCTTCCCGAATTCATCTTGTAGACAGCTAAGATTTCTAAAGAACGAATATTAGCACTCATTGACCATGAGTGCTAATAATAGGATTTATCCATGAGAATTTCAAGATGAATGTAAGTAAACGACTTTGAATAATTCTTACAAGCCTTTATTCATAATGTTTTCAAGGTAATTTTGGTAGTTTATATTCAGACCGAGCCGCCCATTGACCCCTCGAGCCTGACGTGCTGGTGTCAATGGCTGGCCGAGGACGGCATTGAGGAATTGCTGGCGGCAACCACTACCGCTACCAATTGCCATGACAGTAAGCCACTGCTGAGTCTGTTGGATAAAGCCGATATCCAAGCGGGTGTTCGTTTTCATGCAGACAAAGCCTATAGCAGTCAGAAACCTCGTGATGTTTTGAAAGCATGCGGTATTAAGGAA